>NC_009922.1:2811202-3123558 GCF_000018325.1 Alkaliphilus oremlandii OhILAs | reverse complement strand
AAAAAGTTATCAATATATTTATCCACAAAAAAATATGCTAATAAGAGAAATAAATTCATTTATTTTTATTAACAATGGAATATAATTGCATGTGGATAAATATATTAATAAAAGTATGGACATATTTTAAAATATAAATAGCCACAGTATACAAAAATGTAATATGCACAAAATAAAACCCTTAAAATTAAGGTTTCTTTAAAGATTTATGTTAATTTTTATATAGTTATTCACATAGTTATCCACAAACTGTGAATAACTATGGATAATGTGAATATAGTTTTACAAATTATCAACAGGTAAATAAATAATATCAAAATTTCAAAGGTTTTTCAACAGCAAACATAAAAATATCCACAATATGTTTTTGTGTGGATATTTTTATCCACATACTGGTTGATACTGTATTATGGTTTTTTTCTTGACATGGATATGCTTTGAAGATATAATTTATTAGTAATATACTCAAAAATAAATGAGGTCTTATTATTTCTATGAAAAATGTTTTTTAAAATTTAATTAGATATAGTACTTAATGCAGTACTTGAAGGGGGTGTATTTCGTGAAAAGAACGTATCAGCCAAAGAAGAGACAAAGATCTAAAGAGCATGGTTTCAGAAAAAGAATGTCAACAAGCACTGGTAGAAACATATTAAAAGCTCGTAGATTAAAAGGCAGAAAGAGACTGACTGCATAAGAGGCCGCACTTGTGGCCTTTTTCTGTAGTTAGAAGGGTTTGGTGAAATAAAATGAAGGCCATAAATAGACTACGAAAAAATGAAGATTTCAGAAAAGTGTATAAAAAGAGAAAATCTATGGCGAATAAACTACTCATTATTTATATTTTAGAAAATGGATATAATTTTAATCGAGTAGGTTTTACTGTTTCCAAAAAAGTAGGAAAAAGTGTTATAAGAAGTCGGGTAAAAAGATTGTTGAATGAGAGCTATCGTTTAAATAATGAAAAAGTAAAACAAGGATATGATATTATATTCGTAGCAAGGAATACATGCGTAGATGCCAGTTATAAGGAAATAGAAAGTGCAATCCTACATTTATTAAAAAAGATGAATCTAATCAATAGTGCAGTGTAGTGGGGGCAGAAGATGTCGAGACTATGTATATTTTTGATTCAGATATATAGGAAATATATATCGCCCTTAAAGAGGCCAAGCTGTAGGTTTCATCCTACATGTTCTGCTTATAGTATGGCTGCGTATGAGAGATATGGATTTTTTAAAGGGACTTACTTGACTTTAAAAAGAATATTAAAGTGTCATCCTTTCCACCCTGGAGGTTACGATCCTCTTAGATAATTTACTAAAAATATATTGGGGGTTATAAATTTGAACGCATTAGCACGACCATTTGGTGCATTGTTAAAGCTTATTTTTGATTTAACAAATAATTATGGATTGTCCATTATTCTATTTACAATAGTAACCAAGCTATTGACTTTACCTTTAACAATAAAGCAGAATAAATCCATGAAGGAAATGCAAGAAATACAACCGAAATTAAAGAAATTACAGGAAAAGTATAAAAATGACCCTGAGCAATTAAATATTAAAACCATGGAATTATATAAGGAACATAATGTAAGCCCATTTGGTGGCTGCCTCCCTTTATTAATTCAATTCCCTATTATTATTGGACTATTCGCTGCTGTAAGAGAACCGGGCACCTATGTTTTTGGATCTCAGGCAGCTTACGAAGCCATCAATACCAGCTTTTTATGGCTTCCCAATTTAACGGTTGCAGATCCATGGATTCTACCAATACTTGCAGGATTAACAACTTACTTATCTAGTGCAACCTTAACCTCTGGAAAATCTGCAGATCAGACTCAAAAAATAATGACATATTTTATGCCAGTTATGATTTTTTGGTGGGGGAAAACCTTTCCAGCAGGACTTACCTTATATTGGTTTGTAAGTAACGTATTCCAAACAATACAACAGTTAATATTAAGACGTCCTCAGAAAGAATTGAAGGAGGGGCTGAAATAGTATGAAATTTATAGAGTCAATGGGTAAAACAGTTGAAGAAGCCATAGTGCTAGGTTTGAAGGAATTAAACAAAACGAGAGAACAAGTTGAAGTAGAAGTACTGGAACTACCTACAAAAGGTTTTCTTGGAATTTTAGGATCAAAATTAGCAAAAGTAAAATTAACTGTATTAGATAGACCTGAAGACAGTGCGAGAGTATTCTTAGAAGATTTATTTAAAGCAATGGATCTAGAAGTTAAAATGGCGATCCAACAAAAAGATGATACGCTGACCATTAATATAGAGGGTCCACAAATGGGCGTTATTATTGGACGTAGGGGTCAAACCTTAGATTCTTTACAATATCTCGTAAGCTTAGTTGTAAACAAAACCAGCGATAAATATGTGAAGGTATTTGTAGACACCGAGAATTACAGACAAAAAAGAGAAGAAACTTTGGTGAGACTAGCTGCTAAAATGGCCGGTAAGGTACGTAAAGTTGGAAAAACCATTGCCCTAGAACCGATGAACCCATATGAACGAAGAATTATTCATGCTAGTTTACAAAGCAACCCTTATATACAGACTTACAGTGAAGGGGAAGAGCCTTTCAGAAAAGTTGTTATTGCATTAAAAAAATAGATAGAATAGATCAAACCCAGTGAAAACTGGGTTTTTTATATGTTAAACTTTGATATAATACTGTTAAGATAAAATATAAATAGAGGTGAAAAAAATGTATATAGATGATACCATTGCAGCCATTGCCACAGCTCCCGGAGAAGCAGGGATCGGCATCGTGAGAATCAGTGGAGAAAAAGCCATTGAGCTAATCGACAAAATATTTAAGTCAAAGGACCATAAAGTATTAAGTCAATATAAATCAAGAAGAATCACATACGGCCATATTATTGACCCTAAAACAGAAAAAGTTGTTGATGAAGTGTTAGTTTCTTATATGAAGGGACCCAATACCTATACTAGGGAAGATATTGTAGAGATCAACTGTCACGGTGGCATGATTCCTGTAAAGAATATACTAGAGCTTGTTTTGAGAGTAGGAGCAAGGATGGCAGAACCTGGGGAATTTACAAAAAGAGCATTTTTAAATGGAAGGATTGATTTAGCACAGGCAGAGGCTATTATGGATTTGATTAGTGCCAAAACAGAAAAGGGTTTTGACGTAGCATTGAGTCAACTAGAGGGTTCCTTATCTAAAAAGGTGGCAAAGGTTCGAGAAAAGCTATTGGATATGTTAGCCCATGTTGAAGTATCCATCGATTTTGCAGAGGACGATGTAGATGAGGTGGCACTGGACTACTTACTCAATAAAAGCTTGGAAGTAGAAGGTGACATCCAGAAGCTGCTGGATACTGCAGATACAGGGAAAATCATAAGAGAGGGACTAAGCACAGTAATTGTTGGAAAGCCAAATGTAGGGAAATCCTCTCTC
Source organism: Alkaliphilus oremlandii OhILAs (assembly GCF_000018325.1). Taxonomy (GTDB): domain Bacteria; phylum Bacillota; class Clostridia; order Peptostreptococcales; family Natronincolaceae; genus Alkaliphilus_B; species Alkaliphilus_B oremlandii. The sequence continues at coordinate 3,120,116 of NC_009922.1, read as the reverse complement.
CTAAATGCTTTAGTTAGAGAATCTAGAGCCATTGTAACAGATGTACCAGGAACCACAAGGGATATTATAGAAGAACATTTAAATATCAAAGGGATTCCCCTGAGATTAATTGATACAGCTGGAATAAGAGATACAGAGGATATTGTAGAAAAAATCGGCGTAGAAAGATCCAAGGAACTATTTAATCTGGCGGATTTAATTATTGTTATGCTAGATGCCTCTAGAGAACTGACAGAGGAAGATCTAAGAATCATAGAGCTCATTGAAAATAAAAGAGCGCTCGTTATCATCAATAAAACAGACCTTCAGCAGAAATTAAACTTAACTCCGATACAAGAGATCATCCAAGATAAAAAGATCATCAAGGTATCTTTGATAGAAGAAATCGGATTAGAGGAAATCGAAGACGCTTTAGCTGAAATGGTCTATAAAGGTGGCGCAAAGGCAAAGGATAGTTTGTTAGTTACCAATGTAAGACATAAAAACGCACTGGAAAGAGCTCTAGATAGCATCATAGACGGTACAAAAGCCATAGAGCAAAAACTACCGTTGGATTTTGTTGAAGTGGATATAAAAAATAGCTGGAAGGCTTTAGGAGAAATTACGGGAGATACTGTAGAGGAAGATATCATCGATCATATCTTTAAGAATTTCTGTATTGGAAAATAAAGTTTGTTCACTTAGGCTCACAAACTTTATGTCGCACTGAACTCTAGATGGGACTTAGAGTTTCAAGTGCTCAAAATAAAGTTTGTTCGGATATATGCATAAACTTTATGTGGCGCTCAACACTAAGCTGCGCTTAGAATTTCAGGTACTTAGAAAGTAATGTTTCACGTGAAAAAGAAATGGAGGCAAGTGTATGATAACATACAACGGAGGAAATTATGATGTAGTCGTAGTAGGGGCAGGACATGCTGGATGCGAAGCCGCTCTAGCCACTGCGAGAATGGGATACAGTACAATGATGCTTACTATGTCATTGGATGCAATCGCAATGCTGCCATGTAACCCATCCATTGGTGGAACTGGAAAAGGTCATTTAGTAAGAGAAATTGATGCTCTCGGTGGAGAAATGGGACTGAACATCGATAAAACATTTATTCAAAGCAGAATGTTAAATACTGCAAAGGGACCAGCGGTACATTCTCTAAGGGCCCAAGCAGATAAAACCAGATATCATATAGAGATGAAAAAAATGCTAGAAAACGAACCAAATCTTCACCTACTGCAAGGTGAAGTAGTGGATATCATCGTTGAAGACAATACGGTGAAGGGTGTCGTTACGAAAACTGGAGCCATATACTATGGAAAGGCTGTCATATTAGCTACGGGTGTTTATTTAAAAAGCAAGATCTTCATGGGAGAGGTCAATTATGAATCCGGTCCCAATGGATTGTTTCCTGCCCTATATCTGTCTGAAAAGCTAAAAGCTTTAGGCTGCAATATGAGAAGGTTCAAAACAGGGACTCCAGCTCGAATCCATAAGGACAGTATTGATTTTTCAAAGGTAAGTGTTCAGATTGAAGATGAAGAGATCGTCCCTTTTTCATTTATGAATGAGGCCTTAGAAAAAGAACAGATTCCTTGCTGGTTAACTCGAACTACAGAGGAGACCCACCGAATCATCAAAGAAAACTTAGGGCGATCGGCAATGTATAGAGGGGATATTGAAAGTACTGGTCCGAGATATTGTCCTTCCATAGAGGATAAGATCGTTCGCTTCAGTGAAAAACCATCTCACCAAATTTTTATTGAGCCTGAGGGGGCAGAAACCAAGGAAATGTATATCCAAGGTTTTTCTACAAGCTTACCGGAAGAAGTTCAGGTACAAATGGTTCGATCCGTTATTGGACTGGAAAATGCAATTATCATGAGACCTGCTTATGCTATAGAATACGATTGTATCGACCCAACGCAATTAAAGGCTTCTTTAGAGGTAAAACATATCAATAATCTGTTTAGTGCAGGGCAATTTAACGGCTCCTCTGGATATGAGGAAGCAGCAGCACAAGGATTGATGGCCGGCATCAACGCTGTTTTAAAAATAAGAGGAGAAGACCCTTTTATATTAGATCGATCAGAGGCTTATATCGGTGTATTAATTGACGATCTGGTAACAAAGGGAACTAATGAGCCATATCGAATGATGACTTCTCGTTCGGAGTATCGCCTAGTTTTAAGACAGGATAATGCAGATCTTCGACTGACAGAAAAGGGATATGCCCTAGGCTTAGTGAAGGAAGATCGATATGAGCGATACCTTCTAAAGAAAGAGCATATTAAAAATGAAATGGAGCGATTAAAAACTACCAATGTATCGCCAACGATTGCAAACCCTGTATTAGAAAGAGCAGAAAGCACTCCAATTAAAGTAGGAATGTCTCTTTATGATCTATTAAAGCGTCCAGAGCTAACCTATGAAAATATAAAAGAAATCGATGGAACGAGGCCTCAGGATTTAATGAAGGATGCTCAGTTTCAATGTGAAGTCATGATTAAATATGAAGGTTATATTGAAAAGCAGTTGAGACAAATCGATCAATTTAAAAAGCTAGAGAATAAAAAGCTGAGGGAGGATATCGATTATAACGAAATCGATGGATTGAGAATAGAAGCTAGACAGAAGCTTAATGCCATCCGACCCCTATCTGTAGGACAGGCTTCTAGGATTTCCGGCGTATCCCCAGCGGATATTTCTGTACTATTGATCTATTTGGAGCAAAAAAGACGTAAAAAAGGGGAGGTTGAGTAATGGAGCTAAAAGATATTTTGAAAGAAGGAGCCCAGGGTTTAAATATAGAAATTACAGATGCTCAAATAAACCAGCTCATAAAGTATAAGGATATTTTATTGGAATGGAATCAAAAGATGAATTTAACTGCCATAGAAGAAGAAAAAGACGTTATGATCAAGCATTTTTTAGACTCTCTATCCTGCATACAAAGTAAGTATTTAAAAAGAGAAGGAAAGATGATTGATGTTGGAACTGGTGCTGGATTTCCAGGAGTTCCACTAAAAATCGCCTTACCGGGCATAGAGCTTACCCTATTAGATTCTTTAAGAAAAAGGATTAGCTTTTTAGAGGAAGTGTGTGCTGAAACGAAGCTCGGGCAGGTTGACTTTGTACACGGCAGAGCAGAGGATATTGGACAAAGCAAGGACTATAGAGAAAAATACGACTATGCTGTGTCTAGAGCCGTAGCAGCTTTAAATGTTCTAGTAGAATACTGCCTACCCTTTGTTAAAGTAGGGGGATACTTTATTTGTCAAAAAGGACCTCAAATTATAGAAGAGCTGCCAGATGCAGAAAAAGCCATAAAAGTATTGGGAGGAGAAGTGGTTGAGCAGATTTCTGTGGACCTACCCTTCAGCGATATTACCCACCATATCCTGGTTATAAAGAAAATAAAACAAACTCCGTCAAAATATCCTAGAAAAGCAGGAAAGCCGAGCAAAGAACCGATAAAATAACAGGAGACTGAGGGATTTTGTTGAATGAATTTTATAAAATAATATAAAAAATGGCAGGAGTCCCTAAAGTTTTATAGAAATATAGTATTAAAATCAGTATTTTCGCTATGGAAATGAGGGGTTACGATAGATGAACAGTTTAGAGAGAAGAGTAGAGGAGATTTTAGTAGAGAAGGTTATTCCAAACCCTTATCAGCCAAGAAGGACTTTTTCCCAAATCGGATTAGAGGAGTTAAGTGCTTCCATTAAGGCCTACGGTATACTTCAGCCAATCAGCGTCAGAAAAATAGGCGAAGACCGATACGAATTAATCGCAGGGGAAAGACGATTAAGAGCGGCTCGGCTAGCGGAGTTAAAAACCATACCAGCAATTATCAATCATGGTTATACCGATACGGATTCAGCGGTTTTAGCTATTATAGAAAATTTGCAGAGAGAAGATCTCAACTTTGTAGAGGAAGCGGAGGGTTATGCAAATTTAATTGAAGATCATGGTTTTACTCAGCAAGAACTGGCTGAAAAGGTTGGAAAAAATCAATCTACCATTGCAAATAAATTGAGAATACTTAGATTAGGGCCGGATATTAAGAAAAAGATATTAGAGAATGGGTTGACGGAAAGACATGCGAGAGCACTGCTGAAGCTTCCTGATGATGAGCTTAGGGAGAAAGCTTTAAACAAGATCATCAAAGAAGAATTCAATGTAAAGAAAACAGAGCAGTTGATAAAAAACATGCTAGAGGACATTGGCAAAGAAAAAGAGGTTACACCGAAGCAAAAAATCAGAAGCTTTATGAATTATAGAATCTATATCAATACCATAAAGCAGGCCTACGATGTCATTAAAGAAAAGCAGGGCAATGCAGAATTTAAAGAAATCGATAAGGGCGAATATATTGAAGTCACAGTGAAAATACCGAAGAGCTAAAAGATTACTATTATGGTAATCTTTTTTTTCAAAGATATATGGAAACATCTCGAATTATGAGGGAACTTGATCCATGTGCTTAATTTTAAAACCATATTTAGACAAATCAAATTTGTAAAACGAGAAGGTTAATTGAAATTTTTATAGAACTAGATAGTATCAAAACTTCTAAGCCTAAAGGGGGAAGAAAATTGGGAAAGGTAATTGCTATTTTTAACCAGAAGGGTGGCGTTGGTAAGACCACCACCAATGTGAATTTAAGTGCATGTATTGCTGAAAAAGGGAAAAAAGTCTGCGTTATTGATATAGACCCACAAGGAAATACAACCAGTGGATTAGGAGTGGATAAAAACACCTTAGAAAATACGATTTACGATATTATCATTGGAGAAACCAATATCAAAGAGGCGATCCTCCCTACAGAATATGAAAATTTACACCTGATTCCTTCCAGCGTACAGTTAGCAGGTGCTGAAATAGAGCTGACAGGCATGAAAAATAGAGAAATAAAGCTAAGAAAGGCTATTGATGAAATCAGAGCGGATTACGATTATATTTTTATCGATTGTCCACCATCCTTAGGGTTATTGACCATCAACTCTTTAGCGGCAGTGGATAGTGTCCTAATCCCGATACAATGTGAATATTATGCATTGGAAGGTGTAAGTCAACTGATGAATACCATACAGCTGATCAAAAAGAATTTAAACCCTTCTTTAGAGATTCAAGGGGTTGTACTGAGCATGTTCGATGGTAGGACAAACCTTTCCATTCAAGTAGTAGATGAAGTTAAAAATTACTTTAGGGGCAAGGTCTATACCACAATTATACCGAGAAACGTCAGATTGGCAGAGGCACCCAGCTTTGGGCAACCCATCATCTATTATGATGCAAGATCAAAGGGTGCGGAAGCCTATACAGAACTAGCAGAGGAATTTTTAGATTTAGAAGAGGATGTGATATAGATGGTAAAAGGGAAAAAAAGAGGGCTGGGTAAGGGATTAGAGGCTCTTATTCCAGACATGATAAGTTTCAATGAAATCGAACAAGATGTGACAACGGAAAAAATAGAACAAATTTCTATCCATAAAATATACCCCAATCCAAATCAACCGAGGAAAAGCTTTAACGAAGAGAGTATCCAAGAACTAGCCAATTCTATAAAAATTCATGGCATTATACAGCCATTAATTGTATCCAAAACTGCAAAGGGATATATGATAATAGCAGGGGAACGAAGACTAAGGGCATCGAGATTAATCGACCTAAAGGAAGTTCCTTGCATTGTAAAAAATTATAGTGAGAAACAATTATTAGAAGTATCCCTCATTGAAAATCTACAAAGGCAGGATTTAAATGTAATTGAGGAAGCTCTGGCATACCAGTATTTAATACAGCAATATAAGGTGACACAGGAAGAATTATCGGAAGCCTTAGGGAAAAGCCGCTCCTACTTGGCCAATATATTAAGACTTCTTCGTCTAGATCAGAGGGTGATCGACTTCATTATCGAAGGAAAACTAAGTGGTGGTCATGGCAGAGCCATCCTTAGCATAGAGCCCTTAGATCGGCAGTATCTTCTTGCAGAGAAAATAATAAGCGAAGGCTTAAGTGTAAGACAGGTAGAGGAACTGGTTAAGAATTTAAATAATGCGATAAAAGAAAATCATAAGAAAACTAAGAATGAGAATAAAGATATCCATGTGGCAGCAATCGAAGAGAGCCTTCGATCCATATTTGGAACGAAGGTAAATATTATTAAAGGGAACAAAAAAGGAAAAATAGAAATAGAATATTATAACGATGAGGATTTAGATCGAATAATCGGTTTATTACAGTAATGAAAGATGGGAGGGAATAATTTGATTTATTTAGACAATGCGGCTACATCCTATCCAAAGCCAGAAAACGTATACAATGCTATGATAGATCACATGAAAAATGCTGGAGCTAATCCAGGAAGATCTGGACACAGATTGTCGTTGGAAGCTGGTAGAGCTATTTTAAAAACGAGAGAATTAATAGGGACTTTATTTAATATAGATAACCCAATGCAAATTATATTTACTTCAAATGCAACGGATTCCTTAAACCTAGCCATAAAAGGCGTTTTAAAAAAGGGTGACCACGTAATTACATCAACAATGGAGCATAACTCTGTATTAAGACCAATTACAGCTTTAGAAAAAATAGGAGTAGAAAATACCATCATTCAATGTAACGCTGAGGGTGTTATCGACCCTGAAGATATAAAAAGGGCTATTCGAAGCAATACGAAGCTCATTGCCCTAACTCATGGCTCCAATGTGACAGGAACATTGATGCCTATAGAAGCGGTGGGAAGAATCGCCAAGGAAGCAGGTGTTTTGTTTTTAGTCGATGCTGCTCAGACTGCGGGAATTTATGAAATTGATGTGAACAAACTCAATATCGATCTATTGGGTGTACCAGGACATAAAGGCCTTATGGGTCCCCAGGGAACAGGAATACTCTATATCAGAGAAGGGCTGGATGTACTGCACTTTAAAGAAGGAGGTACGGGAAGCAAGTCAGAAGAGCTGACACAGCCTGAGATGCTGCCGGATCGCTATGAAAGTGGTACTGCCAATACACCGGGCATTGTTGGATTAGGTGCAGGCATCGAATTTATATTAAAAGAGGGTATAGAAAAAATAAGAAATCATGAAAAAGAGCTGACTCAATATTTTATTGAAGCCTTAGCGCAAATAGAGCAGGTAAAGGTTTATGGTCCGAAGGATTCAGAGAAGCAAGGCGCTGTCATCTCTATTAATATTGGAGAGGAAGATTCCTCTGAAATTGCCTTCGTACTGGATCAGGCTTTTAATATTGCAGTACGATCCGGTCTTCATTGTGCACCCCTGGCTCATAAAACCATCGGTTCCTTTGAGCAGGGAACGGTTCGATTCAGCATTGGTTATTTTAATACGAAAGAAGATATCGATAGGGCAGTAGAGGCCATCAAAGAAATTTGTAAAGAAATATAAATGTAGATTCAGTTCAGTAAGGGCCAGGGGATGTAAGAAAAAATTAATATCATTTAAAAATAGCCAAAACTAAGACCATGTGTAAAGAAAGCTTTTAACCTCTTTACACATGGTTTTTCGTGGTAGAAATTACAGAAAATATAAACTATAAATAGAGGAAAAACTTATATATTGTCGAATAGGTATAGTTTATAGTATGATTATAGTTGATATTGGAAGGGAGGATACAAATGGCGTTCATCACAAATATACTAGAAGAATACAGGGACATATTATTTATAGCAAGCTTAGGACTGAATATCTTGACTATTATATTTTTAATTATAAATATGGGAATCAGCTCAAATTTAAAAGAGAAATATAGAAAACTTGTAAGAGGAACTGACGGTAAGCAAATAGAGTCCATTTTATTTGAGCATTTAGATAAAATAGAGGATGTCCACCAGCGTTTGAATCAATTTGAAGGAAAACTAGAAATCTTTAACAATCGATTAAGCTTCTGTGTTCAAAGGGTAGGAATTATTCGGTACAATGCCTTCGATGATACAGGAAGTGATTTAAGCTATTCAATTGCTTTATTAGATGAAAATAATGACGGAATTATTATAACAGGTATTTATGGAAGAATAGAAACTGTTTCTTATGCAAAGCCAGTAAAAAATGGTGTATCGAATTATAGTCTATCTGTGGAAGAACTTCAAGCTTTAGAAAGAGCGAAGGTAAATGCCCTCGATAGAGTGGATTTAAAGGGAAACAGAAGTTCTCGCCAAGTAGGGTAGGTGCGTAGGTTGTCTTTTTTATTTATAGTGAATCCAGTTGCAGGAAAGGGTAACGGTGATAAAATCATACCTTTAATAGAGGAAGTGATGAAGGAATATCACTACACTTATGAAATAAGGAAAACAGAAAAGGTGGGCGAAGGAAAGCGGATTGCAGAAGAAGCTAGACATACCGATTTTTCCACCATTGTTTCTGTTGGTGGAGATGGAACACTTCATGAGGTAATCAACGGTATGGTTGGAAGCAAGCAAAAATTAGGGATTATACCTGCTGGGACAGGAAATGATTTTGCTAGAACGCTGAATCTCCCAAGGGATATAAGGGAATCCATAGAGAGTTTGGTCAAAGGAAATAGTATAACGATAGATTTAGGAAAGATCAATAAGGAATACTTTATCAATATTTCAAGCATCGGATTAGATGCTTTAATTGCTGATGAAACAAATCGGATAAAAAAATATTTTTCCAGCACTTATTCCTATGTTATAGGGACAATTAAATCCCTTATAAACTTTAAAAGCTTTAAAACAAAATTGGTCATTGATGACGCTATTTATGAGGAAGAGATTATGTTGGCTGCCGTATGCAATGGCTCCTATTATGGGGGCGGTATGAAAATATCTCCGAAGTCCAGTTTTTCAGATGGAGAATTTGATATCTGTATCGTACGAAAAATGCCGAAGTTAAAATTGTTGTTTCTTTTACCTACAATATTTAAAGGGAATCATGTGAAATTTAAAGAAGTAAAATTTTATAAGGGAAAGAATATAGAGTTTTTAATGGAGAATGGTAAAAAGAAAGAGAAAATCAATGCAGATGGAGAAATTTTAGATCTGTATCCAATCCAATTTGAAATGATCAACAATGCAATAGAGGTAGTTATCCCTTAAGCTGGGCTGACTGTTTGGGTGTAGCATAAAATTAATTTGAATAAGCGAATTAAAAAATCACTTCCTAGATATACTAGTCTTAGGAGGTGTTTTATTTGAAAAGAATAGCAGTAGAACAAGGCTTAGAGGATATAAAAAGCGCATTGGAAAGCCGAGGATATGAGATTGTAGACTACAATGACGGTGGCCATATTGATGCCATTGTATATAGAAGTATATATGATGGATTAAAGAACCTGAACAATTCAGTGGATTCTAATGCTTACGGCGCCATACTAATCAACGTCAACAATAAAACGATAGATGAAATACAGCAGATTATTGAGACCAGAAGGTATGAGAATCTATTTATATAATATATAAAGTTCAGTGAACACTTTAGAATTGAGTGTAAGGATATACTAAAATTACAATGTTCTGGTCAAATAAAGGACATGATTTTTTAAGTCTTGCATAAACGTATGGAGTTAAGGAAGCTAAGCCTCAAACCGATTAAAACTTACCGTGAAGAATGCCAAAGCGGCGGCATTCTCTGCGGGGTTTCTAAGAAACAGTAGGATACATCTGTAGTAAACACACTTAATGACAAAGAAATTATCTCAGATGGAACTACTAAAACCTGAAATTTGGCACTTAAGGATTATAGGAGATCAAAAACTGGTTTGATTTTACATAGTGTTCAAAGCAACGAGTATACTTCTAAAGAGTTGGTCGAAGCCTGCAAGGATAAAAGATCGATCAGAGGCTTAGCCCAGCTTAGGATTATGTCTAACGTACAATATACGACCTTTAGATTTCTTATCATTTAGTCAAAATTATTAGTAAAACACTCCGGATTAATTAACGTTTCTAAAGCATTTTTACTGTCCTTATGGACGATAAAACTTATAATTAAAGACCTTCCATTAACATCTACAACATTAGCATTTAAAATATATCTACTAAAAATCTTTTCCCACCGATGTAGTTTATTTACATTCCATGGATAGAACTTTCCTAGCCTAACAATTCCATCCTTTTTAATATATACAAATCTAGAATTAATAAAGTAAAAATAGAGTCCTATAAAAACAAACAAAATTGAATAAAATGAAGAAAATAAATTTTCACGTGCAGCATATAAATACGAAAGTTCAAATATATGATCTCTAATATTATTTGAAAAAGATTCTATCAAAGAATTAAATTTATTCGGAACTAATAAATCCAACAGGCTTATATGAATTCCTTTATAGGATAGCCCATTTATGTTATCCATAGTAACCTTAATGCAAAATATTAAGTAACAAAGGCACAACATTGATGCAATTAAACTAATCGTAGTTATGATATTGTTTTCACGGCACTTTATAATAAAATCATCAGTGGAATTAAACAATTCATTCTTGTTGAAAAGATTATAAAATGTATAAGCCAATATAGGAAGCAACATAATAGGTATTAAAAAGTAATAAATCATATAAACCTTGTATGATTTAGCTATAAACTAAATCATACCCTCCTTTCCTTTCATCATTTTTTACCCCTATAATTCCATTGAACATTATGGATTGTTTATAATACCATGTATTTTTATAAAGTAAATAGGTTAATTTTAGAGAACAACTGATTTTAAATTTAGAAATGTATAGATAAGGCTACGTATATTATAAAAATATCATTTTTAATATAACAATACAATAATATTTTTCAGATAATTCTATATATTTTAATCGGTATATTTAATCTTAAGTATTTATTCGTTTATATTCGTAGTAAGAAACAAACCCTAGCAATATTTAAATTGTAAGAAAAATTTAAGGTTTATGACCACTGTATTTTAGGAATTTTTGTATAGAATTTAAATAACGACACATGTTAAGTAATAAATAAGTTTTGGAGGTAGTGCACAATATGAGAACAAAACGATTAACGGAGAGATTTCCTTACCTCTTACCCATAAGAAAACTTCAGAGGAAGGTTTTCTTTTATATCGGTATGAAGCTGGATGCCAATCAATATGCGACTAAAAAGGCTCATAACATATTAGAACATCAAGTTTTTACAACAAAATCAAAGATGGTAAATACGGAAAGTGGCTATGACATTCAATATCAGCTCAATAAGGTGGACAACCTGAAGTTGGTTGCTAAAACCATTCATAAAGTTATCATAGAGCCCAATGAAACTTTTTCTTTCTGGATGCTGGCGAAAAATGCAGAGAAATATGGAAAATATAAAAAGGGATTGGCTATGGTGAACAATGAAATCACTTCCGTTGAAGGTGGTGGCCTTTGTCAAATCAGTAATTTATTATTTTGGGTATTCCTCCATACACCTCTTACTGTAGTGGAAAGAAACCCTCATTCAGCAGAAACCATACCCCAGCCTAAGGGGGATATACCCGTTGGAGTTGATGCTACGATTGCAGAAGGTTGGTTGGATTTGAAAGTAAAAAATGAAACGGAAGAAACCTTTCAAGTTTTAGTTGAATTTGATGAAGATTTTATACATGGAACCATTGTAAGTAACAAACCTCAAGACGTTCTATATACTGTTGAGAGTGAAAATTTAAGATATGCAAGGGAAAATGGAAAAATCTATCGATATAATGAAATATATAAAGTTGGGTATGGGCAATTTAACGGAGAAATCGTTTCTAAGGAACTGGTTCTAAACAATAAATATGAAATTCGATACGATATCGAGTCAGAAATAGGCCCGATTTAATAAGGAGGAAGAAGTGTGGGAAAGATCGTTGTAGCTGTAATTTTTGGAGGGGAATCCTCAGAGTATGAAGTATCATTAAAATCGGCAAGTGCTGTTATGGAAAACTTAGATATAGAAAAATATGATGTAATAAAAATAGGCATTACCAGAGACGGAAAGTGGCTTCGATATAATGGCACTTTAGATAAAATCAAGGAAAACACATGGTTTTTAGATGGTAGCTGCCGACAAATCATGCTCTCTCCTAATAAGGGGGATCGAAAAATCATTGAAATCCATCCAAATGAATTTGTACACACCCAAATAGATATTGTGTTTCCTGTACTTCATGGCAGGAATGGAGAAGATGGAACGCTCCAAGGGCTGTTTGAAATCACAGGAATTCCTTATGTTGGATGTGATGTAGCAGCAAGCTCTATTTGTATCGATAAGGACTACGCTCATAAAATTGTTCAATATGCAGGCTTTGATGTCCCTCAAAGTATAGCCATAGATAACCGAACAAAAGAAGATGAAATCAACAAGTTCGCAGAGAATGTAGGATACCCTATCTACGTTAAACCCTCTAGAGAAGGCTCTTCCATAGGTATAACGAAGGCAGAGAATCATAGTGATTTAATGGGTGGAATAGAGGCGGCACTGAAGCTGGATGGTAAAGTCGTATTAGAAGAAAATATAGAGGGATTTGAAGTGGGATGTGCCATTTTAGGGAATGACGATCTAATTGTTGGTACAGTGGATGAGATCGAAGTGCCCAATGGATTTTTTGATTTTACAGAAAAATATACCTTACAGAATTCTAAGATCCATTTACCGGCAAGGATTGATCAGGACCTCAGTGAAAGGATAAAAGAAATTGGAAAGGGGATCTATAAAGCTTTAGGATGCAGTGGTCTTTCAAGGGTGGATTTATTTGTAGACAAAAACCATAGAATTGTTTTTAACGAAGTAAATACACTACCAGGATTTACTACGGGAAGTCGATTTCCCAATATGCTGCTTCATGCAGGAATAGCCTATAGAGATATATTGGACAAGTTGATTGACTTAGGAATGCAGAGGTAACTTATGAAAAGGATAGTGCTAAGAAGCAAGGATATTTATAGAGGAAATTTGATATTAATCAATCAAAAACATCCGATTCAAATCAAGGAGGAAGAAATTATAAAGGATCTTACACCCATAGGGAATTGCTTGAGTGAACATTTCATCAATAAAAATACGGCGAAGGCACTTCAATATATACTCAATAAAATCAACTCAGAGGACAGAATTATTCCAGTTAGCGGATTTCGCTCAAGAAGAGAGCAAATAGACTTATACAAAAGTTCCGTTAGAGACAATGGGTTGGAATTTACACAACAGTTTGTAGCGAAGCCAGACGAAAGCGAGCATCAAAGTGGAATGGCTATTGATTTGGGAGAAAATAAGAGAGACATAGATTTTATATGTCCGGATTTTCCGTACAATGGCGTGTTCAATAAATTTAGAGAAGAAGCAAAAAAATGTGGATTCATAGAGCGGTATAAAGAGGGAAAGGAAAGTATCACAGGAATATCAAAAGAACCCTGGCATTTTCGTTATGTGGGGTATCCTCATAGTGTGATAATAGAAGAAAAGGGTTTTGCATTGGAAGAGTATCATGATTTTATAAAAAACTATACATCCATAGAGCATAGTTTTAAATATAAAGATGAAAATAATTTAATACAACTATTTTTTGTAAAGTCAACGGAGGATGTACAGACCTTTTATATTGAAGACGATTCTAAATATGAGGTATCTGGAAACAATCAGGATGGATTTATTATAACCTTATTTAAAAACTGTAGTTAAATGCAACAATAAATAATGAATGGATACTATAAAAAGAATCTCCAAGAACTTTAAAAATAAATCGAAAAAGATAAGAAGAAGAGAATTTATACGATTCCTTTCTTCTTATCTTTTTTGTTAAGGAAATTATGTAATTTTTTATAACGAATAGAATGTCTTAGTTTTCTAAGAACAATCTTTGTTGATTCAATTTCCAGATAGAATATTTAATTGAATTTACCAAGGTATCCGCCATTTTCATTACGAGACTTAGTCTGGTATTTTGTAATACCATGTATTCCATATATCCAGATAGATTTACAATACCAGTGATGTTGATATCTCCTACAGGTGGTAGGGTTTTGTTGACGCCTGCACCGGGCTTTAAAGGACCGTTTCCTACGGAAATAAAGCCAATTCGATCGATCTTTCCTAAACAAGCATCAATAGCTAAAACGAAAGGATGATCTAGGGTATTGTATATAAAGTCGATCTTCTCCTGTAAGTTTTTTGCATGAACGGGATGATCTAAAGTACCATATACATAAAACCCGGCATACCTTTCAATTGAACTTGTGAGTTTATGACCAATAATGGGACCTAAAGAATCTCCAGTGGAGCGATCTGTTCCAATGCAAAGAATAACAAAGTCTTTAAATGGAGGCTTATAGTACAGATCAATATATTTAGAGAGCATAATACTAAAATCTACGGATGCCATGGGCGAATCAATATTCAAAGAATCATATTTTTGCAAATTGGATAATAACATAGAATTCCTCCTTCAACTAATAAGAGATATGCCCAACAATAGAAGAGCAGTAACTACCATTAGCTTTTCCTAAATAGACTTTCTAATACAGAAAATATAAGAATATTGCTTCCAATTTTTTAAATATGCAGAGAAAGAAGGCTTAAAAGAGAAAAAAGTCATGGAGGATTTTTATAAAATATATGGAATATTATAAGTATATAAGAGTAGATTTGTAGATATGTTTCATGTGAAACAAAAAATTTATGAGGAGATTTTCAATGCAGAATAAAAGAAGAATATTGATGATTGCAATAGTCCTATTGGGGATAATAGCGGTGGCAAATCCTAGAACCATCGAGTACTTAAAAGGAAAAATCTTTGGTACAGAGAAAGGAACAATATCTTTAATCAACGAAATAGAAACGACCCATAGCAGTCAAATTATTTATGAAAAGCTAGATAATGGACTGCTACAATATTGGGAAGGAATCTTGATTTACTACAATTACAAAGGGGAACAGCTATGGAGTGCAAATCTGAGCATCCATCGGCCAACCATTAAGACAAGCGCCGATAGTATATTTGTCGTAGACGAAGCTAAGAATCAGGTAATTCGAATTAATAAAAAAGGTGAAATGATATATAAAAACACCTTAGCAAGGCCCTACAGCAATATCAATGTATGCGACAACAATTATGCTGTCATTTATCACAATGTAGAAGGACCAATACAGTACATCACCATATTGGATGAAAACGGAAGTAAAAGTAGTGAGATTACTTTATCGGAAGGAATGGTAACGGGCTTAGCGATATCGAAATCAAATGATAAAGTCGCCATCAGTACCATTGGTACCAATGGAGAACGCTTGGAAAATAATCTATCGATCTATGATTTAAAAGGAAACTTGCTCGGCATAGAAAACTTTAAAAACAATATTATAATTCATGTCTTTTTTAATAAGAATGGAGATTTGTTAGTCTTTGATGAAAGCAATATATTTAGCATGGATAAAAACAATAAGATCAAATGGGAAACTGAGTTTAAAGGGAAACTATCCCATGTCAGTAAAAGCAACACAGACTATATGACCTTTTATACAGAGGATCACAATAAAAACAGCATTATCTACTCCAATGGTGGAAATAAAATTAAAACCATAGATTATAGCGGAAAATCCATGGGAGAGTTGAAGGTAAAGGATGAGATTCTAGGCATCGATAATTTTAAAAATGATATCATTGCATATTCCCTAAGAACCGTGTTTAGAGTAGGAAAAGAAGGAAATATCATACTGGAATATCCCTATCCCAGCGATATCTTAAAGAGCTATGGATTATCGGAAGAAATATTTGTGGTAATAACAAAAGAGAAGGTTTCTTTTTTACAGTTCAGAAAAAAATAGATTTTGAAATATTTAGGATTGACATTGTAAGGAGTTATCTATAAGGTAATACTAGTAAAAGAAAGAGAAATGAAGGTGAAACAATGTCCTACAAAGCATTATACAGACGATTTCGACCAAAGGTTTTTGAAGACGTAATTGGTCAAGATCAAGTCATCACAATTTTAAAAAACCAAATAAGTTCTTCTAATATTGCCCATGCCTACCTTTTTACTGGTACGAGAGGAACGGGTAAAACGTCGACAGCTAAAATATTTGCTAGGGCAGTGAACTGTCTGAGTGCTGAAGATGCTAATCCCTGTAACCAATGTGAAGTATGTGAGGGAATCCTAACTGAAAATATAATGGATGTTATTGAAATCGATGCTGCTTCTAACAATGGCGTAGATAATGTGCGAGAAATTAGAGAAAATGTGAAATATCCGCCATCCAAAGGCAAGTATAAAATCTATATCATCGATGAGGTTCATATGCTGAGTACAGGAGCCTTCAATGCATTGCTGAAAACTCTAGAAGAGCCACCTAGCTATGTTATATTCATATTAGCAACCACGGAGCCGCATAAAATACCAGCAACCATATTATCTAGATGTCAAAGGTTTGATTTTAAACCAGTGAGAATCAATGATATAATGAAGAGGCTGGAATCCATCTGTGAAGATATTGGTATAAAAACTGAAGAGGAGGCCCTTCGGCTAATCGCTCTGAATTCAGATGGCGCACTTCGAGATGCTCTCAGTATTTTAGAGCAATGCATATCCTATACGGAAGATACATTAACATATACGAACGTAGTCAATATATTGGGAATGGTTAATTATGAATTTATATTTGATTTAGTGGATAAAATTGCAGCAAAGGATACCTCCAGTGTCCTGACCCTTATTAACGACATTCTTATGGAGGGGAAGGATGCAGGGATACTGATGAAGGACATTATCAGCCATTTTAGAAGCATTTTGCTGGCGAAAATGAATGTACAGCTGGATGAACTATTGACGCTACCAGAAGAGAGACAGGATAGACTTCGTCAGCAGGGCGCTTTATTTACCATCAATCAAATAACGTCCTTCATTTATAACCTTTCTGATATAGAAAGCAAGCTGAAATATTCGGCACAGCCAAAGACCTTAATAGAAATCGGTATTGTAGGTCTATGTAGCAAGGCGCTGGATGACTCCTTGGAAGGGCTCATAGAGCGGGTTCAAGACTTAGAGAGGAAATTAGCTTCTGGTAATATTAAAGTAGAGCCCCACTATAATAAGTCCCAGATCTCTACTCCACAGAATCGTAGCAGTCATAAGACTCAACCCATAGAGGAGAAGCAAGAATATAAACAGCCAGAAAGTTCTCCACCATCGGTGGATGCAAATGAAAGCACGGCAGAAGAGCCTGTTCATAGTGGAGCACCACTAAATTTCGATGCCCTTAAGGAGAGCTGGCAGCAGATTTTAGAGGAACTTCGAAAAGAGAAAAAAGCCCAGATCCAAGCTCTCTTAATGGAAGGAAATTTAGTGAAGCTGGACAAAGATGTATTGATCATCGGCTTTAAGGATGGATTTGGATTCCATCGAGAAGCCTTAGATAAAGAAAAGACAAAAGAATATATAAATGGTATAATAAAAAGACTTACAGGGCAGAATGTGAGGCTTTCCTTTGTGATGGAGGATCAGCTTTTTATTGTAAAAGAACAGGAAGAAGTCAATCCATTGGAAAAGCTCAAAGAAATATTGCCTAAGGAAATGCAAGATATACTAGAAGTCGTAGAGGATTAATAATGAATCATAATATATAAGGAGGAATTTTTTATGGCTAAAAAAGGTGGTTTCCCAGGTATGGGTGGAGTGAATATGAACAACATGATGAAACAAGTACAAAAAATGCAAAAGCAAATGGAAGAGACACAGGCGCAGCTAGAGCAAAAAGTGCTTGAAACAAGTGCTGGTGGTGGTGCTGTTAGTATTAAAATTACAGGTAAGAAGGAAATTGTAGGAATCAGTATTAAACCAGAGGTCGTAGATCCTGATGATGTAGAGATGTTAGAAGACTTAATTATGGCTGCTATGAACGAAGCCATTCGTGCGGCAGATGATATGATGTCTTCTGAAATGGGTAAAATCACAGGAAAAATGAATATGCCTGGATTATTCTAAATTTCCCGAACGAATGAAATGAGGGTAATCGATTATGAACTATTATTCGGCATCAATTAGTCAGCTAATTGAAGAGTTTACAAAGCTTCCTGGTATTGGAAGAAAGACGGCTCAGAGATTAGCCTTTCACGTTATCAATATGCCCATACAAGATGCACATAATTTAGCGGATGCAATTGTAAAGGCTAAGGAAAATATAAAATACTGCAAGGTCTGTACCAATCTTACGGACCAAGAGGTATGTAATATCTGTAGTGATGAAAGAAGAGACCCTTTATTAATCTGCGTTGTAGAGGATCCTAGAGATGTAGTGGCCATGGAAAGAACAAAGGAATTTAAAGGATATTACCATGTGCTTCACGGAGCCATCTCGCCTTTAGAAGGCATTGGCCCAGAGGATATTAAAATAAAAGAGCTTCTTGTACGTTTATCTGCTCAGTCCGCAGATGAAGTGATTATTGCCACGAATCCCAATATAGAAGGCGAAGCTACAGCTATGTATTTATCGAAGCTCCTAAAACCAATGGGAATCAAGGTTTCTAGAATCGCTCACGGTATCCCAGTCGGTGGGGACCTTGAATATGCAGATGAGGTCACATTAACCAAGGCACTGGAAGGTAGACGGGAGATTTAAATCCTGGTTGCTTCCTGTTATTAGACAAAGAAAACGACTTAAAGCAAGTAAAAAAATATATACAAGCAGGGAATTTGTAAAGCTACAATTTCCCTGTTTTTATAATGTCTTTAAAAACAAAGGTATTCTCGTAAGGGAATGTTTATAGAAGGTACCATATTTTAGGGGGGTGTAGAATTTTATGTTAGGTATCATATTCTCAATTCTGGCAGGGATTTTTGTTAGTCTTCAAAGTGTTTTTAATACCCGTGTCAGTGATAAAGTCGGCTTATTTGAAACCACAGTAATCGTACATGCAACGGGATTGATCGTTGCTATTGCAGCAATGGTTCTATGGAGTGATGGAAGCTTAAAAAGGATTGGCGAGGTAAATAAGCTTTATTTATTAGGGGGAGCATTTGGTGTCATCATAATCTACAGTGTTATGAGAGGAATATCCCTGTTGGGCGCTACTTTTTCAGTATCCATATTGCTGGTAACACAATTGATCGTCGCTACAGTGATTGATATTTATGGACTGTTCGATAGCCCGCAAATTAAATTTGACTTTACAAAACCATTGGGTATCTTAATCATGATTGCTGGTATCGTGGTATTTAAACTAAGGGGTTAGCGTGGTTTTTCTAGGGTAGGAGGAAAGCATGGAGTAAAATAGAATAGAAAGATACAATTCTGTGAAGCACAAAGGGGGCGCTTAGAATTGAGTATTAGAAGTGTAGCAAAGGCAATGATTCTTAATGAAAGTAAGGTATTGCTAAATAAGTGCTACGATGAATATAATGGCGCATATTATTCATTGCCTGGTGGAGGACAAAATACATATGAAACATTACATGAAGCAGTAATTAGAGAATGTCTTGAAGAAACAGGATATCATGTTTCTCCAAAGAAATTTGTAGCATTATTTGAAGAGATCTGTGAAGATGTTGAGGTGAGAGAGATCTACCCGGAATATGCACACAAAATATATCATATTTTTTTGTGTGAGCTGGCTCGTGATACTGTAGAAAGTCCTACAGAAATAGATACCATGCAGGTTGGTATTGAATGGGTACCCGTAGAGGATTTACATAAGATCCATCTTCTACCCAATGTATTGAATGAAAACATCATAAAATTTATTCGAGATCAAATCCCCATGTTTTTAGGTTCAGAGCATGTTCAGCATGGGCACGGTTAAGATTGATAAAAGAAGCGGTAGACTTGTTAAAATATATCCTTTGGGTAAGGGTACAATAAAAAAGACTAAGCTATTTTAAAGAGATGATCCCTGTACTGCATAGGGGTAATTTTGTTTAGTCCTCATTGATGCCTGTAATTGCTATAGTAAGTTATATACTTGTATATCTCTTGTTCCTGTTCGCTTATTCAGGAGCTAGGTGTAATGTTTATTTTATGCACACTGCTTAAATATAAAAGAAGAAGGAGATGAGTATATTTTAGTCGATGACAATTTATTAAAAGAATTAATTAGAGAGAGTTCAATCGGATTCGACTTACAATCTCCTGAGATGTTTTAATAACGATCGGTAAAATCATCTATTCTTATTCGATTGATAAATTTAGTTGAAGATGATATAATACTCTTAAATAATTGAAAGGAGAGTTGAAAAATGGGTATAGCTTCAATAAGAATTCGTAATTTAGTTGTTAGATAAATACAACTAAATAGATTGAATATAAGGTAATTTGTCTAAATTCTAGGCTCTATTTGTTGTACCTTATATTAGTGGATTCTTGTAATGAAGACCCATACAGCTAACCTTATTTTTATATTTTATTATATTTTAATATATTCTCAGGGGAAAGTCTCTTTAATTATAGAACAATTATAATTTACAAAGAGTAATATTATTCAATATAAAACTTTAAAAACAAAAGAATATTATTTTAAATAAAAAAGCTATAGATGGATAACTTTATTCATCTATAGCTTTTTTTATTTTTATTGCTAGGGATTATTCAATACATGAATCCACATCAAATATGATGAAGGTGGTGGATTTAATGTTTCATAAAGAGAATAAGATCAAATTAAAAGACTCACAAAACTTTCTACACAGTAAAAAGTTAGTAAATGAGCTAATAAGAAAAAGTAATATAAGTAAAGACGATATAGTTATAGAAATTGGAGGGGGAAAAGGTATCATCACAGAACAACTGGTAGAAAAGTGTAAGAAATTATACGTAGTAGAATATGATTACCATATATATAAAAAACTTAGGAATAGACTTTCTAGTATAAAGAATATAGAAATAGTTTATGGAGATTTCTTGGAATTTGAACTGCCAAAAGAACATAGTTATAAGGTTTTTTCTAGTATCCCATACAATATTACTGCAGCTATTTTATCAAAGTTAACATCTTCCTATAATTCACCAGAGGATATATATATTATTCTTCAAAAAGAAGCAGCTTTAAAATATGCGGGTAATCCTTACAATAGAGAAAGTATGCGTTCTTTACTTCTTAAGCCATATTTTGATTTTAGAATAATTAGGAGTTTAGAGAGAGCAGATTTTAATCCAATTCCTAATGTTGATAGTGTATTTATGCATATAAAAAAAAGGGAAAACCTATTAATAGAGCAGGATCAAGAGAAGCTATATTATGATTTTATTGCCTATATCTTTAATCATATTGGAAAAGATATGAAAGCTAGATGTAAGGATATTTTTTCGTATAATCAAATTAAACGTTTATCTTGTAATATTGGATTTAATATTTCAGATAGCCCAACTTCTTTAAGTTATGAACAATGGTTAGGTGTGTTTCAATACTTTAGTCTAGGTGCACCCAATGAAAAGAAAAAACTAGTTGATGGTGCATATTTAAAACTTATGAAAGATCAGAAGAAAATAGATAAATTGCATAGAAGTAGAAAATAAAGAGGGGGCAGGTTATGTATGATTTTATTTCCATATTACATTTTATAGGAAGGAAATAAAGTTTTGTAATAAGTCTATAAAGTTTTTTTGAAAGCAGGAGATTCATAGATAAAATCTATGAATCTCCTGCTTTATTTTTTAGCTTCAGACCAGATACAGCTGTCTGTAATATAAGGAGTTATTCTACTGTAAAGTTTGCAGTAGTAGGTTTACCTTGCCATATATCCCCATCAGATCGGTAGTACAGCCTGGTGCTAGAGCCATCTGCTTTTGTATAGTCTATCACAAAGATCTGTCCTGTTTCTATGACCATGGGATAATTGTTATAAGGCAGCACATCGCCGGTTGTTGGTTGATCAGAAAAATCATCATAGGCATTCTCCAAACGCCAAAACTCTCTAGATGTAAAGTCTTTAAATGTTAGAGGCTGCTTTCCAAAATAGGAGGCTTCATAATCTTTTCCATGAACACGGATGGTATCCACCTTGAGAGGTTCAATTTCTTTTGCTAAATAGCTTAAATCCTCCGAATGGATGATATGGCCATAATGCTGCTTTAGTTGATTCGCCATGCAAGGAACAGTGGGCGCATTATAGGCCATCGCTTCAAGTCCAGTGTGAGCTGCACCGTAAATCCCCATAATATCCTCGTCACTGATTTTGTTAAACTCATAAATGAAGTTTTCCGTCATCATATTCTCACGATAGGCATCATCAGAATTCTTATAAAAAAGTTTACCTTGTTCAATGGATTTATTGGTAAGTAAGTATTCCTCTGAGTTTTCTAAATTACTACTTTGAAGATACTTTAAAAATCGCTGCCCAGTGGTATCATGCTGGTGTCCAACATCCGTTCCATGGAAAATCGTTTCAGGACATTGCTCTTTTATTTTTTTATAAAATTCTTTAACAACAGGAGAATATGAAGCGGTGCCAGCCCAATCTTGATAGACCTCATCGAGTATAGCGTCGTTATCAGATTGCATCCATAGGTTTAAAAATCCCGCAGTATAGTATGGAAACTCTACAAATAGATGCCTCATATTGTCCTCATGATAATAGTCGTACCACAGCTCAAACTCTTTATTCAATATTTTTTCTACGCTGTGATGCTCTCCGTACAAATAAATTTTACCTGTAGGTTGTGGTGAAGGCTCAGGTAGATTACTTTGAGTGGATATGCCGGAACAAGCAGATAATATCATCATAATCAAGAGGATACAGGCTATAAAGACATTTTTTCTTCTCATCAATCAGTCACCTCGCAAAATATAAAAATTTATGTATCTAAGACTAATGTAAATTCATGGCAACCTTATTATATCATTATAGTAAATTATTCTCAATTTTATTCTCTTAAAAGTAGTTCAGTATCTTACGATCCGACTTAGTAAATTCAGACCCTTTGACTTTATTGAGTTGTAAAGATTTTCTTTCTTCTGATATTTCTAATTTATGTACTTGAGGAATTTGAATTCCTTAGATAGAATATGAAGTAAATAATGAATTCAAAATAATTTAGGGTTTGGGGGAAAGATTATGAGAAGAAAAGATCGAGAAATGAGTGCGGAGTTTGGAATTGAAATTATAGACAAGGCCAGATATGGTGTGATGACCATGGTAGATGAAGAAAATAAGCCTTATAGTATTCCACTTTCCATTGTTAGAGATGAAAATACGTTATATTTCCATTCCGCTATGGATGGGAAAAAAGTAAAAATTTTTGAGAGAAACCCCAATGTTCATGTAGTTTTTGTTGGGGAAGTAAAGATTCCAGAAAACTATACGAAAGAGGAATTAGATGAAATAACGAAAGATGAATCAAAGGCAGTATTACTGATCAGCAGTGTTTTTACAACAGAATATGAATCTGCAGTTGTAAAAGGTAAAGTAAGTTTATTAGAAGGCGAACAAGACAAAATTAAAGCTATGAAGCTTCTATGTGAAAAGTATACACCAACAAAAATGGAATATTTTCATATGGCGATTCAATCAGGTTTAAAAAGGACCAACGTATATAAGATAGAGATAGCAGAGATCAAGACCAAGAGAAAGAAATACGATCAATATGGTAAAGAAATGAAATGGGGACGAATGGAATAATATTAACGGAAGATGAATTCAAGTTGTAGTTCCACCAAAGGAAAAAATGGGAGTTTTAACTGCTTATGAGTATCAAATAATTTTTGAAAGCGAGAAGAAATAGAGCCTGCAAGTAAAATGTTATTCGCTTTGGATAAATAAGAACCGCAAAGGGGGGAGTCTTGGTGAGAAGAAGTTTCTCAAAAGGTATGGCAATAATTATACTTGTGGTAGTAAGCTTAATTTTTTATAGTACAAGATCTCCTATGAGAAAAAATACGACCGTTGATATGATCGGAGAAAATGATGGATGGAAGGCATCTTTAAACATGAATATAGGTTACAATAGTCAGTTAGTAGTTACATTAGTAACAGAGGATTTTGAACCACCTTCTAAAATCTCCGTTGATATTTTGGCTAAGGATCAAATAGTGTATAATGATAAACTAACAATAGTAAAAGATAAATTTCCACACTTCGGTATGTATAAGGGCTCCTTTGATTCTAGTAAATATTTAGAGCGGAACTATAAGGATGTTTCCGTACTTATAAACTTTAATGATGAGATTATAACCATTCCATTGACTTCAATTAAAATTATCGAATAATTTGATTCGTTATGAGCATAGTGAACTATATTTTTGCAGTAAAGGGAGAATAAAAAGTGATAGAAAAACTAGATTTAAAGGATGTACAAACTGTGAAGTATATAATAGAATTGCAAAAGATCTCATATAAAATAGAAGCTGAAATTATAGGATTCGACGATATACCACCGCTAAAGGATACCATAGAGCGTTTACAAGGATGTGATGAAATTTTCTATGGGTATAAAATCGGGGACTCCTTAGCAGGAATCATCTCATATAAAGTTATTGAAGATGCTTTAGATATACACAGAATAGCAATACACCCCTCTTTTTTCAGAAAGGGTATCGCTAATAAAATGATAAACTTCGTAGAAGAACTTGAAAGTAATGTGAAGAAGGTCATCGTATGTACAGGAAAAGAAAACCTTCCTGCCGTTAATTTATATTTAAAAAATGGTTATAAAAAGAAAAAAGATATTCAAATTCGTTCAGATGTTTATATCACGGAGTTTGAGAAAATACGAATATAACAATTGTCAAACCCTACATTCTTGTGCAGAAAATATCGGATGCTCCTGCAAAGCTCCTGTTATCATATTGGTATGAGGAGGTCATATTGATGGATTCTATAAAAAACATGAACGAAGCTTTAAGTTATATCGAAAAGAATCTTCTCGATGAGATTGATTTAAAAGAAGTGGCTAGATTGGCCCTATGCTCAGAATATCATTTTCAAAGAATGTTTTCTTTTCTCTCGGGTGTTACACTGTCAGAATATATTCGGCGCAGGCGACTTACCCTTGCAGCTCTTGAGCTAAACAATAGCAATATAAAAGTAATTGATTTGGCAGTTAAATATGGATACAATTCTCCAGATTCTTTTACGAGAGCTTTTCAGAGCTTGCATGGTATCACCCCTTCAGAAGCAAGGAATAATGGACAACAGCTAAAAGCCTTTCCACCTATGACCTTCCAGCTATCAATTAGAGGAGGGAATGAAATGAATTATCGTATTGAAGAAAAAGAAGGATTTTCTATTGTAGGCCTTAAGAAGAGAGTGCCCATCGTTTTTGAGGGTGTTAATCCCCACATTGCTTCTATGTGGGTAGATGTCAAAGAAATTATCCACGAACTAAAAGAACTTTCAAACGTAGAGCCATTAGGAATTATTCAGGCTTCTGCAAATTTTGATGAAGGTCGAATGGAAGAAAAGGGACAGCTGGATCATTATATCGGTGTAGCTACTACTAAAGAATGTCCTAGTAATATGCATGGGCTGGAAGTATCGGCATCAACTTGGGCAGTTTTTGAATCTGTAGGGACTTTCCCTAAAACATTGCAAGAAACATGGGGACGGATTTATTCTGAATGGTTTCCTTCTTCAAATTATGAGCTAGCAGAAGGTCCTGAAATTTTGTGGAATGAAAGTAAGGATATGGATTCAGCAAATTTTAGAAGTGAAATATGGATCCCTGTTTCAAAAAAGCAGCAGGTTTAAGCTGTTGTAAAAAAGCTCAATAAAAAATCTGGGTTCAGATATAGGCGATTACCTATATGGAACCCAGATTTTTATTGTATTATAAGGATGAATTGAATCGATTATTTAGCTAATTTAGCAGCAGCTGCAATTGATTTAACGTAACCTGTAGTATCTACTAAAGTAGCACTGGTTACAGCATCCACCATTTCCTCTGCAGTTTTAGTTGCAGTAAGTGACTCAAGCTCTGCTACTGTTTTGCCAGTTGTAAATGCTTCAATTGCATTAAAGTTTGTAAGCAGATGAACAGTAGAGCCAGCCTTAGCAGCCATATTTGCACTATAAGTATTTGCATTGTCTAATTTAGAAGCTAGAACCATATTCGGATCTGCATAGTTTTTACCAAAATCTTTATCAGAGTTAGGAACACCAGTATTAGAAGCCTTTGCCATAAATTGATATTCTTCAATAGAAGCAGCTACAATTTTGTCACCATCTAAGATGGCAACAGCACTAGCAAAGCTCTTAGTTCCATGAGCAGCAAAGTCTGCTCTTCCAATTTTTAAATTGTTGATGGAAGCTGTATCTACAGGGAAAGTAGCTCTGATCGTTTCAGCCGCTTTAACCACTGCATTAATATATCCATAAGTATCTACTAAAGTAGCACCAGAAACAGCATCTACGACTTCTTGAGGAGTCTTAGCAGTAACTGCTTTAAGCTCAGCTACAGTTTTACCCTTTACAAAGTTTTCAATGGCTTTGAAGTTATCTCGTAAATGAACAGTAGAACCAGCTTTAGCAGCCATGTTTGCACTGTAAGCATCTGCATTTACAAGCTTAGAAGCTAGAACCATTTCAGGATCTGCATAGTTCTTACCGAAGTCTTTGTCAGAGTTAGGAACGCCAGTATTAGAAGCCTTTGCCATGAATTGATACTCTTCGATAGAAGTAGCAACAATCTTATCACCAGCTAATGCAACTGTAACGTTAGCAAAGCTTTTTGTACCGTGAGCAGCATAGTCTGCTCTTCCGATTTTTAAAGCTGTTTTTTCAGATACAGGAGCCTTCTTAGCTGCTTCAACAATAGCTTTAACGTAACCATAAGTATCTACTAAAGTAGCGCTGGTTACAGCATCCACCATTTGCTCTGCAGTATTGTTAGAAAGAGTTTTTTCAAGTTCAGCAACTGTTTTTCCAGTTGTAAATGTTTCGATTGCATTAAAGTTTTTAAGTAGATGAACAGTAGAACCAGCCTTAGTAGCCATGTTTGCGCTGTAAGTATCTGCATTATCTAATTTAGAAGCTAAAACCATGTTCGGATCTGCATAGTTTTTACCAAAATCTTTGTCAGAGTTAGGAACGCCAGTATTAGAAGCCTTTGCCATAAATTGATATTCTTCAATAGAAGCAGCTACAATTTTGTCACCATCTAAAACAGTAACTGTACTAGCAAAGCTCTTAGTTCCATGAGCAGCAAAGTCTGCTCTTCCCATAGTTAAATTGTTGATAGAAGTAACATCTACAGGGAAAGTAGCTCTGATTGTTTCAGCCGCTTTAACCACTGCATTAATATATCCATAAGTATCTACTAAAGTAGCGCCAGAAACAGCATCTACGACTTCTTGAGGAGTCTTAGCAGTAACTGCTTTAAGCTCGGCTACAGTTTTACCCTTCACAAAGTTTTCAATGGCTTTGAAGTTATCTCGTAAATGAACAGTAGAACCAGCTTTAGCAGCCATGTTTGCACTGTAAGCATCTGCATTTACAAGCTTAGAAGCTAGAACCATTTCAGGATCTGCATAGTTCTTACCGAAGTCTTTGTCAGAGTTAGGAACGCCAGTATTAGAAGCCTTTGCCATGAATTGATACTCTTCGATAGAAGTAGCAACAATCTTATCACCAACTAATGCAACTGTAACGTTGGCAAAGCTTTTTGTACCGTGAGCAGCATAGTCTGCTCTTCCGATTTTTAAAGCTGTTTTACCAGGAGCTAAAGTTGTAGTTGTCTCAACAGGTTTTGTAGTAGGTGCAGTTGGTGCAGTAGGTGTAGTCGGTTTTGTAGGCTCAGTTACAGTTGGAATTTGAGCTGCTTTGCCCATTAAACTTGCACGAGTAAGCGGTCCAACGAAACCATCTACTTTTAATCCATTTTTACTTTGATATTCTTTAACGGCTTTTAGAGTTAAAGGTCCAAAACTACCGTCAACTTCCAGATTAGCACCTTCATTATTGAGAAGTGTTTGCAGAAGTTTGACGTCGTTACCGATAGAGCCCTTAACAAGTAAACGATTTAACTCAGAAGTTGATGTTGTATTAGCAAAAGCTAATACGCCTGCTGGTCCACCAATCATGGCAGATAGCATAGTTACTACGACTAATGTGCAGATAACTAGTTTTTGTCTTTTCTTCACAGTAAATCCCCCTTATTTAATTTGCTATTTTAATAAATCATAGCCGTAATTTAAGATGAATCCAAAGGTTAAGTTTGTTAAATATCAAACTTAAATTATTCGACTATTATTTAATAAATATTATCATTTTTATATTACCAAGAAATTAGAAAAAAGTATAGTATTAATATTAATTTTCCTTAAGAAAATAATTACTTTTTTATAGAATCCATTCTTTTTTGGTCAGAAACCGATGAATTCAACTTCAATGCCCAAAGCTAAAGAAAATAATGGCGTTAAAAATATATCAGCATGTGCATGGTAAAAATAAATATAATTATATTTAATCACAGATCCTACCTAGGAAACCTAAGATTATGAATAGAAGAAAAATAAATTTTATAGTAAAATAGAACAATAACCGACCAAATTTTTTGATAACACAGTGAAATGAAGATAGAAGGAGGGCAGCCGATGGAGAATTTGAAGATAAAGAAACTAAATGATCAGGATACAATCCCCTATGATTTACTTCTTCTAGCAGACCCTTCAATGGAGACGATCCAGGATTATATTCATAGAGGAAGTATTTACATTGCCTCCATAGGGCATGTGATGGTTGGTATTTACGTATTAATCAGAACGAGACCCCTCACTTTAGAGCTGGTCAATATTGCTGTTAGAGAGGAGTATCAAGGTAAGGGAATCGGTAGGAGCTTAGTGCAGAGTGCAATGGATATGGCAAGAAAAGAAAAAGCAAAGGTTTTAGAAGTGGGTACTGGAAACTCTAGTATTGGTCAACTGGCTCTCTATCAGAAGTGTGGGTTTCGCATTATTGGCATCGACCGAGATTTTTTTAAAAAGCATTATAAAGAAAAAATAATAGAGAATGGAATTGAATGCATGGATATGATTCGACTTGCTGTCGATTTATAGATATAAACTATTGTTTTGACTGGTGCCACAATTTGTTACAGATGAAGGAGTTTGAAAGGGGATGCCTATGAAGGTGATTACATTGTGCGGGTCTACAAAATTTAAGGAGCAATTTGAACAAACCAATGCATTTCTCACACTGCAAGGAAATATTGTAATAAGCCTCGGTTTTTTTGAGCAGAGCGAAGGCTTTGAAATAACAGAAGAGCAAGCGGAGCTCCTTGGAAATTTACATCTTAGAAAAATTGATATTTCCGATGAAATCTTTGTTATTGATGTGAATGGCTATATTGGACATAGTACAAGGAAAGAGATTGAATATGCAAGAGAAAAAGGCAAGAAGATTCGATATTACTCCCATGGTGAAATTCCTAAAGATATATTGGAATAGCTGTTCTTTAGAAATAAGCGAAAGAGAAGGGAGGCATTCTAGATGAAGATTTATGAATTTGATGCTGAAATCAAGAAGAAAGAAGGGATGGATGCCGCATTTATCGAATTCCCTTATAATGTTGAAGCAGAATTTGGAGTAAAAGGGCAGGTGAAGGTCTCCGTAACCTTCGATGGCTATGGATATAGGGGTTCCTTAGCAAAAATGGGACACCATTGCCATCTGTTGGGAATTACAAAAAATATAAGGGATGCCATTGGAAAGCAGCCGGGAGATGTGGTTCATATTGTTTTAAAAAGGGATGATGAACCGAGGGTTGTTGATATCCCCCAGGATCTAATGGAACGGTTGGAAGAGGATAAGGAAGTCCATGAATTTTTTAATAGGCTATCCTATACCAATCAAAAATCCTATGTAAATAAGATCACAAGTGCTAAAAAAGAGGAAACAAGGGCAAAAAGGCTGGATGAAGCTATTGTCACGTTAAGGAACAAAATCAATCAATCATAATAAAACCGAAGGGATAAGGAGGATTTATATGCAAGCATCCTTTGTGACAGAGCAAGTAATTGTATTAGGAATATTAATGGCTGTGGGTTATGTAGCAACGAAGAGGGGAATCATCACAGATGCCCTATCCAATGGAATCACACACCTACTAACCAGCATTGCTTTACCGGCACTGATTTTTTCATCTTTTAATATCCGCTATTCGAAGGAAACCATAAGAGGGCTCCTATTGGCCATTCTATACTCGTTGATCATACATACCAGCATTATTTTACTTTCTAAAATAGCCTTTAGAAAATATCCTGCTGAAAAAAAACAAACCTTTCGCTTTGGAACAATTTTTCCAAACTTAGGGTTCATGGGGCTACCTTTAATATTGGAGGTGTTTGGACAAGAAGCTGCCCTCTATGCTTCTGTATTTATGATTCCATACCATACTTTGCTATGGACCTATGGAGAAGGTATATTATCAAAGGAGAAGGCGGATTCTCCATTCAAAAAAATACTAAAAACACCAGCCATCATAGCCATTCTCTTGGGTACAATTGCGCTTCTACTAAAAATACAAGTACCTTACGTCATTGAGAAACCCATTGCCATGTTGGCGTCACTGACAGGGCCCCTGCCGATGATCCTGTTGGGAGAGAAGATTACGAAGTTGAAGTTTAAAGAAATCGCTTTTGATAAAGATATCTATTACGGCTGCTTTATTAAATTGATTGTTTCGCCCATACTCACTTTAATTATATTAAGAGCACTAAGTGCACCAGCATTTCTCGTAAATATCATTGTAACGATGGAATCCCTACCGTCGGCAGTGATGATGGTCATCTTAACGCAAAGACATGGTGGCAATATAGAATTCGCATCAAAGTTTGCAGTGATATCTCATATTGTTTCCATCGCTACAATACCGCTGATCTCGCTATTGATATAACTTTTGGGAGGAATGGATATGCAAGGGTATAATATCATTATGGTTTATAACAAGGATTTAGATCGACTGCTGATGTGCAAGCGAAGGAAAGATCCCTATATGGGGTTGTATAATTTAGTGGGAGGAAAAATCGATCCTGGAGAAGAAGGATTTGCAGCAGCCTACAGAGAATTATACGAGGAAACGGGAATATCGAAAGAAGATATCCAGTTAAAGCATCTCATGGACTTTAGATATTATTATCAGCAGTGTTATGTAGAAGTATATGTGGGGAAATTGAATAAGGAAGTAATGCTCGTAGAGGAAGTCCATGCATTATTTTGGTCGGACTTAGATCATGATTTCTTCGATATGTCCATCTATGCTGGAGAGGGGAATATCGGTCACATGATAGAGCAAGTTAATATGTACAGAAATCAGATTTTTTTATAAACTATACGAAAGAGGATGGGTTCTATGAAAATTAATATGGAAGTAAGATTCATTATATCATTACTATTTTCAGCTTTAGTTGCCGCTTTTGCGATTCAGAATGCAGACAGTGTGAGTATTCGATTCCTACTTTACGAATTTAATATATCACAGGCCATTGTCATATTGGGGTCCGCCATATTAGGGGCAATCATCGTAGTATTCCTCGGGCTGATTAAGCAAATAAGGCAAGGAATGAAGATCAAGCAATTGACAAAAGAGATCACGAAGCTTACGGAAGAAAAAAATATGCTTCAGATGAAATTAGAAGAAACAACTGTAGCGGTGAAAGAAGAAAAGGTAGAGGAAGTAGAGGCTAAAGAGGAGATGTCTGTAATAGAACTTGAAAAATAAAACAATCTAAAAGAAGCAGGAGGCGCTATTATATTTATGGAGGATCTCCTGCCTTTATTTATTGGAAAAAATGTATAAAAAGCCATAGCGTTTTTAAATGATTAATTCTTAATCATTGGGTTATAAAAAAATTACCTGTTGTCTATGGTAGAAAGAACGACGGCTAAGTACCCCTTAAGGTTCTGTTTACTTTCATAATCCAGTTTTCTGTAGGATTCAATCATTTTTATTTCATCTTCTGTATACTCGCTAATGATATAAGCTTCCTTCATTTCATTAAAGGCTTGTGGATTTGTAGCGTAATTCGGCTCTTCTCCAGTTAAGATCCAATCGATTGATACATTAAATAATTTCTTAAATTGAATAAGTGCATTGGCAGATGGTAGAAACTTATCGTTTTCCAGCTCACTAAGGTTACCAGTAGATAGCCCAGTAATGTTTTTTATATCAATTAAGGTTAAATTGTTCGCCTTTCTAGCAGCTCGAATTCTTTTCCCTATTGTATCCATTTAAAATCCTCCTTGCTCAAAATATCTTAAATCAGAGAAAATACATTGACATTTTCTGATAAAAGAGATAAACTTTAATTGTGATTAACTCTTAATCTTTATTATTGTATCACAAATATCTTATAAAAGAGAATGCTAAGTTTTCTAATATAAGAGGGGGTTTGTTTAAATTGAGAAAGAGAAAGCTAACTGATTTTGGGGAGTTAGTAAAACTAAGATTATTTCAATTAAATATGACACAGAAAAACTTAGCAGCTCGGGTTGGTACATCGGAAGAATATCTTAGTATGATTTTATATGGGGAACGATCGGGGAAAAAATATAAAGATAAAATAAAATCCGTTCTATTTGATGGAAATGAAGAATTGAATCAAAAGCAGAAAAAATAATATCTGCAAGTAAAATAGAATACAATCGATGGAATAAGGAAATCTCTTATTTATTGTGCCCAGGGTATATATGTGATAGAATCTATATATACCTATTTTTGTAAGTTCACAACAATGGGGTATCAAATCATATAATAGTAGGAGCCCTAGAAAATGCCAATGAATAATTTCAAAGGAATACTAGGCTCAAATAATATTTAGAAGGAGGTATGGTGATTGTACAATAAATCTAAAATTTAATGAAAAGCGCCAGAACTTAGATTTCGATCGGGAAAAGGATCTAAGTTGACGAGGGACAGGGTTCATCGAGTTTTCGGCGGATGCCCTGCGGTGTATTCACCACCGATAGCGGATCTACAAAACCATGGAGCAATCTGTGGAACAAAATGATCTTGGTGAAAAGGTCTGTGAAAGTATTTTTTGAAGGTACTTGCAGAGGCTTAGTTTTTTGTTGCATTTTTTTAGGGATGAGCCTAGGATAAATACGGAATTTTTGAAAAAGATATGAATAAGAAGATTTTTTATTTTGGAAGAATGAGAGGAGACAGCCAAATGTGTGGAATTGTTGGATATATAGGAAAGAAAGAAGCCGTACCTGTTTTAATAGAAGGCTTGGAAAAATTAGAATATAGAGGATACGACTCTGCGGGTATCGCCATTTATAATAATAACGATGTTGTCGTAAGAAAGTTCAAGGGTAGATTAAGTGTTTTAGAGGATCATTTAAAAGAAGAGAAGATCCCAGGTTCTTTAGGAATCGGCCATACGAGATGGGCGACCCACGGAGAGCCAAATGATGTCAATGCACATCCCCATACCAACCATACTGGAGACATTGCAGTGGTCCATAATGGCATCATAGAAAACTATATGAAGCTGAAGGAATGGTTAATTTCAGAAGGAAAGGTATTTGTATCGGATACAGATACAGAGGTAATTTCCCACTTAGTAGATTACTATTATAAAGGAGATTTAATAGAAGCAGTACACAAAGCAGTAGGAAGAATGGAAGGCGCCTATGCAGTCGGTGTCATCAGCAGACAGAATCCGAATCAATTGGTGGCTGTTCGAAAGGATAGTCCGTTGGTGGTCGGCGTAGGTAAGGGAGAAAACTTCATAGCCTCCGACATTCCTGCCCTATTAAAATATACAAAGAACGTATACTTTTTAGAGGATGGAGAAATGGCAATTTTAGAAAGAGACCAAGTTCGTATTTTAAATGAGTTTGGGCAAAAAGTAGATCGGGAGATTTTCGAAGTAACCTGGGATGTGGAGTCTGCTGAAAAAGGTGGATACCAACATTTTATGCTGAAAGAAATCCACGAACAACCGAAGGCGATCAAAGATACCATCTCTCCACGATTGAATGAACATAATGAAATCGTTTTAGATGATATTAAGATCACGAAAGAAGAGCTAGAACGAATCAACAAAATCATGATTGTCGCTTGCGGTACTGCTGCCTATGCAGGGTTAATCGGAAAGTATGCCATTGAAAAGTTTGCAAAGATTCCTGTTGAGTGGGATATTGCATCGGAATTTAGATACAGAGACCCTTTTGTGGACGATAAAACTTTAGTAATCTCCATTAGTCAATCTGGTGAGACCGCAGATACTTTGGCTGCTCTTAGAGAGGCCAAGGAAAAGGGCGCTCGGGTCATGGCGGTAACCAATGTGGTAGGTAGCCGAATTTCTAGAGAGGCCGACGATGTTTTCTATACCTGGGCAGGACCAGAAATTGCGGTAGCATCTACAAAGGCATACGTTACCCAGCTGATCGCAATGTATCTTATCGCATTGAACATGGGCATTAAAAAAGGTGTTTTATCAAAGGAAAAACACGATGCAGTGCTAATGGAATTAAAAGCATTACCTGAAAAGGCAGAGAAGATCCTATTTGATAAGAATATACTGCAATCCCTTGCTGATAAGCAGTTCAACAACCAAAGTGTATTCTATATCGGTAGAGGTTTAGACGATTATGTTTCTAGAGAAGGGTCCTTAAAGCTAAAGGAAATATCCTATATTCATTCAGAGGCTATTGCAGCAGGGGAATTGAAGCACGGAACCATTGCTCTAATTGAGGAAGGTACCCTTGTCGTAGCTTTGGCTACACAGGATAGCTTATACGATAAAATGCTTTCTAATATTAAAGAAGTAAAAGCAAGAGGCGCCTATGTTATAGCAGTGGCGAAAGAAACAAATAAAGAAATCGAAAAATCCGCAGATACAGTGATTTATATACCGGAAACTATGGATGAACTGACAGCGGTGTTATCGGTAATTCCACTACAATTACTGGCATATTACATCGCTGTAGCGAGGGGCTGCGATGTAGATAAACCGAAGAACTTAGCGAAATCTGTTACGGTAGAGTAGAATATTGCCTGGGAAATGTGAGGATTGTCGTTTCTCAAAAAGATTGAACTAGATTGATCATTTGAAAAAAAGTTTGAATTCAAATCACCTTTTTGCGGTAATACCTCAAAGAGGTGATTTTTTTATGGGAAAAGAAAAAGAACTATAACTCAAAATGAAATTAAAAAATTAATAAAAAATGGCAGAGGACAAGGAATAGGGCAAGAATATCAACCATGGTTATTAATTCAAGACGTCTCTTCATTGGGACGAGCAATAAGATTAAAAGGAATAAAGACAAATAGACAACATGAGTTTCCTTCAGATATGGAAAGGGACTATTTTTATATTCTTGAGTATTCTGATCCTGTAATTTACATTAGGGAACAGTTTCCTTTATTGCCATTAGAAGAGACGTTATTAATAGCAAAAGAACTTGGAATAAAGGCGTGTTTACATGTCCTCATAATGAAGCCAAACTTAAAAAATATGATATAGATAAAACCATTAGTAGTAGAGTAGCTTTCATAAGGCTTGATGAAAGGTATTTGGATTTTAATGTAGAATATGAAGAAAATGAAAGAATGAATTCAAGACTATTAGAAGTATCTAAGGCAGCTTATTATATATTGACCAGTAATATTTTTGAATTTGATAAAGATACTATATTTAAAAAATATAAGGAGCTCCTTGATAAAGAGGAGCTATTATCAGTAAATAAAAATATAAAGCAGAGAGAACTGCATGAAGAATTTATAAATTTTTATGGTGAAGAATTTTTAGAAATAATGGAATCAGGTATAGACAAAGATAATGAGTACAATCCATTTGGTAAATCTCCATGGCCATGTCTAAATCCCGTAGCAGATCATTATAAACAAGATATAATATACAACTTTAAAATAACTTCTGATTATAAGACTAGAAAGCCTGTTGGAACATTTACATGCGACTGTGGTTTTATCTATTCAAGGAAAGGCCCTGATACAAATTACGACGATAGATACAAAGTAGGCAGAGTAAAAAACTTTGGGTATGAGTGGGAAGATAAATTAAAAAAATATTTAAATTTAAGGGATTATAGTATAAGAGATATAGCTAAATTGATGAAATGTGATCCTAAAACTGTTGTAAAATACGATAAGTATTTTGGTATAAATAGGTTTAAAGATTCTAAAATGAATAAACTTGAAGAAAATATTAAGCTAAATGATAGTACTAATATAGATATAGAATTATATAAGAATACTATATTAGATAGTATTTCTAATAATCCTAATTTGCCTAGAACAAATACAAGAGAACTTTGCAAAAAAGAATATAACTATATTTATAAACATGATAGAAAATGGCTTTCAGATAATCTTCCTAAAAAGTTAAATAGAAAGCAGATAGATAATAAAAGTAATGAAAGAGTAGATTGGAATAAAAGGGACATAGAAGTATTAAATGCAGGTAAAAATGAATACCTAGAGTTAATATCTAAAGAAAAACCTATAAGAATTACTATGTCTAATTTAGGAAAAGTATTAGGAATACTCCCTATGCATTAAATGTTACTCTTCAGGATATAATCTTCAAGAAAGATTTTACCGCTATTCGTATTGACCAAGGTGAAGATACAAGGTATATAAAAATATTAGAAGCAGTGAAAAAAGTTCTAACAGAGAACTTGTTCTCACCTTTAATTCTCAAAGCATATATGAAGCGACCATATTATATTTTTATGCGTACTAGGGATATGAATAAACTTATACTTACTACTAAAGATATACGACCTGCTACTAAAGACTGGACTAGAAAGGTGATGGAATCTGCATGTAGTGCGGCGGGTATACCTTTATTTACTAGCAAGGATCTTCGTCATGCTTATGCATTTTATGCTTTAAGATTAGGCACTGCAGTTGATGATGTAGCAAATTAGCTTGGATGGAATAACACTAATTTAGTTTATAAATATAACAGTGCTATGGAGCAACTTTTGTTATCTGCAAATTCGTATACGGAAATATTTTTCAATCAAATTCAAATGATTAACTTAACCTTATATATTTTTATCAATGAATGAAGGGGCTGCCTTGAAATGATTGTTCAAATCATTTTAAGACAGCCCCATTAATATTTATATTATAAAGTTTCTATCTAAAAGGATTACCAAATACTACAATATCTTTATACCACGAATATGTGATCCCCTGTGAATAGTTTGCTGAAGCACCTGCTTGGAATGCAAATTCCACAGTGGTATGTAACGTACCTGGATTTACAGATATTGTACCTTCCAGTAGTGGGACTTCCGCAGATGATGCATACGCAAATCCAGATAAAGTGGTTGTGTTTCCATTAGAAAAACCTACATGGAACTCTGCATCAAATTTACTTCCTATAGTTACATTCCCATTAGTAGATCCTAAAATGCCTAAATGCCATTTTTGTGTATCTTTATTATAACTTACTACAAGGTTTCCAGATGCTCCTCCAGATCCAACAAATCCTCCTTCTAATGCCAATCCAATATAAACAGTATATCCATCTCCAGTGTTTTTATCACTAAGGTTTACAGTTGCTTTTTCAGGAATATATTGAGAATACATCGGTGGATAGAATGCCTTATATCCTTGCCTTTGGTAAAGAGGCTCTCCGGGTATTCTAGTAGCACTGCTCAAATTTAAAATTTCGCCAGATCCAGGTAAAAATTCCATGCCTGTCAAACTATCATAATATGATGGTCCGCCAGGAACTCTTCTAGCACGTGCCATAACATTATAATCTGCAACATAAGGATCATTTTTATACAAATTCCAATAGTAATCGTTTTTTGCCGCATAAGAATTCGTACTTCCAAGTAAAACTACAATTAACATTACGCACATCACAGTAAACCGCTTTCTAAACTTTGTTTTCATAAAATCTCCTCCTTATATTTTAAAATCGTTATAATATTTCTGGGTTTTTTTTAAAAAACCTTGATATTTTTCATAAAATGTAATAATATGTATGTGAAATGTAAATTATATTACATTTCAGGTTATTTTTGCTAAAAAAAATACTAGGAAAGGAGGACAGTCTTTAAAGACAATATGGACTTAATAAAAAAAAATAGCAATTTAGATGAATTTTTGATATTATCATTAAGAAATAGGCAAGAGATTATAAATATTAACTCAATAAATTTTATACAAAAAGTTAATGATAGGCATGTAGTTATTAGCACTTTGACAGCTGAATATACTATTCAAAGTACATTGAAAAATATTTGGAACATATTGGAGAACAAAAATATATTTTTTAGATCTCATAAAAGTTTTATAATTAATCTAAAACAAATAAAATCGATAAATAGATTCAGTAATTCTTACTGCGTTAATTTTAAACGTACTGAAAAAAGAGCTATACTTAGCAGAGATAACAAAAAAAAGTTACAAGATTTAATAATTAGTATAT
Source organism: Alkaliphilus oremlandii OhILAs (assembly GCF_000018325.1). Taxonomy (GTDB): domain Bacteria; phylum Bacillota; class Clostridia; order Peptostreptococcales; family Natronincolaceae; genus Alkaliphilus_B; species Alkaliphilus_B oremlandii. The sequence continues at coordinate 3,081,842 of NC_009922.1, read as the reverse complement.
GAGGTGATAATATGAAATCGAAAATAATTTGTATTTTTATTATTCTGATTATTCTATCTACGGGTTGTGCTGCTCAACACAATTTTGTGGATACTAACGCAGAAGATATGCATGAACTTACCAGAAATATTTATTTTGATTACAGTACTATAATTCGGAATAAACGTAGTAGTCCTCAACAGATAGATAATTCTATGCAACCAGTGCTCGAAAATTACAGAAAGTACGTTTCTGAAAGTAAACTGACTGAATTTGAAAACAAACTAATGGAGAATGCCGAAATAACAGTAAAAAATGAATGGAAAAGAATTAAAGAAAATAAAATAACTCATTATTTAATTTCTGAACCCATAAATGTTAATTTACTAAAAGAAGGGTATCAAATAAATGATAGAGAGACATTTATTTTAATAGTACGAGCTATGAACAAAGCTAGTGATAAATATTTATATACTCATCTATTTATTTATAATACAGATGAAGATAAATATGAAATAGTATATGCAGATCCATATATAATAATTGATTTACAGAATATTGTTAAAGATAAGATAGAAACTTCAGATTTAGATAATTATGAATGGTACAACTTAGAAACTAGATAATATATAAAAGGAGTGATTTACTTGGAAAAATTCGGCGATATTCTATTCTTTACGTTATTTTCATTGCTACTTCCCGCAGGTATATTCGCAATATTAAATTTAAATTTTTTATCTGAAAAAATGTATACAAGTTCTAAGAAATTTAATCCTGTAAATGTAACTCCGACTTCTATTCGTTGGAATAAATTTGTTTTTTTCCTAATGAGTCTAACTGCTATATTAATTGGAGCTATAGCATGTATTAAGCTTTTTATGATTATTACACGATGAAAACATCAATTAATTGTAGATTTAAATTTAATATGCGATTCGGAATTAAATATAAGACATATACTAAAGCTCATTTATATATAGAAACATTTCAGCAAAATAATAAAATAACTTGTGTCTTTTATAAATAATTACCTAAGTTTTGTACAAAAAACTAAGCTGTATTTAGAAAAGCATGGAAGCTTAATTGAAGATACTTAGGTTGTAATGCTTCAACAAATATTTTCGCCAGTTCTGATAAGCTAGGCACAGCAATCTCAACATGATCTTTTAATTCTATTGCCTTAGCACGAATTTTCCCTAGTTTTTTTATCAGTGAATTAATACCCGTATCCTTGAGTTTAGATGTTTTAAAGGTTATGTTTTTCATCAAAGTAATCAGGTTATGACTGATGAATACTAACCATAAAAATCCGTAGATTCCATAGAATTTATCTGTTCTTAAATTCTTAATCCTATGTAACTTTCAGTAGTATTAGTAGAAGGTGATTTGGAATAAAGTTGGATCACTTTGAAAAATTGAATTAGGATCACCTCTTTGTGGTAATATATACCATAATGAGGTGTTTTTTTATGGATAACAATGGATTAGTAAAATCGAGCATTAGTGAACCTGCTATAACTACAGATTGAACGTACTTATTATAGAAACTTTAAAAGTACTATGAAGTATAAAAGTAAGAATGCAAACGTATCTATTCAAGAAGAAACCTTGTATCTAATATATGGTAGAATAGCTAGTGAATGGATAGATATATAATATTAGTATCTAATGGGGGAATACATTATGAGTAAAAAACGGATAGGATTTAAAGTATCTAGTATGTGCGTTCTTCTTTGTCTTATTCTTCTTACACTTTCCTTAACAGCTTGTTTATCTGATGTGCCAGTAGAAATTGTTAAAGAAGATTATTCTTCAACGGTCTCCAATTACAATAATTTTAGTTATATGGTTGAGGGGAATAATAAAATTTATTTTTCTCGTATGAAAGCAGATGATTCGGCTTCACCATATGAGCCAGTGGACTTTGATGCGATCGACGTAGGGATTTATGCTATGGACTTATCTGGAGATCATATTGAAAAAATAAGTAATATGTATGGTCGTTTTCTTCAAGTAGTGGATGATAAAATTTACTTCAATACATGGCTTCCAGAAAGAGGGCTTTATAGAATGAATTTAGATGGTTCTGAATTAGAGCTTATAATTGAAGGGGCTTGGCTCAACTTTTATATTTATAAAGATGCAATATATTATGTTGCTGATATGTATCATCCCTTTAGAAAATTTGATTTAAAAACAGGCGAAGAAAGTATTGCCTTAGATGACTTCGGATTCATTAACTGGATCGATGATGATTATATCTATTTCTCCTATGATCACGAAATTCCTTATTATTATAGGATGAATTTGGAAACCCAAGAAATACAACTTTTGAAGGGAACGGATGATACCCCACAGCGATTTAGTTATGATGGAGAAGCAATATATTATTCCACCTTCGATGCTATCTATCGAATAGATTTAAGCAATACTGATCTTGATTCTAGTAGTATGGGAGAAGAGATTGTACATAATATTCATGGAGGACATAATCTTATCCATAATGGCGGTTTTTTCTATTATTTTGATTCCCGACAAATTAGTAATAACATTGTGTACGACCTTTATCGTGTAGATGAAAAAGGAAAGAAAAAAGAGCTTTTAGTCAAAGATTTAAACCAAAATGTAAGAATGTATATCCTTGGCGGAGAGCTATATATCACTGAAATTGACAGCATTACCTCACTTATAAAGGGATATTATCGATTTGATTTTGAAAATAAAACCCTTGAACCTTTGAGGTTTGAAGAGTAGTTGGTTTATTCATTGTTTTAATATGTTTTTAAGTTAAGCCCTAATTCATGGCTTAAATATTCCTTTTCTGAAGGACTTAACGCCCTAAACCAAGCCATTTTATCGTGGGATATCGTTGCTAGCCATAAAAATTCAGTTTCATCTAGAAAGGATAAATCCTCTGGCAATTTTGGAAATAGCCACTCAAATAATCCATTTACTCTGTTTTTTAATATTGATTTTGTAAACTCGTTACACTCAAAAACATACAAGTTACCATTAGAGTATTCCATATGCTCATAGGATGTTGCTGGAATTACTTCAATCATATGTTCATTTAATTCTCTTATTAAGTCAAAAGTATTTTTGTTATCCAACCATCCGCTATGAATGTGAAAAAAGAACTTTTTGCTTTTTTCAAATGCAAAGTCTATAAAGTCTTTATAAACTTCAGCTCTTGGTTCATTGCATATTTGTACATGCATAATCTTATCCTCCAATATAATTTGTTATAAAGTCATAAAATATAATGTACTAAATGAAATGGTGTTCATTACTTCATCTCTGTTCTATTCAATATATCATTATAAATTGATTTTGCAAACTTTGTTTATCGACTTGGATTTTTATTCGTAGTCTAATGTTAATTTATTTACCAACATAAAAAATAAAAAGGAGATTTATACTGTCACTTTTAAATAAATCTGAATTATTTTAAAATAAAGTCAAATCAAAATCATCCTTCTATGGTAACATATACCATAGAGGGATGATTTTTTGTCTTAAAATAAAAAAATATATGAATGGGTAGGGAGCAAGGCGTTGGACAAAATTATCAACCAGGAATATAGATTCAGGATGTCCCAATTTTGAGAAGAGCAACAAGTCTCAATGGAACTAAAGCGAAAGGATAGCATGAGTTTCTATCAGACTTAGAGAAATATAGTTACGAGGGGGATTATTAATGAAAATGAATGAAAAAACATATCTAAGTATCGAAGAGGCGATTTCACTACCAACCTTATCTGATACAAACATAAGTGAAGACGGCAAAAACGTAGCATTTGTCAAGAGGACAGCGAACTGGAAAGACAATAAATATGTGAATCATGTATGGCTCTATGAAAAAGATAAGGGGCAGTGTTATCCATTAACAGCTGAAGACATAGAAAGCACATGCCCATTATGGTCTCCAAACTCTAGAGATATTGCCTATCTTAGTTTAGGACATAATAAGAAAAACCAGATATTTGTTCGGTCAATGGATAGCTACAGCAGTATCCAAATTACGGATGAAGAAGAAGGCGTCAGTAAGTTTAAATGGGAGCCTACTGGCAAGGGTTTTTATTATGTTTCACAGTCAAAAGAATCTGAGGCCATAAGAAAACGTAAGGAACGATATGGAGATTTCCAGCATATAGGGAAGGAATATCAGAATAATTGTTTGTATTATATTGAAATAGAAAAACTGATACAAAAGGATACATATGAAAACCTAGAAAATTCTGATGGTCTTGCTAAGGATCAACATAAAAATAGTGCGGTCCATCAATTAACAGAGGATAAGGATTTTCATATCCATGAATTTGACATCTCCAATGATGGTAAAAAGATTGCGTTTATAGCCGCGCCAAGCCCAAACGGAGAAGATTATATGAATAGAGAGCTATACATACTCGATATTAAAGCTGGACGGCTACAAAAGTTGACTATTGATAAGCTGTTGCGGGGGAGTGTCTGCTTTTCTCCTGAAGGCACTAAAATATGTTACGCAGCAAGCATAAAGGAAAAAGATTACTATAAGACCCATATAGAAGAGAGTACATTAGAGATTTATGATATTCATAGTGGAGATCAAATGCAGCCTTTAACAGGTTTTGATAGTACGGTTACTCCACTAAGGTGGACTGCTAAAGGTATTTTAATTAGATGGCAGGATAAAACGAATTATCTCATTGGATTACTATCGGAGAATGGCACAGTGGAAGTGTTAAGCGGAAAAGCAGATGGCTTTACAATGGATGCTTCTATAACAAGGGATGGAAATCATATATCCTATAATAAAGCTATGGCTAATGAAACTTTTGAAATCTATTTAGACCATAAAAAGATAACGAACGAAAATAGCTTTTTTGAAGGGAAGCTTAAAAGCAAAAAGGAAATAATCTCATGGCAAAGTAGTGATGGTCTTGAAATAGAGGGCGTTTTATCTACCCCAGCAGAGTTAGAGGCAAATAAGAGATATCCCTTATTAGTGGTGATCCATGGAGGGCCAAATTGGGCATCATTTCCAGTGTTCCTAGACTATTTTAATGAGAAATATCCGATTGAACAGTTTATAGAAAAAGGCTTTATGGTTTTAGAACCAAACTATAGAGGAAGTTCTGGTTATGGCAATGAATTCTTAAAAGCAAACTACAGAAAACTGGGAATTGTGAACTACGATGATGTGATATCCGGCGTGGACAAGCTAGTTGACAAAGGGATTGCAGATAAAGACAGAGTAGGGGTTATGGGATGGAGCAACGGCGGATATATATCCGCCTTCTGTTCTACATTTAGCGATAGATTTAAAGCGATTTCAGTTGGCGGTGGCATTACGAATTGGAGTACCCATTATGCAAATACAGATATACCCTATTTTGTTCGGATGTATTTAGGACATGATCCATGGAATGAGCCAGAGATCTATACGAAAGCATCACCAATAACATATATTCAATCAGCCTGTACGCCTACCTTAATCCAACATGGGGAAAAGGATGCAATAGTTCCAATTACAAAAGCATATGAGCTATATAAAGGATTAAGAGATATGGAAGTAGATACGGAATTAATTATATTTAAAGAAATGGCATATAGTTCCGATCATCCAGGAATTCATGTGGCTATTATGAAGCAGAATTTAATGTGGTTTTCACACTATATCCTTGGAGAGCGTATGAAAGATTTTAGGACGTTATGGACAGGTATAGGAGAATACTAAAATAAAATAGTCAAATTTTTTAACACTATAACTATCTTGTAAAGATTACAGGATAGTTTGTTTTTATTGTATAAAAGCATAGAAATACTTTTAATCAGACACGATAGAATAAAGCAGAATACCTTATGTTATAATGATGGTAAACAAAAAATTCGACACAAAAAGAGGGATTTATTTGAACGGTAAATTAAAAAAACAAATTATTTGGATGCTCATTATAATCTTACTAACTTTCTCTATATTTACAATTTTTTATAAGGGCTTTGAGATTAACATAGGCTCTTCTAATATGCTTACGGAAAAGGAGAAAGAATGGCTTCAAGAGAAAGGGACTTTAATCTACGGAGCAGACAGAAGTGCACCGCCACTTAGGTTTCAGGATGAAGCAGATGGCCAATATAAAGGCGTATTGATCGACTACTTTAATGCGATGTCTGTGGAAATCGGTACAAAGATAGAGCTTTATCCCATGCTGTGGGAGGATGCGCTAGAGGGGTTAGCACAAGGGGAAACAGATATCTGTGATATGTTTCCAAGCAAGGAAAGGGGAAAACATTATTTGTTTTCAAAGCCCATCTACAATTTGAGATCCGTATTGGCCGTAAAGGAAACAGAAGAAAATATTATGGATTTGGATGATTTAAATGGCAGGATTATTGCACTACAAAAAGGGGATTATGCCAGCGAATATATCAAGGAAAACTATCCGAATATCATACAACATCATGTTGCAGACTTAGGTGAGGCTCTTTCTTTACTTGCAGAAGGCAAGGCAGATGCAACATTGGGAGATGAACCTGTAATATTTCATCATTTACAAAAACAGGAACTAAAAAACAAAATTAAAATCATTGATAAGCCTGTTTATGAAAAACAAGTGGTATTAGCTGTACCAAAGTCCAAACCAGAGCTAATTTCAATACTGAATAAAGGAATCGATTCTTTACATGAAAAAGACACCATGGTAAAAATACAGCAGAAATGGTTTGGTTTGTCCACGCCAATAGTAAACTCATTGGATACAGAAAAACTAAAGGGATATTTTACAATGATAGGTATTGCATTTATTTCCGCATTTCTTTTGATGATGGGATGGAGTACATCTTTAAAAAAGCAAGTGGTTATTAGAACGAAGGAATTAGAGGACAGTAGAAACGATTTACAGATCGTTTTTGATGGCATGAAAGAGTACATGATCGTTTTGGATCGGAGAGGTAATATTGTTAATATCAATAGAGCATTTTTAGATTATTTAGGAAAGGATAAAAATCAAGTAATAGGGATGCAGTGGAACCAATGCTTAGAGGCATTTTCTACAGTGGACTTTAACGGTATACTAAATAAAACGCTCCAGTCCGCATGTCACCATCAAAGTGAAAGATATATTCAAAACTCAATATATAAAATAGATGCACATCCTCTAAAGGATATTGATGAAGATATTAAGAACGTACTAATTTTAATGAATGATGTAACTGGTGAGCAAATCAGTAAACGACAGATATTACAAGCGAATAAGATGATGGCCATTGGAGAGCTGGCTGCTGGCATTGCCCATGAAATCAGAAATCCTCTCGGTATTGTACGGAACCATAGCTTTATAATAAGAGGATACAGTGAGGAGAATCCTTTGATTAGTAAATCTTTAGAGTATATAGATTCTGCCATCGACAGGGCCAGCAAAATCATCGATAACCTACTGAATTTTTCAAGAATTTCGGACAATGTAACAGAGCTGGTAGATATCAATTTATTTATCCATAGCATCGTAGAGCTTCAGTGTAAGTATATGCAGAAAAATGGGATCACTTATGAAATAAACTGTGAGAAAGGATACAGTGCTATTACAAATCAGGAATCTCTAAAGCATATTTTAATTAATCTGATATCCAATGCCATCGATGCAACGCCAAGGGGAGGTAAGATCACTATAAATGTATATCCACACAATCAAGGGATGGTAATAGAGTGTGTAGATACAGGAGAGGGAATAGACCCTAAGGATATAGAGCGAATCTTTAATCCTTTTTATACGACAAAAGGACCGGGAAAAGGCACTGGGCTGGGATTGTATATTGCATATAATGAAGTAAAAAAGCTAAAGGGAGATATTGAAGTAGAGAGTAAGATTCATAAAGGCACGAAGTTTAAGATTTATATTCCATCAGTAAAGGCAGGTATGTAGATATGACAGAAGTTACAAAAATATTGATTGTCGATGATGAAAGAGAATATAGAGAAACATATAGAATGATATTAGAAAGCAGAGGGTTCTCTGTTGGCGAAGCAGAAACAGGAGTGAAGGCCTTAGAAAAGCTAGAAGAGGAATACTATCCCATTGTACTTTGTGACGTAATAATGCCGGGAATTGATGGGTTAGAGGTTTTAAAAAAAATAAAAGAAACCTATGATAAATCCGTAGAGGTTATTATGGTAACGGGATATGGAGGAGTAGAGACCGCTGTACAGGCTATGCGGATGGGCGCCTTTGGTTTCTTCGTTAAAAGCCACAATCCAGAAGCTTTGCTCATAGAAATAGGGAAGGCAAAAAGAATTATAAACCTTCAAAAAAAGCAAAATATGTATTCTGATGCTGAAAATAATGAAAGGTACTTGTATCAAAGCAAGAATGCTAAGATGAAGGAAATCTTGGAGATTGTAGATAAGGTGGCAGACACCAGTAGCAATGTACTACTTCTGGGAGAGTCCGGTGTAGGAAAGGAAGTATTGGCTCAAAAACTACATGATAAAAGCAGTAGAAATACAATGCCATTTGTGGCGATTAACTGTCAATATTTTTCGGACAATCTTTTAGAGGCAGAATTATTCGGTCATGAAAAAGGAGCATTCACAGGAGCTAAGGATAAAAGAATCGGTAGGTTTGAGGAAGCCAATGGAGGAACCATTTTTCTAGATGAAATAGGAGAGATCTCTCTGAATACACAGGTTAAGTTCCTAAGGGTATTGGAGAACAGAAAAATTGAAAGAATGGGATCTAATAAGCAGATTGATGTAGACTTTAGATTGATCAGTGCTACCAATAAGATTCTCGCCGACGAAGTGAAAAATAACAGCTTTAGACAGGATCTATTTTATAGGATCAATACCATAACCATAGAGATCCCTCCTTTAAGAGAGAGAAAGGAAGATCTACTAGATATGATCTATTTTTTCGTAAATATGTATAAAAAGGAGTTAAAAAAGGATATTAGGGATATAGACAAGCAAACATTAGAATACCTGTTGCACTACGATTATCCAGGAAATATAAGAGAGCTAAAGAACATAATCGAAAGATTGTTTGTGCTTTCAAAGGATGGGATTCTTAGGCTTCAGAGTGCCATCGAAAAAGAGTTCGATGGCAAATCCACAATAAAAGATGATTGTATAATGGATTTTAACTCAGCTCGATATGCATTTGAAAAGGATTATTTCTTAAAGGCATTGATGCATTTCAATTATAATATTTCGCAAACGGCAAGAGCTGTAGGAATCAGCAGAAGGCAGCTCTTTAATAAGATTAATGAATACAACTTAAGAGAATATATGAATTTAGATTAAGGTCGGCAGATTTGGCATTAATTTTGCAATAGTATTAAGGTAGCGTCTTTTATTTAATAAAATAAATTTAACAGTGAGGAGGGAGCATCATGGAATTAGCAACAAAGAATGATTGGGTAGAGATAGAAAACTTGATACTATCGCCTGAAGAAAGAGCGCCTCAGCTTCCTGAGGATACGAAAGCTGTGCCACTAAAGATGTGGGTAAAGGGTTTTTTACTCGATGAAGAGGCGAAAATAGGAGATGAGGTTTCTATTAGAACGCTCACCGACCGTATTACAAAAGGAATCCTAGTTGCAGTAAAGCCAAGACATATTCATGATTTTGGAGAGCCTGAGCCATGCTTGTTAACCATCGGTATGGAAGTAAGAAAAGAACTAGGAAATTTATAGTATAAAAGGGGTGACAATATTGTTAGACTTATCTTATGAAGCTGTTATGGCCAGAAAAAATGAAATAATGAAAAAAGCTGTTGGAATAGACTACGCTGTATTTGAGTTTGGAAAAATAGGTTTTGATTATGAAGGTATGATGGAAAAAGTAGCTTATTCCATACCAAAGATGCAGGCGATCCAGGCAGAAGCTAAAGTAGGAAATACGCCTTTGTTTGAGCTAAAGAATATTACGAAATTAGTTAGAAAGTATTCTGAGCCAGGCAAAGGTGCTCGTATATTTATAAAAGACGAGGCAGCCAATGCTTCGGGATCATTTAAGGCGAGAAGAGCAGCAATTTCCATATACCATGCAGAAAAAAATGGATATAAGGGAGCTATTGCAGCCACTAGCGGTAACTATGGTTCTGCTGTTGCATCACAGGCAGCACAGAGAGGATTAAAGTCCATCATTGTACAAGAGGTATATGATTCAAGGAAGATAGGACAGCCTGAAATACTTGAGAAAGCAAGAAAATGTGAGGCGTTTGGCGCTGAAACAGTCCAATTAACTGTAGGACCAGAGCTGTTTTATGTATTTTTAAGACTGCTAGAAGAAACAGGATATTTTAATGCATCACTTTATACACCATTTGCCATAGCTGGTGTAGAAACTTTAGGCTATGAAATAGCAGAGCAGGTTTACTCGAAGGAAGGCAAGTATCCAGATGTGGTTGTAGCTACAAATGCTGGTGGGGGAAATCTAACTGGTACGGCAAGAGGTCTGATAAAGGCAGGAGCCGTTGAAACTGAAATTATTGGAGCTTCTGTGGATTTATCTGGACTCCATATGGCTTCGGATACCGATTTTAATAGAAAATCATTTACGACAGGACACACAGGCTTTGGGGTGCCTTTTACAACCTTACCAGATAGATCTGACGTACCGAGAAATGCCGCCAGAGTATTAAGATATATGGATCGATACGTAACAGTGACCCAAGGGGATGTATTCTATGTAACTGAGCTGTTATCTCAAATAGAAGGAATAGAAAGAGGCCCTGCTGGAAATACCTCTTTAGCTGCTGCAATTGCTTTAGCGAAGGAAATGGATGAAGATAAAATTATCATTGTTCAGGAGACGGAATATACTGGCGCAGGAAAGCATTCGATGCCACAGCTGACCTTTGCAAGGCGCAATGGCATTGAAATTAGAAGAGGAAACCCAGCAGAGAATGTCCCTGGAAAGAATATTATAATTCCTGAAAATATAGGTCAAATAGTAGTTGAGGACTTAGAGATGAAGAAGCTAAAAAGAAATTATATAAAAAATGCAGTTGGAAACAAAAATATAACGGAAATAACCCAGAAAGATTTACAATTCCTGAAACAGGATCTTAAGCTTCAGGAAGAAGAAGTTTTGAAGATATTGAAAGTCTATGACGTTCAGGTTCTATAGAAACTAGAAAAAGTGGTCATCTTAAAAAAATTTTTAAGATGACCACTTTTCTGTGATTTTATATGGAAATCTTTATAAAAATAGCTTCAATTAAAATTACTTAGAGGTCGTAGCTTGTTTATTTTTGGTATTCTCTGTAGACATATTATCGTATCTTCCGATGCCAAAGATAATTGTAACAAACATGACTGCCAGCATAGCATAGGAATATAATACGAAAGGAGTTACCTGTACAGCTGTCAATGGAGCGGCACTATCCTTAGCGAATCCGATGGTATAGATTACGGCAGGAGTCCAAGGTAAACAATAGACTAAGGTGTTGGATTGAGCATCTAATAAGTTCGCTGCACGGTAAGGGCTGATACCGTAGCGCTCAGAAAGAGGCTTAGCGAAGGAGGCACCAACAGCTAATATTGCAGGGGCGTTAAGTCCCATTAAAGCTGAAAGTGAAATAACCATGACGCTTATTACAATCTCTGCACCTCGAGCTGTTTTAGCCACAGTACCTAAAGCGTTTAATAGCTTAACATCGCCTTGACCAGCTCTCATAATGGCAATAGAACCGAATAGTAATAGGGCAAGTATTACTACCTGTAGCATACTGTTGATACCTGTATAAATAACACCATCTACTGTTCGATCCAATCCCATACCAGAAACTCTAATTAGGGCTTCCTTGGTTACTTCAGCGGCTGGGTCAACTTGGATAAAGTCCATTAAGCCTGTAAGTACAGCCGTGCCTCCAGCTAATACAGAGCCGATTGTTGTAGCGATGATGATATCTCCTGTTTTAACTGCGATCCAAATTGTAAGGGCTACAGGAATTAACATCAAAAGTGTCTTTGGATCGTAGTGAACTACATCAGCTACAGAAATAGTACCCTTATATTTCATGCCTAGAATGATGATACCAACAATTGTTATTAAAGCTGCGGAAAGTGAATATTTTAAACGAGATCTTACAACACCAGGAACGTCGGCCCCTTGAGAAGTAGCAGAACAAATTGTAGTGTCAGATACTGGGGCAAGATTATCTCCAAAGGAGCCTCCAGATACAATGGCACCAGCTAAAAGAGCAGGGTGTGCACCTAAGGCGATACCCGCAGGATATAAAACACCCATCCCTGCGGCAATTGTACCGAAGCCAGTACCAGATGCAGTTGCAAATACCGCAGCTGCAATAAAGGAAATAATGATAAAAGCTGTTCCTTGTATTCCCATGCCTGCTGCCAATCCAGCAATTCCTGCTGCCAATCCAGATGTACGAAGAATTCTAGAAAATACACCTGCAAAAATCCAACAAACAATCGGTATAATTGCTTCTTTACTAGCCATCCCACTGATGATTGTGTCAGAATAAAGTGCTTTGTCCTTAGCGAAGAAAAAAGCAACGACTAAAGCACTGAATGCAGGTAGCCAAAGGGCACCGTCAGAAATTGAACCGAAATAAAAAGTAGTTAAAATAATCATTCCTAAGAATACGGCGAAAGGTAGAAAGGAAACCCATTCACCTCCATAGAATTCTAATTTTTTCGTTGACTTATCCATTATACTCCTCCTTAAAATATTATATGTTTTATATTGTGCGAATTTATTTATTCGCGTTTCATAAATATATTGCAAAATCGATGCCAATAAGTCATAGAGGTAGAGATAGGCAAGCATGCTCGTCTATTGTACAAATGGAAAGATGTATATGTCATGAGAAATAAATTGCCGTGAAAAATATTTCACGCATGGAAAAATATTGCACTATTAAAATAGCAATTAAAAGCAAAAAAAATCACCCTTTATGGCATGATGCTGGCAAAGAGGTGATTTTTTATAAAAAGAAGGTCAGAACAGAAGCTAAAAACAAAACGAGATTTTCGTAAAGGATGGAAATACTTACTTTTGACTATGTAGAACCTGATGTTGCACCCAGTTATCAATTTCACTTTTTAGAAACAGCGTCTTATCCCCAATTTCAAAATAAGGGATGAACCGATAAGTATCCCAAGCGTTCGTACCTGATGAGATCATTTGTGCTTTTTCATCTTTATTGACTTTGATTAAATCTTTCAATTCATTTTCTGAAATTCGAAGATAGGATGCCAATTCTTTAAAGGTAAGCACTTGATTTTCTGTATAGCTTGGAGACTGCGCCATATTTTTACTGATGGATCTAGAAATATAAAATGTTTGAATAACAAATAACAGCAAAATAAAAAGACCCATTACCATTGTCGTACTTTTCTGATTTTTTCCCATAAATACCCCTCCTTTTCGCAATATTATATTATACTTCCGATAGATTTACCATAAGCTGATATTTATTTTTATAATTGACAAAATATAAACAATTATTTATACCAAATACATAGACAGTCATCTATATGTTTAGTGATTTAGGAATATATATGGGAAAAACTTATAAGCGGGTGATTAAAATAGAGGAAAAGATAGAAATATTTAAGGCATTGGGAGATAGAAATCGACTTTTAATTTTGGAGATGCTTTCCTGTGGTGAGCTTTGTGCTTGCGACATTATGGATGCACTGGATTTAACGCAACCAACAATTTCTCATCATATGAAAGTCTTGCAGCAGTGCGAGCTTGTAATCGGTAGAAAAGAAGGGAAATGGATGTTCTACGCCATTAATCAGGCAAAGGTGGAGGAACTGCAAACCTTCATTCAGAAACTAACCTCTTTCAAGGAAGACTGTATTTGCAAGGGATATAACAAAAGCAACACTGATTGCTAAATAAATTGGGAGGATGGAGGAATTCGTATGCTTAAAAAAGTAGCATTTGTATGTGTTCATAATTCATGTAGGTCTCAAATGGCAGAAGCTTGGGCGAAAAAACTAGGTGGGCATGTACTGGAAGTATATTCGGCTGGAACAAAAAATTACCATGAAGTAAAGCCTTTAGCAGTTAAAGTAATGGATGAAGTAGGCATTGATATGGCCGATCATTATCCGAAACTTTTAGAGGATATTCCAAGAGAAGTCGATATTTTAATTACCATGGGCTGCAACGTGTCTTGCCCGTCTGTTCCATGTAGCCATCGGGAGGATTGGGGACTTAAAGATCCATCAGGTGGTCCTATTGAAGAATTTAGAAATACGAGAGCGACCATTCAAATGAAAGTGGAGGATCTTATTAAAAGAGTAGAGAACCAAGCATTGTAAGACAATTAAAGTTTTAGGAGATGAGACATGATGATATTCAAATGGTTCAATCGTCAATTGCTTAAAATGGAGTGGCTTTTTAACCTCGTTCAAATGTTGGTTGAGAAAATATTTGGTTTGAGTATTGAAAGTAAATTAGGAGGAAGTGTACACTTTTTTATATACGATGTAATTAAAATCTTTATATTGCTTTCCGTACTAATTTTTAGTATTTCTTATATACAGAGTTTCTTTCCCCCAGAAAGAACGAAGAGGATTCTAGGAAAGTTCAATGGGATTACGGCCAATATATTAAGTGCTTTACTTGGAACGGTAACGCCATTCTGCTCTTGTTCCTCCATTCCTTTATTCATTGGATTTACAAGTGCAGGACTACCCATCGGTGTTACATTTTCATTCTTGATATCCTCACCTTTAGTGGATTTAGCCTCAATCCTTCTACTTGCCAGTGTATTTAACTGGAAGATCGCAATCGCTTACGTTGTTGTAGGTCTAATACTTGCAGTAGTGGGAGGAACGATCATCAGTAAATTAAAACTGGAGTCATATGTGGAGCCTTTCGTATATAGTAACAAGGTGTTAGAAATTGAAGAAGAGCAATTAAGTACAAAGGACAGAATCGATTTTTCAAAAAATCAAGTACTGGACATCGTAAAAAAAGTTTGGATCTATATATTCATAGGTGTTGGTATCGGTGCGGCGATTCATAACTATATTCCAGAATCTTTGATAACTACAGTATTGGGTCAAGATCAGTGGTATTCTGTTTTATTAGCAAGCTTTGCAGGAATCCCAATGTATGCCGATATTTTTGGCACTTTACCCATTGCAGAGGCTTTGGTTGCAAAGGGCGTAGGTCTTGGTACTGTCCTTTCCTTTATGATGGGGGTTACTGCCCTTTCTCTGCCCTCCATCGTCATGTTGAATAAAGTAGTAAAGTCGAAGCTGTTATGGATTTTTGTTGGTATTGTTAGCTTAGGAATCATTATGATCGGATATACTTTCAATGCCTTTGGATATTTATTTTTATAAAGAAAGAAGGATATCAAAGAAGAGTTTCAATAAAAAATATAAAAAGGAGTGTTTACTATGGTAATAAAAATTTTAGGTTCTGGATGCAAAAACTGTACAGTTTTAAAAGAAAATACGGAAATGGCATTAAAAGAGGCAGGAATTGAAGCGGAGGTTCTGAAAGTAGAGGATTTTAAAGAAATTATGACTTACGGAGTCCTGTCAACGCCGGCTCTCGTCATCGATGAGAAGGTCGTATCCTATGGAAAGGTTTTAAAACCTAAGGACATTCTTAAGTTTTTAAACAAATAAAGCTTTGGTTTGAATTTTTCCATTAAATACAAAACCTAAGTTGAGAAAGTTCCGATATAATTGTACTTATAAAATATCTACGATATTAAAGCTTTTAATATCAACAGAATATGGGGGATTGTACAACGATGAAGAAGCGGAGCATCATTATATTCTCAATTCTTATTCTCGGCCTTATCCTATTTTTAACCCTTAGACCCGAAAAAGATATAGAATTAGATACACCTGAGGGGGAGGTAGAACTAAATATACCTGAGGAAAGCGATGAATCGACGATTACCTTCTCAAACCTTCATGAAAAAGAAAATTTTAATGCCATCCATGAGGCAAATATATCCACTGAGGAGCGGCTAGAGAAAAGCTTGAATATTTACCTAAACCATGTTTTTGTAGATGTGGGGTATGACTGGGATGGTACGATATTCGTACCGATTCGGAGCATCAGTGAAAGTTTAAATTGGGCCGTTCGTTGGATACCGGAGAGACAGATGATCCAGCTTGCAAAAGAGAACGAGGAGTATTATGTGGCTGTTGTAAATCTATTTGGGAAGGCCTATATCGATATTGACACCCTAGAATATTCGATTAATCTGGATACCGTCTTCGTCTCAGAAGGTCGGATGGATATAGGAACTTCCAATGCAATACCCTGGAGACACCTTGATCAAAAGCCTAAAAGTTTAAATTTTTATATCAACGATATGTTAATGACGAAATACGCTTATGAGCATGAAAATGAAATCTACGTTCCAACAAAGATTTTGGCTACATCCTTGGGGAAGGTTTTTCGATATAATGCAGAGGAAGGATCCGTATCCATCGATGGGGTAGAAATAGATGCCATATTGATGGATGGTATCCCTTATACCAACCTAGCCTCATTTGAAAAGGTAGCGGATTTGAGTCCATATCACATTCGGTACGATGATCTCGAAAAAGTAAAAGAAGGTGCAGTACCAGTTTATAAGGGTACGGATACGAAAAAAGTTGCCTTAACCTTTGATGATTATATCGATGAGGAGGTATTCCCGCTATTGGATGTATTAGATGCACATCATGTGAAAGGGACCTTTTTTATCATTGGCAATACAATTGATAGAAACAAGGATGTATTGCGGGAAATATATCGTAGAGGTCATATTATAGCCAATCACACATGGGAACATTTAAATAACCATTCGATCACAGAGGATGAATTTAGAGCGCAGCTCATATCGACACAGTTGGTGATTCAAGAGAATATTGGTATTCTGCCCAATTATTATAGGCCACCAGGTGGATTCTATAATGCAAAGATGCTGAGGATTGCAAAGGAAGTTGGGTTACAAACAATTATGTGGTCGTTGAATTCCAATGATGCTCTGTTCGATAGTAAACCTGCGCATATTAAAGAAACTGTACTAAAAGGTTTAGCCAACGGCTCTATTATCGTGATGCATACCAAAAGAAATTCAACCATAGAGGCCTTACCAGAAATTATCAAGAGAGCAAAAGAAAAGGGCTATGCATTTGTTACCATAGACGAACTGATAAATGAAAGGAGTGCAATGAATGAGACGGAATAAACTTTTATGGGTACCTTTAATAGTCCTCTTACTTTTTCTATCTGCTTGTAGTGGACAGGAAGTAAAATCTAACAACAATAAGATCAATCCCTTAGAAAAGGAAGAACCAAATGTTTCTATGGGCCCACAATCAAGCGGCATCACAGAAGCTCTCCTAAAAAATGTGGATTGGACAGTAGAGAAGATCGGACTGAATGATAAGCCTGTGGAAAAGCTACAGTTAACGGAGAAGGGTCTATTATATGCGCTTTCAGAAGGAACACTCTATGAAATTCAGGATATGAAAAAAGTAGAAAACATAAGTGATTCTTTGAAGCTATCCACATTTTACATCTTAGAGAATAAAGAGGAAACCATTATTATAGCAGGTGGCAGTCATGGAGAAATTTATCGATATTCCACGCTGGATAAAAGCTGGATACAGTCTAGTGTGGACACCTACCAGGCGCCCATCAGCATTATGGCCAGCAATAATGTAGGGGATATTTATGTTGGACAAAGCTCAAAGCTCGGCGGCGGACTTTGGCTCAGTCAGGACAGTGGGAAAAACTGGACAAAAATAAATGATTTAACGGTGAGAGGGATTGCGGTTCATCCCAAACAGAATAACATTGTGTATATTGTGGATAAGCTACCGTATATTTCAACAGATGGGGGGAAAACTTTCATAAAGATCAACACCAAGGCAAATTACGGTGTATTGATCCACCCGATTCATTCCGATGCCATTTACCACGCTTCCTCTATCGGCGTAGATACGACAGATATTCAAGGGAATATTTCCAGCTATATGCAATTTTATCTTGAGGGCAGTATGACGAAGTTGCAATTAAACCCACAGAATGTAAATCAGTGGTTGATGGGTTTTTGGAATTATCCCTATGGAACTGGCGGACTGTATTACAGCGAAAATCACGGCACCATATGGACTCAAGTAAAAGGAGAACTGGAAGACAAATTGGTCTATGATATTGTCTTTAGTCCCGATGGCTCCTTGGCTTATATTGCAACAAAAAGCGATGGTATATGGGCTTTGAACCTATCTAAAATTAAATAAATATCAAAAGGATAGTGCAATTAATGCACTATCCTTTTGATCGATAAACCGTATTTTTCCCCCGCCCATACCTTTGAATAAGGTTTCTACTTTCCAGGTCCCTAAAGATCATACCACATTTTGTAGGCTTTAGATGGAACTTGTTCTGTATATAACTTCTTGTAACGGAGCCCAGCCTGTGGATTTCTTTTAGGATATGATCTTCTAATTCTTCCTCATGAGAAAGAAGGGATGATAAAGTGGACTTTTGAGCCGTATTTTTATTGGGCAATATGACTTTAAAGCCATTGGATGTTGCGTTAAATATGGGCTTAAGACCAGAATCCATATATTCTACTTTTGTTTTTCCAATACCAGTACCACAGAATTCAATCATCTTTAATTTATAAAATAGCTTGCAGAGCTTTTCATTTCTTGATTGAGAAATACCCAGTAAGATATCCTCTAGGGACAAGTCATGGACCAATCCACCAGCAGATATAAATTCCATACGATCGGCAAATATATGGATCAATATGCTACTATTCATGGAATAGTCCCGATGTATGATGGCATTTAACAAATTTTCTCGGATAATTGAAGGAGCGTAATCATTTTTTTCTACTCGAGTGATGCCTTGATAGTGGATGTTCATATGGTTATTCAGCTGAACATACTCAAGACAGTCTACCAATTGCTTTAAAATAGAGCCAGAGAACTCTTTGGTAGCTTTCAATGCGCCCTTGTCTTTCTCGTCAAAAACGGAAACTTTTATCGTAAAGGGACATTGATCCGATACAAGTAGACCCAAATTGGTATATAAATGATTCTCTCCCAGTATGCCTAGATTTTTTTGTTCCATTGTAGTAAAAGGAATGGCTAGGTTTTTAAGCTGAGCCTGCATATATGTGAAATTCAGCTCCTGATTTAAAGAACGGGTGGACTCATAACATGCTCCATAGGTTTCCTTAATCATATCCTTGATCATAGTATTCGTCGCCTGAACGGATAGGTTATCTAAACGAATATAGACCCCCGATGGATGGAGTCCTTTTTCTGTTAAATAATAGGGTCGATCTATACCTCTCATAATGTCAATCTGTATAATTTGCATATCATTTATTTTAGTGATCTTCAATGATGTAAGCATAGTGATATCCGGTTTTATTGCAACGTGAAGAAAAGCAGATAGCTGTTCACATATTTTATAAGGATTTTCTACACCCTCAACCTCTCCTAGATCATTGATGCCAATAAAAATTTTTCCGCCCTTTGAATTAGCAAAAGCAACGATTTCATTTTTGATCTCAGGCGTAAACTTACTTTTAAATTCTACAGTTTCGGACTTAATATAAGTCATAGAACCACCACCTTTATGAACTCTATTCTATCATTTCTATCGCATTCTATCAATTATTACCGATAGAAACGATGGAATGCGATAGAAAAAGATAAAATAAGGATTGACACTAGAACAAAACTATCACTATAATGATAATGAAAATCAATACCAATAAAATTAAAATTGTGAAGGGAGATTGTAAGGATGAAAAAACTACTCGTTATTATGACGATTGTTGTTTTAGCTATTTTTTCTGTAGGTTGTACAGCTAAAAATACGGCAATAGGACAGGAGCCAAATAGCCAAGTTTCAGGTCAAGAAGCAGATAAAAATGAAGAAGAGGTAAAAGATGCAATTAAAAAAATAAGCTATTTAGGCAATGAATATAAGGTCCCATCTAATGTAGAGCGAATCGTTATTACGGGAAGCATGGAATCTATGGAAGATGCACTGCTTTTAAATGTTAAGCCAGTTGCAGCAATCACTGTAGGTGGAGAATTTCCAAAGATGTTTCAACCGATCGTAGATCAGGCAAAATCATCGGGAGAAAAAACACAGCCAAATTTTGAAGATATATTAGCATTAAAGCCAGATGTTATCTTGGGAAGTTCGAAGTTTCCAGAAGATGTTATGGAGAAGTTAAATAAAATAGCGACAACCATACCAGTATCTCACATATCAACAAACTGGGCAGAAAACCTGGAACTTTTAGGTAAGCTTGTAGATAAAGAAGAAGAAGCACAAAGGATTATAGCAGATTATAGCAAAGAAATTGAAACAGCCAAGGCAAGCTTCGATGCATCATTAAAAGATAAAAGCGTCGTAGCCATAAGAATAAGAGCAGGCAATCTGTTCATATATCCAGAGGGCGTATTTTTAAATCCAGTTTTATATGGGGATCTAGGGTTTATAGCACCAGAGCCAATTAAACTTGCAAAGGCACAAGAAAATATTTCTCTTGAGAAGCTTTCAGAGTTAGATCCAGATTACATATTTGTTCAATTTTCATCCGATGAAAATGCAGATCATCCAAAGGTCTTAGAAGAGCTTCAAAACAATCCCATCTGGAAAAGCTTGAAGGCTTCAAAAGAAGATCACGTATTTATCAACGTAGTAGACCCATTGGCACAAGGTGGAACAGCATGGAGTAAATCAGCTTTCTTAAAGGCGGTTATAGAGAGCTTATCAAAATAATGAAGAATAAAGAGAGTGGAGGATTATGAAAAAGAAAATTTCTGTACCAGTATTCATCTTATCGGTATCACCAGTATTTATAATTTTAGCTTTGGTAGCCTCCATTATATATGGCTCTAAGAGTATTGACTTGAATATAATTTGGGATGCAATTTTCAATTTCGATCCTGGAAATGTAAACCACCAAATCATTATTCATTCTAGAATACCCAGAGCCATAGGGTCTCTCATTATAGGTGCTTTTCTAGCGATGTCAGGGGCAATTATGCAGGGGATGACAAGAAACTACCTTGCTTCCCCTACAATTATGGGGGGTAGTGATGGATCTGCTCTTTTAATTACCATTTGCAGTATATTCATACCGAACATTTCATCAAAGGAACAGATCCTTTTTTCTTTTATAGGTTCAGCTCTTGGTGTTTTCATTGTTTTTGGAATCGCATCCTTATTACCCAATGGATTATCACCCGTAAGATTGGCACTGATCGGGACCATTATAGGAACATTTCTCAGTGGTGTATCGGCAGCCTTGGCCAATTACTTTCAAGTATCGCAGGATATTAGTTTTTGGTATAATGCAAGGCTGCACCAACTAAACCCTAGCCATATCAAATTAGCGGTACCAATTGCCATTGTTGGTATTTTTATTGCCATCGCCATATCTGGTTCCATTACGATCCTATCCTTGGGAGAGGAAATTGCCATCAGCCTTGGGCAAAATACGAAAGCCACAAAGGTTGTAGCCATGGCAGTAATTTCTATCCTTACGGGTACATCCGTAGCATTGGTTGGAAAAATAGGATTTGTAGGACTTTTGGTTCCTCATATTGTTCGATTTTTAGTAGGTATCGATTATAAGTGGATCATTCCTTGCTCGGCAGTGATTGGCGGCGTATTTCTTGTGTTCTGTGATCTATTGAGCAGATTCATCAACTATCCCTTTGAGACGCCCATCGGCGTTGTAACATCGATGATCGGCGTTCCTTTCTTTCTTTACTTAGCCCGTAAGAAAGGAGGAGGAAAGCATGCATAGAGATTCTTTAAGTCGCTATATTAGTATTTTAATGTTGATGATTTTATTGGTAATAGTAATGATGTATATCAGCGTAACCAATGGGAGCTATGATCTATCCATTGTGGATGTATTTAAAACCTTAATTAGGCTAAATAAAAACCCGGAGTATGACTTAGTAATATTTGAATTTCGTCTGCCTAGAATCGTTGTGGCAGCTTTAGTAGGCTTAGGGCTCTCCATTGCTGGTATGATCATACAAGGAATAACAAAAAATGGGCTAGCAGACCCCGGCATCATCGGTGTAAATGCAGGTGCCAGTGCGGCTATCGTCATGTTTATGTTTTTCTTTCAGGGAAAATTAATCAGCACCTCATGGGTTGCCAGTTTATCCATGCCCTTTTTTGGATTAATCGGCGGATTGGTTTCTTCCGCCCTTGTATATTCCTTTGCGTGGAAGAATGGTAGGTTGGATGTACAGCGGTTTATATTGTGTGGTTTGGCCGTTGGATCTGGCTTAAGTGCAATATCCATATATTTTACCATGAGAATGAGTGCCACAGATTTTGAAATGGCAAAGGTGTGGACCAGTGGCAGTATCTGGAATGCCAACTGGCAGAGCATCGCTTCCATGATGCCTTGGTTTATCATAATCTTACCCGTTGTCATTAGCAAGGCTTATATGCTGGATATTTTTCAGCTAGAAGAAAGCACTGTCAAAAGCTTAGGCGTTTCTACGGAGAAGGAAAAACTCATTCTTTTATTGGGCTGCATCGGATTGGTCAGTGCTTGTGTTTCGATCTCTGGCAATATCAGCTTTGTAGGATTAATTGCGCCGCATATTGCTAAAAAACTGGTGGGTATACATCATAATAGAGCGCTGCCTGTGTCTGGGGCTGTGGGCATGCTTTTAGTTTTGGTATCGGATTTTATAGGAAAAACCTTCTTTCAGCCTGTGGAGCTGCCTGTTGGAATCGTTATTTCTATCATTGGTGTACCGTATTTTATTTATTTACTTTTAAAAACGAAAGCATAGGTGTAGGAGGAAAATAAACGATGACGATATTAAAAACAGAGAATTTAGAAACCTGCTATGAGAAATCAACCGTATTTAAGGATATCAATTTCTCCGTTGAAGAAGGGGAAATAACAACAATTATAGGGCCCAACGGCTGTGGAAAATCCACCCTGCTAAAAACCATCGGCAGGATTATCAAACAAAAAAACGGTGATGTTTTATTGAAAGGTACCAATATCAATCAATTGAATACGAAAAAAATTGCACAGGATTTAGCACTACTCCCTCAAAACCCCACAGCACCCCAGGAAATAAAAGTTGAAGAACTGATATCCTATGGGAGGTTTCCTCACTGTAAAAAAATCAGTAAGCTAACTGCAAAGGATAGGGAAATCATTGAGTGGGCTATGGAGATTACCAAGGTGATGGATTATAGGGATCGGGAGATCGGCAGTCTTTCTGGAGGGCAAAGGCAAAAGGTGTGGCTGGCAATGGCCTTGGCACAGGAAACGGATGTACTGCTTTTAGATGAGCCCACAACATATTTAGATATGTCCCATCAATTAGAGGTATTAAAAATTGTAGATCAGCTGAATCGGGAAAAAAGATGTACCATCGTTATGGTTTTGCATGATATTAATCATGCTGCTCGGTTTTCTCATAAAATTGTTGCCATGAAGGCGGGCAAGATAATTGCAGAAGGAAAGCCTACGGAGGTTATCACAAAGGATGTACTAAAGAAAGTGTTTAATATAGATGCTAGAATCATGATGGACACAGAAAATAAGGCACCGGTATGCTTTGGATATGATAGTGCCCTATAAAGCATAAGATGGGTGGATTGACTACACAAGTTTTGATTGCAGGGAGGGTGCTGGGTTGGCGAGACAAATATATCAGTATGAAGACATCAAAGGTCATATATGGATGGAAGAATTCGGCGAGAGAAAAATATACGGATATATGCCACCGTCATATGACGGCGGTTTAGAAAAATTTCCTGTTGTCTATCTACAGGATGGCGGAGATTTTTTTCTGCCAGAAAAAAATCGTGTACTCTCAGTACTAGAAGGAAATTTTGAAAAAAATAAATTAAAAGAGGTAATATTGATCGGTATTGAGCCAAAACAGCGGTTAGACGAATATTCTCCTTGGTATGCAACAGCCTTATCAAAGCGATTTAAGGATTTTGGTGGTAAGGGAGATGTCTATATTCGATTTATTGTAGAAGAGCTAAAACCTTTTATAGATGCAAGCTTTAATACAGATCCCAGCGTGGAGGGTACAGGTATTATGGGCGCTTCCTTGGGAGGACTGATCTCCATGTACGCTGCTTGTGTATATCCAGAAGTCTTTGGTAGGATTGGTTGTATTTCAGCTTCGTTTTGGTACGAAGATTTTTTAGAATATATCGTAAGAAGAGAAATTTCAAATATAAGGTCAAAAAAGATCTACATGGATGTGGGAAGCCTTGAGGGCCATGGAAAAGATAGCCGACAAATATTTATGGTTTCTAATACAAAAGCGATCTATGATGCATTTTTAGAGAAAGGGATTGGCAATGAAAATATAAGGCTGGAGATCGACCATGGTGCTAGCCATAACTATAAATTTTTTGCAGATCGATTTCCAAAGGCGATTGAGTGGTTATTTTCTAAGGATTAGGCTGTAAAGGTGGAAAGGAGATGGGGGTCATTACCATGGAAGCAAATAAATTAGCGGAAATATTTATAAAAGCGTCACCAACAGTAGTAGATATCCGCAAAATAAGGATTGAGCCAGGGCAAGCAGATTACGGATATATAACTTCACTTTATGCCTTCATCATTCCAGTAAAAGGAGAAGCTAAGTTTATATTCAATGATATTCCCTACCATCTAAATCCGGGAAAAGTAATCCATGCAGGGCCCAATATCAAGGTAAACAAACGAGTGGTAGGAGACTCCATCTGGGAATATTATCTGATTCATTACAGTCTGAAAAATACTGCCTTAGAGGATGATTTTGTGGAGATACCGTATGAGCTAACCATAGGACGGAACATAAAGGTCTTAGAGATGCTTAAATCGATGAATAAAGCATGGCGTATCTCCGATCCCATCTCTTCTCTTAAGGTACAATCCTTATTCTATAACCTGCTCTATGAAATTTTTAAAAGTCACCATGATCAAGCTAAAGAAGAAGATCGATGGATTGTAGAGGAGGCGATGAATTATATCCACGCTTATTATATGGAGCCGATCACTTTAAAGGATTTAGCAAAAAGATACGATTTAGATAAGAATCGATTTTCACGTTTGTTCAATAGATATGCTGGCGCAAGGCCAATGAATTATCTCATATCGTACCGAATGAAGCGAGCGTCAGAATTATTGCTTACCAGTAATTTTTCCGTTAGAGAAGTATCGGAAAATGTTGGATATACCAACGTTTCTTATTTTACAAAATTGTTTAAAAAGTACAATGGACAATTACCGAGCACATACAGAAGGAAGTTTTATGAGACTCTATAGCCCTGAATGTTCTAAAGAAAAGATTTATATATGGATGTAAATAAGACACAAGACAATAGGATTCAGAGCTTGAAAAAGCTTTCAGATATGGGCATATGAAGGGGGACGCTTGTGGGGTTTAGGGGAGCTCTATATCTATTGAATAAGTGGATGAATGATTAATAAAAAATACAAAGATCTCTTTGAGCTGGAAAAGTTCAAAGAGATTTTTACATATAAACCAACAGCTTGGAAAAATAATAGGGGAGAAATATTGTTAAAGTGATGCCAAAGGGTTACAAAAAATCCATATTTGATGTAAAATTATGGTTGGGGATTTTGTTTTTTTAATCTCACTTTTAGGCTAGGGCAGCGGAAGGTCCATATTATAACATGGTAATCAGCCCAATGAGGAAATTGCCATAGATTAAGGGGATGATAACTTCAGATGAAGATGATAAAGAAGATTTTAGGTAAAATATTGATGGGAATATCCGGTTTAATTGCCATCGTAATCGATGGGCTAATACAACTGACGGAAAATATTGTGGTTTACACTGGAAAGTTTCTAAAGGGATGTTTGGCTGTAGCCAGTATGGGTGGCTGTCTATTCTTCCTGCTGTTTGCGAACCTCGGTCTGAGAATACTGACCAATTCTATAGGTTTTTCTGTTATAGCACTGATGCTTCTATTTTTAATCTTTGGCGGCAGAGTCGTATCGGAGCTAAAGTATCGTAAATACATTATAACGGAGTTTTTAAGAAACACCGCCAACTACTGGATAGACGAAGAAAAATATACTTATAAAACCTTTCATAGCTATAAGGAGGCTTATCGAAGGGCTGAAGAAGAAAGGATTCGAGAAGAACAGCGCCGTTATTATGAACAGCAGCGGCAATGGGAGGAACGATTCAAGCAGCAGTGGTATCAACAGTATCATCAAAGTGGACAAGGGACTTATGGAAGCTACGGTGGGCAAGGAGCGTACGGTCAAGGTTCTATGAATCCAACCCTGGATTTCAAGAATAAATTTGAAAGAAGCTGTGATATTTTAGGGGTACCCTATGATGCAGACCGCCAGCAGATTAAAACCGCTTATCGTAAAAAGGCGAAGGAATACCATCCAGACTTGAGCAAGCTGCCAGATGCAACGAAAAGGTTCCAAGAGCTGAATACGGCTCATGAGTTTTTGAGCGATGAGAATCTACAGCGGTATGGAAGGATGTAGGCAAGGTATTTATAAATTTTGATAAATGGAGAGGTGAGATGAATTGAATATAGGTGCAATTAGTCTGGTTACAGCGATTATGTTTGGAATTCTACAATATCTTAGCCATCGGGATTTTGATAAGTATTACAAGGAGAAAGCTACTGAGGTGCAGGAGAGCAAGGACATCCTTCGGTATATTCACAATATGGAAAGGAGATCCATCATTATGTGGTTCTTCATCATGATCAATATAAGAATCATTATAGCAAATATAGCAAAGTAGAGATTGTTCCTCCTTATTCAATATAACTAAAAGCTATAAAATGAAAAATCTCTTTGGGCTAGGGCCAAAGAGATTTTTGTCGATCAATCATTAATAGTTTTCAGCTAAAATTTCGAAATGACCTTGTGGATGAACACAGGCAGGGCATACCTCTGGTGCATGGTCTCCTTCATGGATATAGCCGCAGTTGTTGCATTTCCAGAAAGTTGATTCTTCTTTTTTAAATACAGAACCATTTTCTATATTCGATAGCAGCTTTAAGTAACGAGCTTCGTGATGTTTTTCTACCTCTGCAATTTTTCTGAAAGCAACGGCTACTTCTGGAAATCCTTCTTCATCTGCAATTCTAGCAAATTCAGGATATGCTTCTGTCCATTCTTCATTTTCTCCTGCAGCAGCATGCTTTAGGTTAAATGCAGTATCTCCTAAAGCAATTGGGAATGCAGCCGCAATCTCTAGAGACTCTCCATTCAGCGCATTATCTTCCTTTAAGAATTTATAGAAACGCTTTGCGTGTTCTTTTTCATTATCAGCAGTTTCTGTGAAAAAATTAGAAATTTGAACGTAGCCTTCTTTTTTTGCTTGAGCGGCATAGTATGTATAACGATTTCTTGCTTGAGATTCACCTGCAAAAGCGGTTAACAGATTTACAGCGGTTTGTGTACCTTTTAAAAATTTCATATGTATTCCTCCTTTTGTTCACTTTAAATAAAATTATAGCATAGATTAAAAGCTTTTCAAAATAGGAGAGAGATATTGATCGGAAATAGATATATAATGAAGTTAAAAGGTAGTAAAAACATTATTAGAACTAATATTATTGGGTAAGTACTTAAACTGGAAGGGGTATCTATAAAAAACTAAAGTAAGGGACTTTGGTAGCAATGATCATTTCCAAGGAAAATATAAAGGAGGAATTACTTTGATTTTTAAATGGAAGGAAAGATTTGAAACGGGAATTGAAGAAATCGACAAACAGCATAAACGCCTATTCGAAATTGGTACACAAATTTATAATTTAGCATCTAAAGATGATGGCACAGATCATTACGATGCTATCGTCGGTTTAATTCATGAGCTGAAGGACTATACTGTATATCACTTTAGATATGAGGAAGAGCAATTAGAAAAGGCAAACTACAGTGATATTGAAGCACATAAAATGGAGCATCAAAGATTTATCGACAAGTTGAACGAAACAGAAGCAGAGGATATTGATGTAAATCAGAAACAAGTATTGATGGATATGATCGAGTTTATCATTAATTGGGTGTCCGGTCATATTGTGGGTACTGATTTTAAATATAGAGAGCTATTGATGGAAACATTAAAATAAGTAAGATAGAGATGGGACTTAACAAAGGTTTTTGTTAAGTCCTATTTGATTGTGGGCTAAATTTAATACATGAATCCCCTTTTTATTTAATAAACATATAATACTAAGTAGATAGACTTATCTTTGGAAAGGACGGTGAAGACCTCTACTTTAGTAGGGGGATTTATGAAAAAAACCTTTGTTTTAGATACGAGCGTTTTGCTACATGATCCTAGAAGCTTATATGCTTTTGGCGACAATTCAGTTGTGATTCCTGCAGTCGTCATAGAGGAAATCGATAAGAAAAAAAATCTATTAGATATTATTGGTAGAAACGCTAGGGAGGTAGCAAGGGAACTGGATGATTTAAGGCAACAAAACAGCTTAAGCAAGGGTGTGCGATTAGAAAATGGCGGTACATTACAGATAGAATTAAACCATAAAAGCTTTGCCCATGTAGCAGAATGGTTTAATGAAATTAATAATGATAATCGTATTTTAGCAGTGGCTTTAAACCTACAGTTGGAGCAGCGGAAGGATGAAATAAAAAAATCGGTTGTACTTATAAGTAAGGATACCATCATGCGGATCAAGGCAGATAGTCTTGGCATAGAAAGTCAAGATTACCTCCATGATAAAATAGAATATACCTATGAAAATTATACGGGCTATAGGGAATGTGTTGTACCTTCTCATATGGTGGATCGGTTTTATGAAGAGGGTGGCTTAGAGGATACATATTTTAAAGAGGAAGGTCTTTTGCCAAATCAATTTATTTTATTGAGAGCAAAAGAGATACCCAGTAAATCTGCTATTGGAAGATTTGATAAGGAAGCCGGAGTGATTCGGAGCTTAGTATTCGGTGAAAATACCTATTGGGGCATTAGAGGTAGGAATGCAGAGCAGAGAATGGCAATGGAAGTATTGTTAAACGATGATATTAAGTTGGTAACCTTAACAGGAAAAGCAGGAACTGGTAAGACCCTTTTAGCCTTAGCAGCTGGACTTCAAAAGACCAATGATGAGAGAATTTATAAAAAACTATTAATAACAAAGCCAGTTATTCCAGTAGGTAGAGACATTGGCTATCTGCCTGGAGATAAAAATGAAAAGCTGAGACCTTGGGTACAGCCGATTTACGATAACCTTGAGCTTTTATTAGGAACAAAATCCCTTACTAAATTAGAGGATACATTAATTGGGATGAACAGAATCGAAATAGAGGCCCTGACCTATATTCGAGGAAGAAGCGTACCGAATCAGTTTATTATAATTGATGAGGCGCAGAATTTAACAAAGCATGAAATTAAGACGATTATCACTCGAGTTGGAGAGGGTAGTAAAATCGTTTTAATGGGAG
The DNA here is from genome assembly GCF_000018325.1 of Alkaliphilus oremlandii OhILAs. Classification (GTDB taxonomy): domain Bacteria; phylum Bacillota; class Clostridia; order Peptostreptococcales; family Natronincolaceae; genus Alkaliphilus_B; species Alkaliphilus_B oremlandii. Next base: position 3,052,430 of record NC_009922.1, on the reverse strand, counting down.
ATACGGAGCAAATCGACCATCCGTACTTAGATAGTGAGTGCAATGGGTTGACATATATCATCAACAAATTTAAAAATGAAAATTTAGCAGCCCATATTACCTTTAGAAAAGTGGAACGCTCGGCATTGGCTCAATTAGCAGCAAATCTTTTGTAGATGGATGTCCTGTATAATATGGGAAAAAATTGGAGAACATTATAGATAATCAAGGCTCCGAGGATAGGGCCATAACTCTGAAGGAAGAAGGGGAACAGGTGAAGTACTAAAATCCAGGGGGAGGAAATCTATAATGGAAGAAAAAGAGATGGTTAAAAAGAAAGAAAAAAGCTTTACCAGCTTAGTGAGTGCACTGGGAAATATGTACAATCGGATGAATCCATCCAGTGACCAGGAGAAGGGTAACGACGAGGAATTGGCTCAATGTGTAAGGCAGGCATATGAGGAATGGCAGGCGGCAGAAAACTTTTTTCATAGCGTGTCGGACCCAGATTTAGTTGATCATGCCATCTACAAACTAGAAGCTACCAAAGCACGGTACGTCTATTTATTGAAACAGGCAAAATCAAATGGAATTCGGATGAATATGCATTAGGTTATCATATTATTATAGAATCCACTATATAATATAAGGAGTAGTCCTCGGACTATTCCTTGAATTTTTTAATTGGGGGAGAACATTATATGGGATTAGAATTAAGCATTATAATGGCTTATGCCTTCGGTCTAATTTTGTTATATATTTTTGGATGGATTCTTTTAATTCCTTTAAAATGGTTCGTAAGGTTGGTATTCAATAGTATTGTTGGAGGAATCATGCTTTTCATTTTAAATTTAATTGGAGGGATTTGGGGGATCGGACTGGCAATCAACCCTCTTAGTGCCGTTGTTGTAGGTGTTTTAGGAATTCCTGGCATACTTCTACTATTTTTGTTTAAATATATACTATGATAGATTGAATTCTCTATACTTCGGGCATAATCCTGAAGTTTTTTGTTTTTGGGGGGTGAGCGAACAAATTTTATTTTAAGCACTTGAAGTTCTAAGCCTCATCTAGAACTGAGTGCGCCATAAAGTTTGTGAGCCTAAGGGAACAAATTTTATTTTAAGCACTTGAAGTTCTAAGCCCTATCTAGAACTGAGTGCGCCATAAAGTTTGTGAGCCTAAGGGAACAAATTTTATTTTTAGAGATGATTCAATATTAAAAATAGTATATAATGAAAAAAGTAGGGGGAGATATAATGTTTGATTTTCAAAAAAACAATATTGATATAAGTCGTAATATCAAGATGGTAGAATTTCTTAAATGTGAACTTTTAAATAGTATTTCTGTAGTTTTCGAAGCTTTATATAAGGGCGCTAAAGATAGTCAGGAAATGATTCTGGAAGGATTGGCTAATATTATTTTAGTAACCTACTCATTGGGCAGAAGGCTAGGAGTCGACTACGATGCAATCGATCAAAAGGTTCAAGACAAAGCGAGGGTACATATTTTAGAGGAGCATCATCTTGAAAAATGGTACGGTGATCTTTCAAGCTTGCACCAGCATTTGAAGGACAATAGAAAGTAAAAATACTAGAATACATGCAGTACACAAGAACTAGGAGTGATTTTAATTGCAGAACAATAATTACAGAAAGATATTGATGGAAGCTCTTTTAATAGCTGTGGTTGCTACCATATTCGCTATTAGCGCCCTTCAAGTATCTATTTTACCGATGATATTAATATTAATCCCTGTGCCGTTTATGATTTTGTCCTATCGGCATGGTCATAAATATTCTATCTTTTCTTTTATCGTATTTATAGTACTCATGGGCGTGGCAACGAATTTTAATAATGCTTTTTATTTAGGAGTTATATTTGCCCCCATGACCATTGCCATGAGCTATTATCTTGCAAAGGAGAAAGAGCCCTGCGTAGTTATAGGAGCAGGAACCGTTGCAACGATTCTATCCATCGCCATGGTTTTTAAAATAATTACACTTGTTGGCGGTGCCGATATTGTAAAGGAAATATCTATCATGGCGGAACAGATTGTGAACACACAGGTGGATCTGTTAAAATCTTTAGAAGCAGATATACCCAGCACAGAGAGTATCCTAAGCTACTTATTATTATTGATACCAGGCATACTGATGATTCAATCTCTTCTGATTGCCATGGGCAACTACTATCTGGCTGTCAATCTGTTAAGTAGAATCAAGTCCTTGGAATTTAATAGACCACAGTTCAGTACATTTCGACTGCCTCAAAGCTTTATCATGGGCTCTTTTATGATTGTTGTATTGAGCTATTTAACGAAGTATATCGAAGGAATCTATTATACCAGTCTAATTACAACCGTTGTTATATTATTTATGGCCCTATTTTTTATTCAAGGAATATCGGTCATCAGCTTTTTGATTAAAAGAACGAATATTAATAATGTAGTCCGTGTTCTATTAATCGGAATCATCATACTGATCAGCCCTTTACTAACCGCTGTTTCTTTTATAGGATTAATAGACTCCATCGTTGATATCAGGAAATTGGAACGGAGAGAATAGAAATGAAACTTAGGGAGGCAAAATAATGAAGGCTATTAGGAACAGTAAATTCATTAAGATGCTAGTTCCAGACACACGAATTTATCTGATTATGCTATTTATATTCATACTGATCATCTCCTACTACAACAAAGCAATCGGTATAATTGGTATATTCTTATTAGCATATTTAATTTACTATAATTTAAAGATTAGCAATATACGCCGTGAGGAATGGACGAAATATATTGAAGGCTTGTCTTCGGATATCGACTCTGCTACAAAGTATGCGGTGCTAAATCTACCAATTCCTTTAACCATCGTAGAATTTGACGGTACAATCACTTGGTATAACCGAAAATTTTTAGAAGTGCTGGATACGAAGGACTTGTTAGAAAAAGATATACAGGATATTATTCCAAATTTTGATCTTAGAAACCTGCTCCAAACAGAAAATGAGTTAAGTGAAGTAATGAATATCAACAATAAATATTTTAAGGTTGTTTATAATATTGTAAAGCTTCCAAAGGGCCATACCTCCAATTATATCATCATGCTATACTGGATTGATGTTACGAAATTTGAGGAGCTGGCCAAGAAATACTATAGGGAGCAAATGGTGGTTGGTCTAATCCAGGTAGACAACTACGATGAAGTAATGCAAAGTACGGAAGAGATGCGGCGTCCCCTAGTTGGTGCAGAAATAGAGCATCGGCTGAATCTGTGGGCAGGAAAAATCAATGGGTTCATACGAAAATATTCCAAGGATAAGTTCATGGTTATTTTCCAGCATGAATACCTAGAGAAATTAGAGCAGAAGAAGTTTGAAATAATTGATGAAATACGAGAGATCAATCAAGGGAACACCATGCCCATCACACTGAGCATTGGAATTGGAGTCTATGGAGAGAATGCACTTCAAACATGGAATTTTGCAAATGGTGCCAAGGATTTAGCCCTAGGTAGGGGCGGGGATCAGGTTGCTGTAAAAAAAGGAGATAAAATTAGCTTCTATGGTGGTAAAGCTAAGGCAGTAGAAAAAAGAACCAAGGTAAAGGCAAGGGTTGTATCCCATGCCCTACGTGAGCTCATCGATCAATCTACCAATGTCATCGTCATGGGGCACAAGATTTCAGACCTAGATGCCTTTGGATCTGCCCTTGGTATTTATCGTGCAGCTAAAAATAGAGGGAAGGATGCTTACATTGTTTTAAATGGATCGAACCCGTCCATAGAAGGTCTATTAGACCGCATCTATGAAATAGAAGAATATAACAGTGTGATTATATCCTGTGATGAGGCTAAGGTAAAAACCTTGAGAACTTCATTGCTGGTAGTAGTGGATACCCATCGACCAAACTTTACGGAATGTCCAGAGCTTTTAAAGATATCCGATAAAATTGTTTTGATCGATCACCATAGAAAAGGTACAGACTTTATAGAGAACGCAGTTTTAAATTATCACGAAACCTATGCTTCTTCTACTTCCGAGCTGGTAACGGAACTGCTCAGCTATATGGAGGAAAAGATAAGCATGCCCCCAATAGAGGCCGATGCGTTATTGGCAGGGATCGCTGTAGATACGAAGAACTTCACATTTAAAACAGGTGTAAGAACCTTTGAAGCTGCATCCATATTAAGGCGTGCAGGAGCTGATACGACTTCTGTAAAGCAGCTTTTTGAAGATGAATTCAATACCATCATTACAAGGGCAGATGTTATCAGAAGAGCAGAAATTATATATCAAACCATCGCCATTTCTACGGTAGAAGATATCTCTAGAGCTTCTCAGCTGATTGCAGCCCAGGCAGCCGATGAGCTTCTAGATGCAAGAGGGATTACAGCCTCCTTTGTTTTAGGTAGAAAAGATGATACAATGGTCTTTATAAGCGGACGCTCAATGGGAGATATCAATGTTCAAGTAATCTTAGAGAAGCTTGGCGGTGGTGGTCATATGACCATTGCAGGTGCTCAAATCGAAGGGATCTCCATGGAGGAAGCGAAAGAAGCATTAGAAGCAGCAATAGAAGAATACTTTGAGGAAGGTGAAGAAGAATGAAAGTAATTTTATTACAAGATGTCAAAGGTTTAGGTAAAAAAGGTGAAGTGGTCAATGCAAGTGACGGGTATGCAAGAAACTTTCTATTTCCTAAAAAGTTAGCAGCTGAGGCAACTCAAGGAAATGTAAAAACTCTGAACGAGCAAAAAACTTCTCAGGAGCTGAAAAAGCAACAGGAAGTAGAAGAGGCAAAGGAGCTTGCAAAGAAAATAGAAAATTCACCGATCGAAATTATAGCAAAGGCTGGCGATGGTGGTAGACTATTTGGTTCTGTAACCTCTAAGGATTTAGCAGAAACATTGGAAAAACAACATCATATTAAAATAGATAAAAGAAAAATAACGCTTCCAGAGCCAATTCGAGAGCTTGGCGTAAGACATGTAGAAATTAAGCTACACGTAGGTGTTGTTGGAAAGTTAACCGTCAATATTAAAGAGGCATAGGACAATGACCGTTTGTATGTTGAGGAAGTAAAAAGCAGCTTAGCTGCTTTTTTATTCTAAAAGGAACACAGGATGTAGGAGGGTTACAATGGAAGATTTGAAATTAATAAATAAAGTGCCACCGAACAGCATAGAAGCAGAGCAATCCGTTCTAGGGTCTATGTTATTAGATAGAGAAGCCATCATCATCGTTTTAGAATTTTTAAGGGGTTCGGACTTTTATAAGGAAGCTCATAAAGAAATTTTTGAGGCTATGTATGACTTATTTAATCGGAATGAACCAGTGGACTTGGTCACATTGACAGAGGAGCTTAAAAAAAGAGAAAAATTAGATGCAATCGGTGGCATTCCATACTTAACGAGCTTGGCTTCAGGTGTGCCGATTACTTCCAATGTACGATACTATGCAGAAATCGTAGAGAGAAAGTCCTTGTTGCGAAAGCTGATTAAATCTTCACAGGATATTATTCATCTAGGATACAGTAGTGATGTGGAGGTCTTAGATGTCATAGAACAGGCGCAAAAGAGCATCTACGATATTTCACAGGATCGATCCAATGAAGGCTTTACTCATATTCGAGAGCTTTTATCCGATACCTTTGATAAGATAGAAGAGCTTTATGAAAACAAAAAAGGCATCACAGGGTTGACGACGGGTTTTATGGATTTGGATAAAAAATTAAGCGGCTTTCATCGAACGGATTTAATCTTGGTTGCAGCGAGACCGGCCATGGGAAAATCTGCATTTTCTCTGAACCTAGCTCAAAACGCTGCCATTAAAGCAGGGGCTTCCGTTGCCATATTCAGTTTAGAGATGTCCAAGGAGCAATTAATGCTCAGAATGTTGGCTGCTGAAGCAATGGTGGACCTGGGAAAAATACAGATTGGAAACCTCAACGAAGAGGAATGGGCAAAAATTGCAGGGGCCATGGCGCCTCTGTCCCAATCGAAAATTTATTTTGACGATACACCGGGGATCTCCGTCATGGAGATGCGATCTAAATGTAGACGGTTAAAGATGGAAAAGGGATTGGACCTTGTTTTAATTGACTACCTGCAATTGATGGAAGGGGAAGGAAGAAGTGAGAGTAGGCAACAGGAAATCGCTTCGATTTCTAGGAACCTGAAGATAATGGCCAAAGAGCTGGATTGTCCTGTAATCGCTCTATCCCAGTTATCTCGTGCTCCGGAGCTGAGAGCAGACCATCGACCGATCTTATCGGATCTGAGGGAATCTGGAGCCATCGAGCAGGATGCCGACTTAGTTATGTTTTTATATCGTGATGAGTACTACCATCCGGACAGCGATAAAAAAAATGTAGGGGAAGTAATCATTGCAAAGCATCGTCATGGAGAAACTGGAACTGTAGACTTATTTTGGTTGGGTCAGTTCCAAAAATTCTTGGACTACGAAAAATATAGAGATGCATAGTATATGGTGGGGGATCGTATGATAGTTGCAAAAGGGCAGAATATTTATATAAAAAAGTTGGAAAGAAGTGATGTAGATAGGATGCATGACTGGGGAAGACATACGGACCCCCTATTCTACTGCTATAACTTTCCACAAATGAATCAAATGGAGAGAGATTATTGGTATAAGACCAAAGCATTATCCTTTACGAGACGGTGCTTTGTCGTTTTTAATAATGAGGATGAATTGGTAGGATATATTGCTTTGAGAAATGTGAAAATTTTCCGGAGGACCAGTGACCTTGGCATTGTTTTCGATCCGAGCAAGGTGAATCAGGGCTATGGAACGGAAGGAATCAAAGCTTTTTTGACATATTATTTTGAAGAGATGAAAATGAAGACGCTGAACTTAAAGGTCTCTATTTTTAATAAAAGAGCGCAGCGCTGCTATGAAAAGTGTGGATTTGAATCCAAGGGCATTGTTTGGGATGAATTTGAAGATCAAAGTCTGCCCATTTTTATGGATGACTACTTTGTACCCTATCGACATTTTTTTAAAAAGGAAAAAAGGGTATTAAAATGTCAATTCATCAATATGGCGATTACGAAGAATCAGTACCAGAAACTCTTGAATAAATAACTAAGTTATACACATTATCCACCGAACATCTGTGCATAAGCTCGGTATTTTGTGTATAATTTTGAAGTATTTTCAGAAATATGTGGATTATTCGGAAATTAGGTAGAAAACAAAAAGGATTTCCTCTGTGGATAACTATCCACAGAGGAAATCCTTTTTGTATATATCTATCGAGTTTCCCACCGTAAATCTTTGCCGTAGAAATGTAAAACGGTAAACTTAGAAAAAAGTCTAGAAAATATACGATCGTCGTACCGATCCATCATTTCCTTAGGAGAGAGATTGGTGGATACGATGGTTTTCTTATTCGATAATAATCGACTGTTAATAATATTAAAAATCTCACTATTGGTAAAGGTATTGGTCATTTCGGTTCCTAGGTCATCGATGATTAGAAGATCGGCCTCGAATAATAGATTGTATTTTGTGCGATCCTTCGTATCGTTATTGAATCGAAGATCTTCCAATATCTCTAAAAGCTTAAATGAAGTCTGGTAAATCACAATTTTACCCCGATCCAGGAGCGCCTTTGCGATACAGTTGGTCAAAAAGGTTTTTCCTAGGCCTGTTTCTCCATAGAACAAAAGATTTTCCTCATTGTTCTCCTCGAAATTAAATACGAAGCCCTCGGACACATTCAGAATATCCAACATGTTCTGTTTCGGGCTTAAGGATTGTCCATCAAAGGGTTCATCAGAAAACAAGCTTAAATTGAAGGTTTTAAAATTTTCCTTTTTCAGTACATTGGACAAATTGGACATATCGTAGGCTTTCGTTATCAGTTGCTGCTTAAAGCATTTGCACTTTTGTCCTCCTTGGGTAAAACCAGTATCCCTACATTCATTACAGCTAAAGTTCTCGTCTAAGTATTGCATAGGAATATTATTCTCCGTCAATAGGATGGCTCGTTCTCTTTTTAGCTGGTCCAAATACTCTTTAAAAGAGGCTACGGTTTTTTCTGGGTCGTCTACGCCTTTAATTAAGGCTCTTGAAATGGAAATACCTGTCTTATTTAACTCTCCATCGATTTCCTGTATTCTTGGAATCCTATGATAGACTTCTTGGATCCGTTTTTCCCTAGAAGCTCTTGCAGCATTTCGTTTTATTTCGTATTCTCTTAAAATCTCTTGCACAAATTGTTCAATCAAACAAAAGACCTCCTAGCGATTTAGTTTATTTTTTTGGTTATTTAATATGAGGGCTTCTAGCTCGTCTGCGGTGTACTTATCCCCTCGGCTTTTAGCTAAATGGAACTTGGTTTTTATCTTATTGGCCGCCTGAACGGGCTTACTGGAAGTAGATTTTCGTTCTATTTTATCCAGTCTTTCGATGTCACCGACTTCTTTGATGCCACTTTCGTACCAGCTTTTTAATATGGCATGGATGTAGTTAATACTAGGGTTCGATGTTTTGCTGGAGTTTTGGCAGGCAGCTAAAATTACATCAATGGTGAAATGGAACTGATCCACCCAGCTATCCATAATCTTCTTTTCTGCCTCAGAAGGACCTCTCGATGCAAAGCCTAAGGACTTAAAGACCTTGTTGTAGATTTCGTACCGCTGACTTTGCTTTCCAAGATGATCATTGAGCTCCTCCACTGTAAAAATTCCCTGATCGTACCAGTTCCGAATCACACCGGACGCAAAGCTTAAAATATGTCTTGCCTTCCCCTGTTCCTTAGAATAGCGAAAAGCCTCTGCAATTAAAGGGGTATCCACATTATATCGTTTAATCAGCTCTATGATTTTAGACATTTCATTGGGCTGTAATTCCCTTGCGATTATTTTTCGAATCTCCACAAACAGCGCTCGAATTTCGGGCACCTTATTTGCTTCCAGTAAGTCCTCAGGAGAGCAGGTGTAGGTCGATGGTTTTTGTGAGGCAGTGCTTTCCTCAGAAGAAATAGCATAGGTTGGCTTATAATTATTATCGATATAAAGTTGCTTCAAATTAACAAATTCAACCTTATAGTTATTTTCATCCCCATCATCCGATGGATGCTTCACAATGATTTTCTTGCTTTCCCAGAAGTCCCATGCGGACAAAACATCGGACAGTGGAATATTCAGATGTTTTGCAATGGATAGATTGCTGACCTCCATATTGGGGTCTCGATCGAAGGCATACTTATATCCAAGTAAGTATACCTGTACAAAGGTACCGTTGGTCATGGGCATATAAACATCTATAAAAATATTTTCAATGGGGGTATCTCCCAAGTCAATAGAGGTATTTCCTTTAATAAAACTCATCATCATCACTCCGTTTTAATTGAACTTATAGTTTAATTATATCATATCTGGGGACATTTATAATTTTGGAATAAAACAAAAAGTAAGTAATAAAATTTAATAGGAATAGGGAATGTGAAGCAATGAATACGCACTATGCTTTACAGCGATTTTGAAGGAGGTGAAGGGCGATGTATCAAATAAAGCTGAGAAAAAAACTCTATCTATGGGGGATCGTATTGGTTGTTTTTTTAATTCCAGTGGTATTGAATTTTATTTGGAATACAGGCCAGGTACAGCGAGTTTTTAACACCGTTACACAGCACAAGGAGATCGCAGAATATACGATCAATGCTGTTTTCAGTAAGGAAGATCGAATCATTAGAGGGCAGCAACATACTTCTTATGAAAATACCAGTGACAATGAAGTAGAGAGCATCTATTTCCATTTATATCCCAATGCCTTTAAGGATAGTAAAACAGCACCTTTTCAGCGTGGTGATATGGTAAGAGCATACCCCAACGGCTTTGATAAGGGATGGATTAAGATCCACAGTGTGGTAGAAGGAAAGAATAAGGTGGACTATCGGATCATGGGAAAAGGTGACACAAATTTAAGGGTCACACCGAAGGAACCGATCAAACCGGGTGAAAGGATAGCGCTTACCATTGACTTTGAAGTAAAGCTACCGAACGCCGTAGGTCGAATGGGATATGGGGAGAACACAGTCAACATTGCAAATTGGTATCCAATTCTATCGGTATTCGATAAAAATGGATGGAATTTGGAGCCTTACTACGCCATTGGCGACCCATTCTACAGTAAAACCGCAGAATATAGTGTGAATTTTACGATTCCAGAAGAATATAAATTAGCGACTACTGGGAATATTATTAAGGTATCCGATGGCAATAAAAGTAAGACTTACAAAATTAATGCCAATAATGTAAGGGATTTTGCCATTGTATTGAGCGAGAATTTTACCGTAAGTAAAGGTTTGGTAGAGGATATAGAGGTTCTATCCTATACCATTGGTGGACAGAAAAAAGAAGAGGCATTGAAATATGGCATGGACTCTTTGGCTATATTTAATCAATTATTTGGAAAATATCCCTATGAACAATTATCCATCGTAGCCAGTGACTTTTTTATAGGGGGAATGGAATACCCCAATATTGTTTTAATTAGTCAAGAGCTTTATGAAGTAAAGGAAAATTTCCCTTTAGAATACGTAATTGCCCATGAGGTCGCCCATCAATGGTGGTATGGTATCGTCGGGAACAATGAAATTACAGAACCATGGCTGGACGAAGCATTAACGGAATATGCCACACTTCTATATTTCGAGGAAAAATACGGAGATACAGTAAAAGATGAAGTGTACGATAAAATGATCAAAAAACAGTATGAAGCGCTTGGGAAAGCTCGAAAGGGAAAAGAGGATCATATTTTAAGAAGTCTGAAGGAATTTGAAGACGCTTTGGAATATAGCAGCATCGTTTATAGTAAGGGTGCTATGTTTCTGGAGGAGCTGAGGCAGCAGATGGGAGATGAAAGTTTTATCAAGGCCATGAGAGAATATTATGAGGCCTTCCAATTTAAAAATGCCACCACAGAGGATTTTTATAATGTTGTACAAAAAAACTCAACGTCAGATTTAAAGGATCTCTTCTCTGAGTGGCTAAACAAATAATATAGAATAATATCTCATAATTAGTATAAACTAGAATTATGGCCAAAAAAATCTTATAATATATGTTTAAAAAAATACAATTTTGGGTATTGAAATTAATTTTTTTGTGCTATAATGGAGAAGGATTGTTACAAAATGATTACAGAAATTTTAGAGTATCCAAAGAAAATTAAATCAAGAAGTGTTGATATAAACAGACACTCTGAGAGGAGATTTACATATGGAAAATAACATAATCAATAAGTTAAGTAAAATTTACGACAAGATTGTGTTAGAGATGAAAGCAATTTCTAGCAAGGTAAATAAAATAGATCAGACTTCATTAAAGGGTCAAGTAAAAAAGGCACAGAACAAATCATCCTATAAAAAATTGCACAATAAAAATATAGACTTTAAAGCTTACATTAATGAGTTTAAGAACAACAAAAACTTTCGATATAAAGCTGTTGGAGCTGCCCTATCCCTTTCTTTAGTATCCGGTATATATTTTCAGGTGAATAGCTCAGTGGAAGCCTATACCATAACCGTAGATAATAATGTAATTGCTATCGTTCGGGAAGAAGAGGACTTCATACAAGCTCTAGAGCAAGTAAAAAGTGAAGCAGCAGAAGACTTTGGTCAAGATGTGGTTTTAAATAAAGAGCCAATCTTTGTCCAGTCAGAGGTGAAGAAAGCTCAGATTACAGAGTTGGATGAGATCATAAAAAACATTAAATCTCAAATAGATATTCAGCTAAAGGCAGCTGCGATTGTAGTGAACGGAGAAACAGTTGCTATTGTGAAGGATAGTAAAACGGCAGAAGGTATACTAGCCGATGTAAAAGCTCCTTTTTTAGAGAAGGGAGAAACGGAATACGATGCTATTGAATTTGCTGAGAAAGTAGAGATCGTTGAAGTTGGTGCAGAGCTGAGCGATATTATAACTGTTGAAGAGGCGTTACAAAAAATTGCAATAGGCACAGATGAAGAAAAGATTCATGAGGTTATGAAAGGCGAGAATCCTTGGACCATCGCCCAAAAATACGGTTTAAAAATGTCAGATATAGAAAAAGCAAATCCCGGCTTAAATCCACAAAAGATACAAATTGGTCAAAAGCTTAGTTTAATCGTACCAAAGCCTCTGGTATCTGTAAGAACGAAGGAATATGTAGAACTTGTAGAGGCAATTCCTTTTGAAACAGAATATGAAAAAACACCTTCTTTATATGAAGGAGATAAGAAAATAACCGTTCAGGGTGAAAACGGACAGCGTGAAGTAAAGGCATATCTTGTGAAAGAAAATGGTGTAGAGCTTAATATGGAAGTCTTGGAAGAAAAAATAATCTCCCAACCTAAAACAAGAGTTATCGCCCAAGGAACGAAGGAAAGACCTGCTACAATGGCAACCGGTGTATTTACAAACCCAACAAGGGGCAGATTGACATCACCTTTTGGCATGAGATGGGGAAGAAGACATACAGGAATTGATATTGCCTCCTCTAAGGGCACTACAGTTACGGCAGCAGATGCAGGAAGAGTATCCTTTGCAGGTAGACAGGGAAGCTATGGAAACCTAGTGATTATCGACCATGAAAATGGATACCAAACATATTATGCCCATAATAGTAAAATCGTGATAAATAAAGGGGAGCGTGTCTATAAAGGACAAAAGATTGCTGAAATGGGAAATACAGGAAACAGCACGGGCGTTCATCTTCACTTTGAGGTAAGAAAGAACGGTACCCCTGTGAACCCACAAAGTTTTGTAAGATATTAAACAGACATTTTAAATAGTTCTATAAAAAAGCTACTATCTCGAAAGGATTCAAAGAATCATTGGGAATAGTGGCTTTTTTCTATCTTGGGTGTATGAAATTTAAAGGGAGTTTTCTATTCCGTAGGGTGTAAGACTCCCAAAGGAGAGAATGGATTTGATTTTGAGCAAAATCGTTGATAGTAAAATGTAGTTCAGGGTAATAATGATTTAGCGGTATAAACTAGGATGTTTTTTAATATGGATAGAGAAAGGTGATTATGTGTCGGAACGTAAAAAACTAGAAACAAAGTATAGGATATCTATCATAATTTCATTGTTCATCATTTTCATCGTAGGTCTCTATCTGATAAAGATTAACCTTTGGAAAGAAGAAGATTCTTCCAAGGCGGAGAAAGGAAGAATGGACCTTCAGGAGTGGGGACTGAAAAAAAATATTAAATTAGATGGAGAATGGGAATTTTACCCGGGGGTTTTCCTTGAGCCCAGTGGAATACAGAATAAGGATCTTAGAGAATATGAGCAGATTAAAAAATATGTACAGATTCCCGGTCCATGGAATACCTATCTCAATGAAGACGGATCTGCTGATGGTGCAGGGACCTATCGACTGGTTATCAAGGTTCCGGAGGACAGAGTATATGCCATCAAGACGAGAACCATACGGATGGCCAGCCGTGTTTATTTAAATGGGCAGGCGACGATTCGCATGGGAAACTCCTCTATCAACAGAGAGGACTTTGAGAGAGATAGCAAATACAGAGTAGGGGCAGGAAATAGCTTAAATAGAGAAATTGAACTAATCCTTCATGTTTCAAACTATGATTACAAAGTAGGGGGAATCATTAAATCTATTGAATTTGGAACGTTTGAATCCATTATGAAGGTCAACAATAAGGATCGTGCATTGGATGTATTAATGATTGCAGTTTGCTTAACTTTGTGTGTACATTTTCTTATTATATACTCCCAGCGGAAAAAAGAGCCGTATTTAGCATATTTCAGTGGAATGAGTTTCTTTATGGCAATGTATTTATCGATTATGAACGAGCAGGTTTTGGATCTGGTATACAACTATAATTATGAAACTAGAATTGCAATTCAAGTTACATCCATGATCATGGTAACGGCTTGTCTTACGAAATTTACCCATTATTTCTTTAAAAATACCAGTAGGAATAAGTTGATACATCAGATTCCTATTATAATTTTTATTGCTTTAGCAATTTTACGTTATAATCCCAATGACCCTATATTTATTTATAAGAGATTTTTACATGTTATTTTTTTAGGTGTTTTAATGGTAAGATACAGTCATATTTTTTATATTTTATTAAAGGAAATATATAATAAATCAGATTCTTCAGAATATATATTGACCATTATAACTACAATGTGTTCCTATTGGTTCATCATGGTATTGAAGATCATATTTGAGGTCGACTTGGGAAACATCGCCGTTCTGTTGATTTTACTACTGATGCTGAGCATCGCCTCGCTAATGAGCCACCGTCTTCAGTTGGATTACCAAAATGTCATTGCTCTTTCAGAAAAGCAGATTCGGTACGATCGACTAAAAGATGAGTTTTTAGCAAAGGCATCTCATGAATTAAGAACACCTCTACACGTGATATTGAATCTAGCAAAAAACTTGCTGGAGGGAAAAAAGGGGACATTGAATGCCAGGCAACAAGAGGAGTTATTTTTTATTCATCGAGAAGGTCAACGCTTGACCCGTTTAGTAGAGGATTTATTAGATGCTTCTCAAATAAAAAAAGGTGAAATCAGGTTGCGGTTGCAGTCCGTGGAACCCTATAAGATCGTAGAAGATATTTTAAAGGAAATGAAAATTCTAATCCCAGAAAATAGTTCCATTCTATTGAAAAATAAGATTCCAAGCACATTTCCAGCAATGAGAGCAGACTCGGATAAGTTTCGTCAGATTATTTACAACCTGGTTCACAATGCCATCAAATACACCAAGGATGGTGAAATCGTCGTTTCTGCATCTGCAGCTGCTGAACAAATTGAAATTACAGTGTCGGATACTGGCATTGGTATAGAGAAAGAATCCTTAAAGGAAGTCTTTGAAATCTTCTACCAAAGAAATGGAGAAGGACAGGCGGAACAGGGGCTGGGATTGGGGTTATCCATTGTAAAGCATTTGGTGGAGAGTCAGGGTGGGACAATCGAGGTAGAATCCGTCTATGGAAAAGGCTCTTGCTTCAGGTTTACGTTACCAATTGATGATGATGCGGTAGAAAACCAAAGTGAAATTGCTGCCGCTGAAGAAGCGAGGGTACAAGCAGAACGATTTGCAGATTCCCCACCGAAGCTGCTGCAGGAAAAGAAAAACAATCTAGGAAAGCCAATGATCTTAATTGTAGATGATGAATTTCTGAACCAAAGAATCCTGCTGGATATTGTAAGGCAGCTAGGGTTCAATGGAATGGTGGCAGACAGTGGAAAAGAGACCTTGGAGATCTTGGAGAGGGAAAAGGTCGATTTGATCATATTAGATTTAATGCTGCCAGATATGTCGGGAGATCGGGTCTGTAGTATCATTCGTCAGAAGTATTCCATGGGGGAACTTCCTATTTTAATTTTAACTGCATCGGGAAGAGCGGCGGATCTAATGAATGCATTTGATTATGGTGCCAATGATTTTCAGAGAAAGCCCATGGATTCTGAGGAGCTGAAGTCCAGGATTCAGTCCTTGCTGCTAATGAAAAAATCTGTTGAAGAAGATTTAGAAAAAGAATTTCAATATTTTTTTTCGCAGATATCGCCACACTTTCTCTACAACACCATCAATACGATTATTGGCCTCAGCTATATGGACTCAGAAAAGGTACGAGATGCTTTAAATAACCTATCCATCTATTTTAGAGGTAAGCTAGATGTCCATAGAAAAAATGGACTCATCAGCTTAAAATCGGAGTTGGAGCTGATCACTGCATATCTTCAAATAGAGAAGATGCGATTTGACGAAAGATTGATCTTAGAATTTGATTTGGAGGAAGATCTAAAGGCCATGATTCCACCTCTGACATTACAACCCATCGTAGAAAATTCTGTGCACCATAGTATTTCAGCCAAAAACGATACGGTGACCATCCGAATTACTGCAAAGAGAGAAGAAAAAGGCTTTATCCGCATAGGGATTGAAGATAATGGAATCGGTATGACATTGGAGAAGCAGAAGGAACTGCTGGGTGGAAATAGTCAAAGGATTGGGCTGAGCAATGTAATGGAAAAAATAAAGAGATTAAAGGGTGCAACATTGGTATTGGATAGCAAGCCTGGCGCAGGTACAAAAGTAGAGATTACGATTCCGGAGGTGATGCATGGTGAGGGCTATTTTAGTTGACGATGAACCTATTGCATTGGAGGTATTGAAACATAAGGTTGCTTTCTATGAAGATATAGAGATTGTTGGTAGCTATACAGATCCCTTAGAGGCTTTAAAGGAAGTTAAAATTGTACAGCCCGATGCCGTATTTTTAGATATTGAGATGGGTGGGGGAATCAATGGATTGGAGCTGGCCAATGTTTTTATAAAGGAAGTAGGCTCTTTAGAAATCGTATTTATTACAGCGTATTCTCAATACGCTGTAGATGCTTTTGAAATCAATGCAATCGATTATTTATTAAAGCCAATTCAAGAAAATCGCCTGAGTAAAGCCATCCAAAGGTTGAGAAAGAATTTAGAGGAAAGCCATGGAGCCAATTTATTGCACAATAGCTTGACGGTGAAGGAATTTGCTAGCTTTGAGGTACTGGATCACAGCAACAATCCCATCACGTGGCGTACGCAGAAGTCTAAGGAGCTATTCGCCTATTTGTTGAGTAAAAAGGAGATGGCGGTTCCTAAAATGTTGATCATAGAGGATATTTTTCCCAATAGAGAGGTGGATAAAGCAACGACCCTTCTGCATACAACGATTTATCAGCTTAGAAAAAGTCTGGAAAGATTAGGGTATCCAAACGCAATTATATATTTTAATGACAGCTACCAGCTGGATGTACCGATTCACTCCGATGTCCAAGAACTTAATCGAATATCGGAGTCCAGAAGATATGGAGATAGGGATATCGAAAACATATTGAGGATTTACAAAGGGGATTTTTTAGAAGAGGAAGGGTACTGCTGGGCCATAGAGCTCCAGCAGACCTATCGTGAAAGGGTTTTTAATATCCTAGAGAAATTTGTAACGGAGAAGCTTGGGAAGGGCCTCGTAACGATTAACGTAAAGGCCTGCTTGGATAAGCTCTATGCCATGGATTCTTTTAATGAGAATGTGGCTCAAATGATGATTCACTACTATGGCAAACAGAATAAGCGATTATCCCTGGAAACTTTCTTCAACCATTACATTAAAAACCTTTGGATAGAAATGAAACTGAGACCAATGAAAAAAACCGTAGATCTATATAAAAAATATATGGGGGATCTGCCCATGGATATCTAAACAACGGAGTAGGGAAACACTAAAGTTATGCAATGAAAAGTGTGTAATTTTAGTGTTTTTTTGTGGATATAAAACAATACATCTGTAGTAAAAATTAAACTGCCTTGTTCAGCATTTGTTCAGAATTTGTTCAGAACCCTTCTATATAATTTAATAGGATTCTCCTAAAGAGAACATATTACTAAAAGCTTTGAGAAAGTTCTAGGAATAGATGCTGGAAAGGAAGGGTTTGAAGAAATGCAAAAGAAATTGAACACGAATGTAAAGTATATAAGTCTCAGTGCAAAAATAGTATTGGTTATTTCCATGATATTTTTGATGTTTGTATGGATTCTGGCCTATATCACTTTAGATGGATATATCAATGTAGCCATCCGTACGGAGCGAAAGAATCTACAAAATATCAATAAAGTGGCAATGGATGCCCTAACCTCTGCCAGTCGTGTAAATACCTATATACAGCCCTATCTTGAAAAATCAAAAGAGATAGAACATGTAGAAACGGGTACGGTCACTTCTATCAGCAATACGGAGCCTAAAGGCATTGATGCCGTAGCTTCTGCCACCCGTGCCAAGAAGGATACCCAGTCCTATGATCAGGAACTGAATCACATGCTATCGGCACAAAACTATATAGAAGGACTTCATATTGGCAATGAAGGGTTTTTTGTAGCATTTAACAATAGTGGCGAAATAAAATTACATTCTGATCCAAATTATAGGGAGCGCTATGATTTTAAGATGAAAGATGGAGAAGCATTGATCTATGAAGATATATTGAATTATTCTTTGGAAAGTGAAGAAAAGATAAAAGAGCAGGGGCTTAATGGCAAGTTGATCGGAGAAAAGCAGTTTGTATTGGATGGAAAAGCGTATTATGGGAGAATTGAAAAATGGGAAAGCCTTTATGTGGTGAGTTTATTAGACGAATATGCCATCGTGGCAGAGGCCAGAACGGAAGTGCTAAAGAAGCTAATGGTGCCACTCCTTGGTGTAATCATTGCCCTGGGAATATTTGTTTATTTAATCAAAAGATTAGTGGGCGATAAAATGAAGGTAGTCAGAGAGAATGCACAGGAATTTGGGGAAGGAAACTTTGAAAACTTAAAAGAGCTTAAGGTTGCCTTTAGGGACGAAATATTTGAAACGAACCAGGTTTTAATTGAATCCTCTAAGAATATGAGGGATATTATGAAAACTTTGGGTGAGAACAGTGAAGAGCTCTTAATGACGGGGGAAATTTTACAGCAGTTGAGCAGTATCTATGGTATGGGAAGTAAAGAAATTGTAGTTGCTGTAGAGGAGATTGCACGTGGCAGTGAAAGACAGGCATATGAAACCGCCAAGGGGTTGGACGAACTGAATCTATTGAAAGAAACAATT
The DNA here is from genome assembly GCF_000018325.1 of Alkaliphilus oremlandii OhILAs. GTDB lineage: Bacteria > Bacillota > Clostridia > Peptostreptococcales > Natronincolaceae > Alkaliphilus_B > Alkaliphilus_B oremlandii. The sequence continues at coordinate 3,033,816 of NC_009922.1, read as the reverse complement.
GATGAGGAGCGAAGAAAATTGGAGATGTTGAATTTAAGAATTGAGGATATCGATAAGCATAAGGAAGAGGGAAATGAGATTATAGAAGCGCTGATAGAGCATACGCAAAAGAGTAACGATGGTATTCAACAGGTAAAGGGTGTCATCGATCAATCCTATTTGAATGCAGGTCAAATAAAAGAGGCCAGCGCAAAAATAAAAGGAATATCCAGTCAAACAAATCTATTGGCCTTGAACGCCAGTATAGAAGCCGCTCGAGTAGGGGAATACGGTAGAGGATTTGCAGTGGTTGCAGATGAGATTAGAAAATTATCAGAGGAATCCAGTCTATTTGTGCTAGAAATAGAGGCACTGATAAAGGACCTGCTATTAGGTTCTGAGGAAGCTGTAGATGTAATGGAAAAGGTTCGAGAAGAAATAGAACACCAAACAGAGAGTGTACAAGAGACCGGAGAAAAGTTCCAGGATATAAGAGACGAAATAGAAAAGACCAAAAATGTCATAGAAGCACTCAATGAAAATAGCCATATCCTCAATCTAAGAAAGGATGAAATTGCAGTAGTAGTAGAGCATTTAAGCGCTATTGCACAGGAAAACCATGCAAACACAGAGGAAGTTACTGCAAAAGTAGAAGAACAAGACCATAGTACTTTAAAGCTAGAAGATGTCAGCAAGGAATTAAGAACAGTGTCGGAAGAATTGAAGAATAAGTTGGAGGTATTCCATAGAAACAACGGAGAATGCCTACCTGAATAAAATTATCTGCATCAATAGATGCTGCATAAGGAATGTATGAGGAGTTGTTTGGTATGATACATTTTAATCTAAATGATATATCGAATTATTTATCCGCACTGGAGGCCTTATTCGATATTGTTCGAATTGTAGATCCCAGTACGAATCAAGTGGTCTATCAAAATTTAGATGGATATGCTTTCGTTCATGGAGAACGTTGCCATGAATTTTGGAAGAAAGGAAAAGCCTGTGATAATTGCATATCGACTCAGGTTACTCGAGAAAAAAACACAGTGACCAAAATTGAGTATCGAAACGACGAAGTGTATCTGGTGATGGCAGCACCGATTGTTATTGAGGAGTGCGCCTATACCATGGAGTTCTTGAAGAACATCACAGAAACAGGCATTATTGGAGACCTTGTTGGGTTAAGTGGGAACGAAAAGAACAGCATCATATCTGAGCTCAATAGAAAAGTTATAAGTGATGATTTAACGAAGGTGTACAACCGAAGATATATCAATCAAAAGCTGCCGATGGAAATGGAGAGCGTGAGAAGGGATAAAGATACTTTAACCGTCATCATGTTGGATATCGATTGCTTTAAGGAGATTAACGATGTCCATGGCCACCTGGCTGGCGATATGGTATTAAAGGAATTAGCCAGCACAGTAAAATCAAAAATTAGAAATAATCAGGATTGGATTGCAAGGTACGGTGGCGACGAATTCTTCATTATATTAAAAAATGCGGATTATGAGCTGGCAATTAAGATGATGAATGAAATTAAAGATGCGGTGGAAAACATGGAGATTTTATTTAATCAGGAGATCTTACACATCACCATCAGTATGGGCTCTTGCATCGTAAAATCTGCTGTTAAGGATCTGGAGAGCATCCTATATGAAACAGATAAGAATTTAAAGAAGGCAAAGGAAGACGGAAAAAATAGGATTGTATTAACGGAGCTTGTAATACTATAGAGGTGGTATAGATCAGAACCGATCGAAGTATATTAAAATGTTAATATAGTGCAGTATAAGGGGTGAAGTTGAGGATTATGGAAGTATTTTTAGCTCGTCAACCTATTTTTGATACGGAGCAAAGTGTTGTTGCGTATGAGATTCTTTATAGAAGTGGGTTTGTAAATAAATTTGATGAAATTAATGGGGATGAAGCTTCAAGAGAGGTCATCTTTAATACCTTTCAGACCTTTGGTATTGATAACCTTACCACAGGAAAGCCAGTATTCATTAACTTTACAGAAAACCTAATGGACGATGAAACTGTCACACTTTTTTCAAATGACTACCTTGTAATAGAAATATTGGAAGACATATTGCCCAGTGAGAAACTGCTAGCCAATAGCAAATATTTAAAAGAGGTAGGATATCAAATTGCCTTAGATGATTTTGTATACAAACCAGAATATGAAGAATTGATCGAGGTAGCAGACATTATAAAAATTGACTTTTTATTATCCTCCAAAAAAGAGATTAAGAAAATCAGTCGGTACTTACAAAACAAAGATGTGGTGCTATTAGCAGAGAAGGTAGAAACGAGAGCGGATTTTGAATACGCTAAAAAGCTGGGATTCTCTTTATTTCAAGGATATTTTTTCAGCAAGCCAGAAATTGTAATATCCCAAAAGCTACAGCCCATGAATATAACTTGCATACAGCTAGCCAATCGAATCAACCATAAGGATATTGACTTCAATAAGATCGCAAGTATTGTTTCTAAGGACTTGGCGCTTACCTACAATCTATTGAAACTGGTGAATTCTGCAGCCTTTGGATTTAGACATAGAATTAAATCCGTGAAACATGCCGTTGTAGCTCTTGGAGAAAATGAAATAAAGAAATGGATATACATGACTATTGTGAATACTGTGGGGCAAGACGCCCCCGATGAACTGACCCGATTATCTCTGATCCGCTCTAGGTTTTTAGAACGAATCGCACTCAATAGCCGATATCAAAAACAATCGGAGCGATTTTTTTTGATGGGCCTATTTTCTTTATTGGATGTTATATTAAAAAGGCCTATGGAGAATGTATTAGAGGAGTTGAAGGTAGCGAAGGGAATAAAAGCGGCCTTAGTAGAGGGAGAGGGAGATTTGGGGGATATCTACAAGATGATGATTGCCTATGAAAAAGGACAATGGGACGAATTTTCTACTTATGCCAACGAATTAGGTTTAGATAGTAATATTGTTTTTAACGCTTATATCGATGCATTGCTTTGGTATAATGATTTAGGCTTATAGCACTGGATAGAAAAGAAAATCAAACAGTTTTTTAAAAAAATTATGAAGCCATTGACTTGTCAATGGCTTCAATTTATATAAAACTTGGATAGCTCCTAGGGAAGCTGAGTCTTCGTTTATAGCAGCAATATAATAATTACAATCAAGAGGATGATAAATAGATTATCTGATAAAAATGAACCACTGCTGAAGCTATTGGGATGGGACGGATTCGGCTTTTTCACAGGCTCTATTTTGTTGGCGATGTTGCGAATATTCAATACCCCATTTCCTTGCTCCTCGGGTTTTAGGCCTAAGCTATGGGCATTGGATAACAAAGTTTCCTTGATTGCCCCAGGTGTAATATGGGGGTTACTCTCGTACAGCAATGCAGCGCACCCTGCAACAACTGGAGTTGCCATGGATGTTCCAGATAGGGTATGGTATTCTCCTTGTTTATTTGCTAAGGAGTTAATTCCAACACCTGGAGCAAGGATATCCGGTTTTTTTAAGCCATCCGGCGTTGGACCGCGGCTAGAGAAATTTGCTATGGTAATATTTTTAGAATTAGAGGCCTTTCTATCATCACAGGCACCCACTGTAATTACTTTAGGGCTGATGGCAGGAGAAGTTATTGTGGAAGGATTGGGCCCGCTATTACCAGCTGCAACAACGACTGTGATGCCAGAATCTACAGCCATATGGACAGCCTTGCATAAAGGATCCTCTGTATAGGAGCCCTTTGGCTTTGTTCCTAAGGACAAAGTCATCACTTTAATATTGTATTTTTCCCTGTTTTGAATGACCCACTGAACCCCTGCAATGACATCGGAAATACTTCCCCCACCGTCACCGCCTAAAACCTTTACACCTACAATATTGGCATCTGGTGCGATACCCATATATTTTCCTTTTGAGGAAAAGCCATTCCCAGCGACAATACCTGCAACATGGGTTCCGTGTCCATCGTCATCATAAGGTTCTCTTTTTTCACCAACAAAGTCTTTAAATGCAACAATCCTATTGTTTGGCGTAGTTAAATCTCGGTGGGGAAATACGCCAGTATCTACAACAGCAATGGAGACATTTTTTCCTGTCAACCCTCTTTCATTGGCAAGGTCAGCACCGACAGTTACGGAGGCGATATCCATTAGCTTATAGGCATAATCGTCGAGATAAATTTTTTCAGTGACACGCTCCATTGCCATGGACTTCACATTGACGGAAGGCATATAAGCTGCAATAGCGTTAATAATGGGTAGCTTATATTTGACTTTTCCCCCCATTCTTGAAACAAAAGCTTCTAGGTCATCACAATTACAATCCCTACCAGATATAATAATTGGAATTGCATCTTCTTTTGTATTTAGCAGCCGGTCCACTACTAAATCTTCTACAACATCTCTATATCCAAACACAATATGTCCTCCTTTAAGCACCTAAAATTTAAAACAAGATTTTAAATTGAGTGCAATATAAAATTTATAAACATAAACGAATCGATTTTCTTTTATATTTGAGGTCAGAACAGATCTCCTCTTCTTGATCCTTATAGTTATAAATTATGCAGAAATGGAAAAGAGGTGATAGAAAAGTAAGGAATATATCGAATTAATGGTATATATTCCTAATGCGCTATTGATAGAGATTTATAGGTCGATATGATATAATGTGAAAATAAATAACCCCATACATAATCATAGAAGGGGTGATATTCAGTGATGATAGAAAGAAGGCGAAAGCTTCATTCCTTGAAAGGGATACCCATTGTTTTATTTACAATATGGCTAGGTATGACATCTTTATATGTATCCAATAGGTTCGGTGTCATCGGTGCTGTAAGGCCATTTATCAGGGCTGTAGAAAATAGAATTGTTCTATATAAGACCCGGAATTTTAGCGAAATAGAAACCGATACATTTATTTACCGGTATGAGAATATCGATGAGAAAACCCTAGATCTGATCATTCAGACTGCGGAAGATAAGTATGGCTCTGTGGCAGATATTTTTCAGTACGATTTCGAGGAAAAGATATTGATTGTAATATATAAGGATACAGATTTAATGATGCGTACAACCATGCTCAATAAAGGGGATCCGCCTATGGGCGTTTACTATGGGGATAGCATCCACATTGCAGACCCTGAGCTTTGGGCAGCAGAAAGCCAGAACCTAAAGGAGATTTTCTATAGGGAGGGTCCTGTGCTTCACGAGCTGGCCCATCTCTTTACAGATCATGTAGGCAGAGGCAATTTCCCAATTTGGTTTACTGAGGGTGTGAGCCTATACTTTGAATACCAAATTGATGGCTATCAATGGGGACAAGAAATTGATTTTTCGAAAAAAATTTATTCAATTGAGGAACTAAATTCAAACTTTAAGCGTCTAAATCAATATTGGGCTTATACAGAATCCTTTCGATTGGTTAAAGGATTTGTGGACCAGCACGGTTTAGAGAAGCTGATGGAGGTCATTCGTCTTTTAGGGCAAGGCCATTCCTTCGATGAATTTTTATATTTATTCTAAGGAATTAGAAGGAAAAATTGAATTTAAATAGAAAGCATTAAGAAGCGATTAACAAATATAAGAGGTGATTGCATCGTGGCAAAGAATATTTTGATTGTTGAGGATGAAAAACCGATTTCTGATATAGTAAGGTTTAACTTAGAGAAAGAGGGCTATAAGGTTTTGGTGGCTTATGATGGGGAGGACGGTGTCAATAAGGCGTTGACATTGAACCCAGATTTAGTGCTGCTAGACGTGATGTTGCCTAAGCTGGATGGTTTTCAAGTATGTAGAAAAATTCGTGCAAGCTCTTCCGTACCAATTTTGATGCTGACAGCGAAGGAAGAAGAAGTCGACAAGGTACTGGGTCTGGAAATGGGAGCCGATGATTATATTACCAAACCATTCGGTATGAGAGAGCTTCTGGCTAGAGTCAAAGCCAACCTGAGAAGAACTGAAAGTGGTTCTGGAAGCAATCTGGAGGGAATATTTACAACAGGGGGAATCGTTATCGACTTTTCTAAGTATGAAGTAAGAAAGAATGATACGGTCATAGAGCTTACCTCTAGAGAATTTGAACTTCTAAAATTTTTGGCCCTTCAGGCAGAGCAGGTATTTACTAGAGAACAGCTTTTAAAGCAGGTATGGGGATATGAATATTATGGCGATATTCGTACTGTAGACGTAACTGTAAGAAGATTGAGGGAAAAGGTGGAGGACAATTCCGCAGAACCTGAATATATTATGACTAAAAGAGGCGTAGGATACTACTTCAGGAGGGCGTAACGATGTTTAAAAGCATTAGATGGAAGTTTATTACCATCTATTTTCTTCTGGTGTTTATGGCAATGGTGATTATCGGTGTATTTTTAATGCAGCAGTTTGAACAATACCATTTGGGTGTTGTCAGCGATAATCTATCCAGTCTTGCAAATACAGTGATTACTTCCTTAAAGACCATTGATTGGCAGAATAACCCTATGGAAGTGGAAGAAAATATTAGAAGCTATGAACAGATGGGGATGGGTATTACCATCATAAAGAATGATAGCAATTTTTCTATTATATTTAGTACGAATCCACTTTATACAAAAAATAGTGCAGATACGAATGCGACGCAATTTTTAGAATCGGAGCTGATATTAAAGGCTCTTAGTGGCGGGCCCGCAGAGAAAGATCATATCGATGAAGGGAATAAGCTGAACAGCTCTAAGCATATGGTAGTGCCGATTCATGACGAGAACAATCGGATTGCAGGGGTTATTTACCTAAAGAGCAACTTAGAGGATATCTATAAAACTCTAGAAGAATCTAAAACGATTATAATGAAGGCTACCTTTTTAGCGCTTTTTATCACCATTTTCTTAGGGTATTTTATTGCGAAAAGTATAACAGGCCCTATTAATGATGTAACTGTTAAAGCGGCTCAAATGGCAAAGGGTGACTTTGAACAGATTGTTGAAGTCCGATCCGATGATGAGATCGGGCAGCTTGCCAATATGTTTAATTATTTAACTGCACGGTTAAAAGGAGTATTGCAAGAAGTAAGCAGCGAGAAGCAAAAATTGGATACGATTATCACGTACATGGCAGATGGGATTATAGCGGCTACAAAAGAGGGTGAGATCCTCCATGTGAATCCTAAGGCGATGGAAATGCTAAACATAGAAGAGGGTCAGCTGGCCCCAAGGAATTTTAATGAAATATTTAAACCGTATGACGAAGAATTTGAAATGGACTATCTGCTAGAAATGTCAGAAAATCAGACGGGGCAGAGAATGCTCTATGTAGAAGATGGCGTCATTTTAGAGGCGAGCTATGCACCCTTTATCAACGAAAATGGTGCTCTAGGTGGCATTATTCTCTTGCTGCAAGATGTAACCAGCGCGCAAAAGCTGGAAAATATGCGAAAGGAATTTGTTGCCAACGTTTCCCATGAGCTAAAAACCCCATTAACAACCATAAAAAGCTATACGGAAACTCTGTTAGATGGCGTTTTGGAAAACACGGAATTGGCTACAAGCTTTTTACAGGTTGTAGACGGAGAAGCAGAGCGAATGGCTCGATTGGTTCGGGATTTGTTACAGTTATCGAATTTAGACTACAAAAAATCTAATTGGAATAAAAAAGAAGTAAATTTAAATGAAATTATAGAAAATAGTATTTTAAAAATAGATGTTTCTGCAAAAAATAAGGCTCAAGAGATTATTACGCATTTACAGGATGAACCAGTGCATATCTATGCTGATAAAGACCGAATAGAGCAGGTGATTTTAAATATTTTGAGCAACAGTATTAAGTACACCCCAGAAGGTGGAAGAATCATTGTAGATTTGATAGTGGACGAGGGCGTCGTTACGCTAAAAATTAGAGATACTGGAATTGGTATACCGAAGGAGGATATCGCCAGAATTTTTGAGCGATTCTACAGGGTAGATAAGGCCAGATCTCGAGAAATGGGTGGGACAGGTCTTGGATTATCCATCGCAAAGCAGATCATAGAGGCACACGAAGGGACCATTGAAATATTTAGCGAGGAAGGGCATGGAACGGAGGTTCATACAAAACTACCTGTAACTGAGATCACACTACAAAAGGAATATAATGTGTAATTCAAATTTAATTTCATTGTAATATAATTGTAATATTACTTGTATATAATGAAAGAGAATTCATATAGTAGTTTTACAGGAGGAATTAATATGATAAAGAAAATTGTTGCAGGTACAATTATATGTACTGTTTTAGGTACATCTAATATCATGTCCTATGCAACTCCTACCAATACAAATTTAAATGCCACAAAAAATAACGATAAAAAAGCAGAAACGATCAAAGAATCTTTTGAAGTTGTTATTCCAGAAAAGGATTTTGTTACAAGCAATACAAACCTAGTTCTATCTTTTAAAGCCCCTAAGGACACAAAGGTATCCATAGCGGTTTATCATAATACCAGTAAAGAGGGAGAAGAGGAAAACTATGTTCTAACTCATGAGCTGATTGAAGTGACCATTGGTGAAATTCAAATGGGATGGGCAGAAATAGAGCTAAAATCAGGACTGAATAAAATAGAATTTACAGCGGAATATAAAAATGGGTTAACAGATAGTGTTGTAAGGCATGTCAACGTTATGAATGTAGAGGAAGTAAAAGTACTACTTGAGAAGATCGTAAACAACTCTACTCTAGGTGTAGGAAAAAGGCCATAGGGTTTGGAGTGATAAGCCATGAATAGGGAGCGACTAAAGACCCTAATTCTTTCAGTTTTAGTGTGTCTTAGTATTTTTCTAACACAGCAGTTGTGGTTTCCATATCCAATGGAGATTTTTAAATCTGAAGCGACAGATGGGCGAATCAATACAATGGCGGTTTCGAAAGAACGCAAGAAAATTGTTTCCCCCAGTGCAGTTGTGGTCAGCTTTGGTGCTGGAGATAAAAGAACGAATCAATATACAATTTTATCCTCCAACCTGGATATGGTTTGGAATGAAAGCAAAGATATTCTCAAGAGCTACTTTTTAGGAGATGCAGAAATAAAATCAGTTTCAAAGGAAAGCTATGTGCAGAGTAATCTTTTAAAATCCATCGAACTAGAGTTCCCTAAGAATACGCCAGCGATTCTGGTGTCTTCGCATTTTGATTCCTTCGACAATAAAATTGTTAAGAACGTAAAGGTAATTAATAAAATACTGATTCCTGCTTTGAATCGAGGTACAATCTATATTGTAGATAATGAAGAAAATGTATTTGAAGTGAAGCTTCCAAAATATGAAGAAAACTCTGCACTTATAGGCTTTATTGATGATTTGGCAAAAGTTGAACACATTAAATATCACCCTATCTTTTCTCATCTCGATGAACAGGGAGGCAACTACACGCCCATACCTGTTACCTATTCTACTTTAGCTACGCAGACCGTTGTAGAAAGCGAAATTGATATAACGGATGATCTCATATTGATAGAAAAAGCAAAAAAATTCTTCAATAAAAGCTTTGATTTCGTAAAAAGTATCAGAGAGGCCAATGGTGCTGTGGTTTATATTTATGGGTACGGTGAAAAAACCCTCCGTATTAGCAGCAAAGGTGCTCTGGAGTACAATGAGGAGATTGGGAATATATCTAGTACAAACATTGTAGACTCTTTAGATGCAGCTGTAGAATTTATGCTTCAGAAAAGAGATTCATTGGATAATCTGTATTTAAAGGAGATTAAAAAAACCTCCGATAACACTGGATACTTATTTGGCTTTAGCTACCGCATCGGGGGCTATTCTGTAGAGACGAAGGATAGTGAAGTAAAGCAGCCCATAGAGGTGGAGGTTTACGGTGACAAGGTAAAGGTATATCGAAGCTCTGTACGGAAATTGATGGATATCAAAGGCTTTACGCCAGAGCAATTGGTAATTAATTTCCCAAGCATCATTGATAAAAATATTAAAAATTTAAAGACCGAATATTTTAACACTGGAGTTCAACCAGAAGAAGAAATGGATGATAGCAGCAAAATATCAGAGATATTAAAAAACATAGAAGAGGTAAGGATGGTTTATTTTGATACCATGGAAGAATATAAGGGACAGATTCTAAAGCCCAGCTGGCGTGTTAAAATTAAAGGCGATGTTTATTACTTTGACAGCTATACTGGTGATTTAATAGGTAGAGGCTCTTCGAATAATGTTACCTTCAAGTGATGGTGGTGAAATTCTATGGATTGGTCCAAAGCAAAAAATATTTTAATTGTAGCCTTCATCGTAACAAATATTTTTCTGACATATAGTTTGCAAAGTAAGTTTTTTGGTGAACAGGAAAGTCAAATGATTACGGATGAATATGTAATGGATGTTGAAAAGCACCTAAATAATAATGCCATTTACTTGAATGTGAATATTCCCAGAGAGATTGTTTCTCTGCCGATATTGATGGTAAGATACCATGTATTTGATGCTGAACAGACAGCTTCAAAGCTTTTAGGCAAAAATTATCAGCGGCAAAATCAGACCTTGGAGGATAAAATTTTAAAGAAGGAAATCTTTAAGGGCCAGGACAAGGAATTAATCATAGACGGTGGAAAACGAATCCAATATATGAATTATGATGGAAATGTTAAACATTTTGTACTGAATGAAAAAACGGTCAATAAGATGAGTAATGATTTTTTAAAGCAGAATGATTTACTGACTCCAGATATAGAACTGTCCCAAGTATATTACGGCAAACAGGAAGATTTAGAAGACGAACAAGTCTATAAATTAGTCTATAACCAGAAATACAAAAATAAGTTCCTGGGGGAAAGCTATATCCATGTCTATGTGAGCAATCGGGGTGTCGTGAAAATGGAAGCCATGCTCCTGGAGTATGAGAAAACCCAACAGCAGAAGAAAGCGGTTATTCCTGCGGCAGAAGCTTTAACGAGGGCCATGGGTGCAATTGTAGGAGAAAATGATGGCGATGTATTTGTAAATGAAATCAATCTGGGGTATTATTTTAGTCCTTCCGACTATATGGAATCGGATTGGAAAGAAATCGTATCCGGAACTGCATTTCCATCGTGGAAAATAACCATCGACAACGGAAAGACTTATTTTGTAGAGGCTTACAAAAACTAAAGCAAATTCATACCAATTAAAATCCAAGAAAAAGACTGCGGTCTTTTTCTTTTTTTATGAATTAACCCGATTTACGTGACCAAAGAAAGCAATAAATTGAGGGTAGGTCAATAGGACAAGCACCAAATTTGCACGACTAGAAGGAGTGAACAAATTTGAGCTGCAAGAATGCGTCAAATGGGCAGAAGCGCCGATAAAGTTGGTTTCCAAATAATCCTAGATTATAATACTTATCAAATAAGTAAATAAATGCTATAATAAATTCAAACTGTGAAAGTTTGGTATAATATTGAATTATAGTATATTTAAATAGATATTCATGATGTACATCCTCTATGGAGGGTGTAGACTATAATGAAGGATGGTGAATCACTGACTGAGGTCAGTAATATATATGGAAAAATTAATAATTGAAGGCGGAAAAAAGTTAAATGGTACGGTTAAAATCAGTGGATTTAAAAATGCAGCAGTGGCTATTCTGCCAGCAACAGTACTGGCTGGAGATACTTGCGTAATCGATAACTTACCACAAATCAGTGATGTAAAAATATTAGCGGATATGCTGTCCAGTTTGGGCGCAAACGTAAAGGAGTTAAGACCCAATACATTGCAAATTAATACAACTGCCATGGAAGGTTGCTTTGCAGATCACGATTTAGCAAAGGAACTAAGAGCTTCCTATTACCTTTTAGGGGCTGGTCTCGGCCGATTTAAAAAAGCGAAGGTGGCATATCCAGGAGGATGCTCCATTGGAAGCAGACCTATTGATCAGCATATTAAAGGATTCGAAGCAATGGGTGCCAGTGTCAGTATCGAGCATGGTATTATCACTGTGGAAGCAGATAAACTAGTTGGTGCAGAAATATATTTGGATGTTGTCAGCGTTGGAGCAACTATTAACATCATGCTGGCAGCAGTTATGGCTGAGGGAACAACGATTATAGACAATGCAGCAAAGGAGCCTCATGTTGTGGACATGGCCAACTTCTTAAACTGCATGGGCGCAGACGTTAAGGGCGCAGGTACCGATGTAATAAAAATTAAAGGTGTAGAAAAGCTGGGTGGTTGTATCCATACGGTGATACCAGATCAAATAGAGGCTGGGACTTATATGATTGCTGCCGCTGCTGCTGGTGGCGATGTGTTAATCGATAACGTCATACCGAAGCACTTGGATGCCATCACTGCAAAGCTGAAGGAAATGGGTGTTACGGTGATAGAAAACGGGGAATCTTTAAGGGTAATCTCTTCCGGTAGATTGAAGAGTGTTGGCATCAAAACCTTAGTGTATCCAGGATTTCCAACGGATTTACAACAGCCAATGAGCAGTCTGTTGTCCACAGCAGAAGGAACGGGAATTGTAACGGAAACTATTTTTGAAGGGCGCTTTAAGCATGTGGATGAGCTGAAAAGAATGGGTGCAGACATCAAGGTGGACGGTAGGGTAGCAGTGATCCATGGTGTTGAAAATCTAACAGGGGCAAAGGTGTCCGCTTCCGATCTGAGAGCAGGCGCTTCTTTGATCGTTGCTGGTCTTGCGGCGAAGGGCGAAACCGAAATAGAAAATGTTCACTATATCGACAGAGGATATGATCAATTGGAACAGAAATTGATCAGCTTGGGTGCAAGCATCAGAAGAAAAAAGGAAACGAATTAAGACTAATTTAAGGATTGTTCGATATAATAAGGATAAATTGGAGGCAGTAAATATGACAGTTCGTTTTTGCTCTTTAGCAAGTGGGAGTAGCGGTAATTGCCATTTGGTCCATGATAAAGATCATTTCATATTAATAGATGCAGGGCTGAGTGGCAAGCAAATAGAAAATAAGCTGAAAGAAGTTGATGTAGATCCTAGAAACCTTTCGGCGATTCTAGTGAGTCACGAGCACAGCGATCATATCAATGGTGTTGGTATATTATCTAGAAGGTATAATGTTCCCATTTATGCGAATACTGGAACATGGGAAGGGATGGGCTGTAAGATTGGAAAAGTTAAGGAGGAAAATATAAAAAACTTTGTATCCAACGAAGATTTTTATATTGGAGACTTTAACATCCGGCCTTATAGAATCTCTCACGATGCCAATGAACCCGTTGGATTCAGTATTAAGAAAAAGGATATTAAAATAAGCATTGCTACAGACCTCGGGTATATAAGCGAAGATGTTATAGGTGAAATAGAGGGCTCCAATCTCGTCATATTAGAATCGAATCATGATGAAGAAATGCTGAAGGCTGGCAGCTATCCCTATAGCTTAAAGAGAAGAGTCCTTTCAAATATGGGGCATCTATCCAATGAAGCCGCAGGGAATGCCATCGTTGAGCTGGTACACAAAAATGTAAAATCCATATTACTTGCCCATTTGAGCAAGGAAAATAATTTTCCTGAACTAGCGATCGCAACAGTAAAAAATATTTTAGAAAACAAAAAAATTATTGTAGGAAGAGACATAGAACTAGATTTACTGTATAGGGACAGGGTAAGTAATATATATCAATTTTAATCCTATATTTTAGTTCCTTGGAGGCGATTCGTTTGAATAATTTTGAAAATGAAAGAAAAAATCAATTTGAAGAGCAGGATGCAAACACAAGTAGCAGAAATAAAGAGCAAGAAACAGAAAGCTACAGAGAGCTTGCAGTAGAAGAGGTAGAGATGAAAGCGGAAGAATCCATCCTACAAGTGGAGCCTGTAGCGGTAAATGTAAGCATAGAGGAAATGGAAAAAGAACTCAACAGGATGGAGAGAAGATTCTCCAAAGAATCACGCAAAAGGTTTATCAGTGGTACCTTAGCTGGAATAGTTTTGGGAGGTGCGCTAACTTTAGGTGCTACCTATCAGCTTTTGCCAGAGATGTTGGAACAAAGAGGTATATCATTTAATGAAGCTGCACAGAACATTACAATTAACCCGAACCAGGATTTAACAGTATATTCTGCCGTTGCTAAAAAGGTAATGCCCTCCGTCGTAGGTATTACAACGGTTTCTCTTCAGAGAACCTGGCTGGGCATGCAAGAAGCATCGGGAGTAGGTACTGGGGTAATCGTAGATGCTAGAGGGTATATACTGACCAACTCCCATGTAGTAAATGATGGTAATGCAAAAGAGGTAAAGGTGCTTCTCAGCGATGGTAGACAACTGGATGCTAAGGTTCTATGGAATGAAGCCAGCTTAGATCTTGCAGTGATAAAAATAGAAGGAGAAAACTTTATCGCCGCAGATTTGGGTGACAGTGATGGTGTAGAGGTAGGAGAAATTGCCATTGCCATTGGAAATCCACTGGGACTAACCTTTGAAAGAAGTTTAACCCAAGGAGTTATCAGCGGATTGAACAGAACCATCACCATAAATACTGCTGGGGAGACCATAGAAAACCTAATGCAGACAGATGCTTCTATTAACCCAGGAAATAGTGGTGGTCCATTACTAAATGCAAAAGGACAGGTTATAGGGATCAACACAGCTAAAATAAGCACTGGGGAAGGCTTGGGATTTGCTATACCAATTAATATTGCAAAACCAATTGTAGATCAATTCATTGAAAATGGAGAATTTACAAGGGTATATCTGGGCATTAGAGGATTGAACTTAGATGCTTATAGAGCCTATAGTGGAGAACAGACACCGGTAGAACATGGTGTTTACGTTAAAGAGGTATTGGAAAACTCAGTGGCAGCAAAGTATGGAATTCAAGGAAATGATATTATCGTTAAAATTGATAATGATGAGATCAGTAGAATGAGCAATTTGACAAGATCCATCTACAAATACAGACCGGGAGACAAAGCCACAATAACGGTAATCAGAAATAACAAGGAAGTAAAGGTCGATATTGTATTCGAATCATTTGCAGAAAGATAAAAACATATCTAGAAGGTACATCTAAGGTATTGGCGTTGAATATCTTTAGATGTACCTTTTTTATGACCTAACCCAATTTATGCGACCGAAGGGAGCAATAAATTGATGGTAGGTCAAAGGCAACGAATGCCAATTTTATCGACTGTAAGGAGAATAAAATTGTGCAATGAGACTGCGATCTAACCCAATTTATGCGACCACATTTAGTTCCTATGACCTAAGAAGGGGCTCTTTTGGATAGTGCTAGAGAAGAGATTTTATGGAATAAAAACAAAAGAATTGAATTATTGAATGGAATGCTATATAATGGAAATAGTCAGAAAATAATGGATAAATCTTTCAACAAATGTATGAATTACTTACTTTAACAAATACTATACTAAGAAAAAACAAAGGATACTATTCAGCTACAGGTTATTCATATGAAAATAGAACCTTAATTGGAGTTGATTATAGATGTATGTAGTGTGCGGAGAACATTTAGAAGATGCAATAGACGATTTTGTTGATGTGTACGAACAATCGCCAGATATCTATGAGCTAGAGAAAGTGTCATTTTCAGATTGGATGGCACCAAAAACCTGTGATTTTTGTGATAGGATACCTAAATATTTAGTTGTATAGTCGAGGGCTCCTCGGCTTTTTTTATGACCTAACCCAATTTATGCAATCAAAATACTTTTAAAAATAAAGCAATTTCACGTGAAACATCGAAACCAAAATATGGATAGGCGAACGAATTTCCCAGCTTAAAATACATGCAATTATCATTATGTAATTTGAGTGTTGGTAGGATTCATTTTAGATGTCTAATATATGAAGGAGCGAATTTATGAATATAACAATAATCAGTGTCGGCAAATTAAAAGAAAAATATTTAAAGCTGGGCATCGATGAATATATAAAGAGATTAACAAGATATGCAAAGCTGAACATCATCGAAATACCGGATGAAAAAGCTCCAGAAAACCTTAGCAGTGCAGAAGAGCAAATCGTAAAAAATAAAGAGGGAGAAGGGATCTTAAAAAATATAAAAGATGGAATGTACGTTATCGCATTGGATTTAAAAGGAAAGATGCTTTCTTCCGAAGAGCTGGCAGATAAGTTGCAAAGCTTAGGTGTAGCTGGCAATAGCAATATTGCTTTCATAATCGGAGGCTCTCTAGGACTTTCAGAAGATGTGCTAAAACGAGCAGATTATAAGCTATGCTTTTCTCCCATGACATTTCCCCATCAGTTGATGAAGCTGATATTGCTGGAGCAGATTTACAGAGGGCTTCGAATTATTAAGGGGGAACCGTACCATAAATGATGGCAGATTTTTGTAAGTAAGTGCTAGACCCAGGGGTTACGTTTAATAATCGTGTAACTCCGATGCCTAGCACTTACTTTTTTTAATTAAACCTTAATTCATTGCCAGTAATTTTAAATTGGGCTATAATGAAAAAAATGGAAACTCATTGTTTTTATATTCAACATACCAACATTGATATTATTGTTTAATATCAGGGGGGAAAATATTGGAGAAATTGAGAGTTGCAGTCAATGGAACGGAATTAGAAGTAAATCAGTATCCTAGAAATGGAGAAACGATTGTGTTTATACATTTTTCAGGGGGAAATCTGGCACAATGGAATGGAGTTGTACCATATTTTATTAATAAATATCACATAGTTACGTTGGACCTTAGAGGACATGGGAAGTCTGAGAAAGTAATGAATGGATACACATTAGACAATATGGCAATAGATATTATAGAAGTTATGAATCAATTAGGAATAGAGAAGGCACATATAGTGGGAAGTTCCCTAGGTGGAGAAATTGCAGTAAATCTTGCAGCACATTTTCCGGAAAGAGTACGGTCTATTGTAGCAGAAGGTGCGATTCAGAACTACTTTGGTAAAAACGGCGTGTGTGATATAGCAAAAGAGGAAATACCAAATAAAAAAATAGAACTGCGAACTAAAAGAGCAAATAAAAGCAATCCTGTTTTTGATTCAATAGTTGAAAAAATTGAGATGGCAAAGCAGAACTATGAGCAGGGTGGTATACTGTGGAATCAGCAGATCGAAGAATTCGAACGATATGATAGTTCGGAAACAGGAAATGGAAAATATACATCTGCTTGTCCCAAATGGGTAATAGATAAATATTTAGAAGATTTTTGGGATATCAAATTCGAAAAGTACTTTGAAAATGTTATCTGTCCTGTTTTAATGCTACCCAGTGAAGAGGAATGGAAGTCGAAGGAGATAAAAGAAGGCATAGAAAATTTTCAAAAGCTTCTGAGGTCAAGTCAAGTTGTGGTTATTCCTGGAGGGAGCCATGCATATGTTACATTCCAGTATCCGCTAGAATTTAGCAAGGCGATTCAAGCATTTCATAAGGACATAGACCAATATTAATGAAAGCCATTGGTAATTGGGAAAGGTGCTTTAGTACGTATTGAAAAACCACTATTACAACGGTACGTTGAACCATACTGTTGTAATGGTGGTTTTTAAAATAAGATCATAAATATGGTGTAATCTGTTCTAAATCCTAATAAGATTTAGAATTATATAAATTAATACTTGACCTTGCCATAGTGTTAAACTATATACTTTATATATAATCATGATTATATAACAGGTGGTGTTACAGTGTTCAAAATCGGGATGTTCTCTCAACTGGTACGGGTATCGCCTCGAATGTTGAGGCATTATGAAAAATGCGGATTATTTTACCCTGCTGAAATAGATAAAATTAACGGATATAGGCTTTATAGTTCCTCTCAAATTCCACTAATTTTAAGAATTGTTGCATTGCGTGACATGGGATTTTCTATTCAAGAAATTGGAGATATTCTAGATAATTTTGAGGAGCAAGACAATACGCGCAAAATTTTTCAAGAAAAATCAAAAGCTATTCAAGAGAGTATTTCCAATGAGATGAAAAAGATGGATTTATTAAATAAAATGTATGAGCGGATAGAGAAAGGAAATTATACAATAACCTGCGGAGAAGTTATATTAAAGACAATACCTTCTATACAGGTATTGTCACTAAGAGAGACCATTTCTGATTATAGTTATCAAGAGGCACTTTGGGAAAAAATGTATGCCTATATTGGAAATAATGATTTGTATACGATCATAGAAAATGATGTTATTGTTATTTATCATGACACAGAATATAAAGAACAAGATATTGATATTGAAATAGCTGTTCCTGTAAAAGAACTAAGAAAAAGCACAGATCAATTTATCTTTAAAGAGTTAGAACCTATAGCACTTGCTGCCTCAGTAATTTGTGAAGGATCCTATGATAAGACCCTCCCAGAAGGGGAAACCATGCTGGCTAAATGGATTGAAGATAATGGGTATGAGATTGTAGGAAGTGAACGAGCATATGGATTATGTCATCCAGGAAATGAGCAAGACCCTGATAAATATCAAACAGAAATCCAGTTTCCAATAGTTAAAAAGCATAAAAAGGAGAGATGAAACTATGAGTGATGCAATGAATAATGAAACATACCAAATGCCAGTACCAAGCTTAACACTTAAAAAATTAGACCGGTTAGTAGGTACATGGAAAGTATCGGGGCCAGATATTAGTGGACAAGTTATCTACTCATGGATGGAAGGTGGTTTTTTTCTAATCCAACATGTGGACCTTGAGCAATATGGACAGAAAATAAAAGGTATCGAAATTATTGGACAGGATCGAGAATTTGGAGTAGAAAGTCCAAGTGAAGATATTAAATCAAGGTATTTTGACAATATGGGAAATACTTTTAATTATACCTATGAGATACTAGAGGATACCCTTATTATTTGGGGTGGAGAAAAAGGATCCCCTGCTTATTACAAAGGTCAGTTTAGCCAAGATGGAAATAGCAACAGTGGTGCCTGGGTATACCCTGGGGGTGGAGGCTATGAGTCTACAATGACGAAAATTAAATAACGAAGCTGTTAAAATACTTATATGCACTGTAGGGATAAAAGAACTTATATCCTTGCGGTGCTTTTAAGTTGTTTTAAAAAAGTAAAATTTATCCAGTAAGTTTTCTGTCATTTGCTTTAATCTTCTATCTGGGCTTCAAAGCTTATAAAAGTAGTTTTTAGTTAATTTTTAAAAAATAGAGGACTTAAGGATTTATTTATAGAATTAACTCCTAAGAAATGGAAGCGCCTTATAGAAAGCAAGCCACTGTTAATTGCTGCCAATGAAACTGAATAGATCCAAGTAATTATTGTAAAAATTCACAAACGGTTGTTAGACGAAGGAAAGGAAATAACCGTTACTTTCTCCACTTATCTAAATAAAATTATTGTGCTTGTAATCTTAGGCTTAAGAAAGAGTTAGAAAAATAATTGGGAAGAAGGAGCGGTCGTATGAAGTTAAATGTGAATTTAGCAAGGAAAATCCTGTTTTTCCTAGTAGTCATCAGTTTGTTATTGTTCGTAGGATGTAATGGTCAAGAGGCAACAAACGTAAGAGACAATCAAAGTGAATCCAATCATCAAAATACCCAGGATTCTAAACCTTCAGAAGAATCTACCACAATTGTATTTCAGAATGTAAACCTGATTACAATGACCGAGGATAAGGTTTTAGAAAACCAAAGTGTAGTCATAAAAGATGGATTAATTGCAGAGATTGGAGAATTTAAAAAAGTAGCCATTCCTGAAGAAGCCCAAATTATAGAGGGGGAAGGCAAATACTTAATGCCAGGCTTAGTAGATATGCATGTTCATTTATGGCGATATACGGGGGATGAAAAACTCTACCTAGCAAATGGTATAACAAGCATTCAAAATATGTGGGGAAGTCCTGACCACCTCAGATTGAGAGATTTCAATAATAAAAGATTTCAGGGTCTTAGAATTTTCACGACGGGGCCATTAATGGACGGCCCTAATCCCATATGGCCGGGCAGTAAGATTCTAGAAACCTCAGAAGAAGCAAGGAAAGCCGTAATCTCAGTGCAGGAAAACAAATATGATGCAGTTAAAGTCTATGAACTTTTAAATGGAGAGGTCTACGAAGAGATTATGAAGACGGCAAAAGAAATAGGGATTAGAGTGGTGGGCCATGTGCCAAGAGCAGTGGGAATAAGGCGAGTGCTTGAGTTGGGTCAGAGCTCCATCGAACATTTAAGTGGCTATAGTTTACAGAACATCGAGAATGAAGCAGAAATGACAGTAGAAAATAATGTTTGGAATACACCTACATTAACCATTACTCATATATTTAAGGAAGAACACGAGATTGAAGGGTTAGAATATATTGTCCCAGAAACAATTACAATGTGGCAAGACATGAAAGAAAGAGCGATTGATGTATTCGACTTAGAAAAGCGACAGCAGATTGTCCGCACGATCCACGAAAAAGGAGGCAAATTACTAGCTGGCACCGACGCAAATAATCCTTTTATAGTTCCAGGGTTCTCTTTGCATAATGAACTAGAGTATTTATCTGGCGCAGGATTAACAACCTATGAGGTATTAAAAACAGCAACCTATAACCCTGCTGAGTTTTTAGGACAGTTGGATAAATGGGGAACAGTTGAAGAGGGAAAAGAAGCTGACTTAATTCTTTTATCAAAAAATCCCCTAGAGGACATTAAAAATACTAGATCCTTAGAAGGAACCATGGTTCGGGGCGTATGGTTAAGTGGTGAAAGCCTCCAAGCAGAAATAGAGAATCTCAAAAAAAGTTATTAGGATTTGAAAATGAACAACCATAAATGAATATAGAATTTTTTAATAAAATGGTACCAATAATAAGATGATTAAAGGGGTAGAAGGTGAACCGTACCATAGGTCGGTGCGGTTTTCCTTTTGAGTCTTGAGTATATAGGAGCGAGAGTGATTTGAATGACTTCTTTAAGATGCCGTAGAAAACTTACATCTTTTATTATCTTTTGTTGACTGTATAGCATTTTCTATATGCAATAATAACTTTTCTAAAAGATAATTTTTGTTGATATCATTGTCTTTTTTTTCTAATTCAACATAATATTCTTCTGTTGCTACAGTAACTATTTCTGCATTATTTACTAGATAGTTAAAAACAGACACATCTATGGCATTGATAGCTTTTTTAGTATGAAAACAATCTAAATCAATATCTAAAATAAATTTCTTGTTTATTCGATTGGAGATAAAGAAACCAGGTATAAACTTATTGATCTTATTTAATTTGAACAATAGCTCCTCCCCTTCGATTACCTTATCATATACATTAAGTTGGCATTCATCGTCGTGTGGAAATTTTTTACATTTGCTAGTACAGAGGGGATCGATATAGTAGATTTTACTATTGTCATAGTCTGTGCAAATATCTGCGTTCATTAAGCTAAATACGACTGCGTCTGAGATCATCCCAGTTTGCAATGCAAAATCTATATGTTCATTATTACAAAGCTTTTCTAATGAGGATATCATTGTACTTGATTTATTTATGTCTACATTGGCTATCAATTGATCTCTTACAGATCTCCACTCTAAACCAGCAACCTCACGGGAATACCTGTAAAAAGCACTACGAGTGTCCATGTGATGGTCAAAGGTTAACAATACGGGTGCAGTTTCATTATGAGAAGCATATTCTGACCATGGGATGATTACTTCATGATGATTCTCTACAATATAAATTTTCTTTTCCCCCACTACTTTTTCAGTTACTTTGTCTGTTTTCAATCGTAATCCCTCCTTTAAAAACATCCTAAAATTTTGACGTTATATAGAATACCATATTTTTAATCAAAGAAAAAGTGTTATTTTTTGGTGGACCTTTATTTTATTTGGACTCGACTATTTTTCGTGATACAATAAAGAAAAGCATATAAGTGAGGATGTATTATGACCAAACATCGCATCGATACAATGAGTGTAGCAAGTGTCTATCCCCTTTATGTTACAAAGGCGGAGAAAAAAGGACGTATGAAAACAGAAGTGGATGAAATCATCCGCTGGTTAACAGGATATAGCCAAGAAGAGCTAGAAGTCCAACTGGAAAAACAGAAAGACTTTGAGACCTTCTTTGCAGAAGCTCCTCAGATGAATCCTTTGCGGACTATGATTAAAGGAGTAGTTTGTGGCGTCCGAGTAGAAGAAATCGAAGAATCAACGATGCAGGAAATTCGTTATCTGGATAAGCTGATTGATGAGTTAGCAAAAGGAAAAGCGATGGATAAGATTTTACGAAAATAATAATTAAAAACGAAAAAACACTGATTCTATATATAAAATATAAAAGAATAAGTGTTTTTTGTTAAATTTGTAATAATTTTAAAGCTTTCGGCAATCTAATGGAATAAAATTATATTCCTTGTGGTGTAAGAGACCTTTTATCCATACTTACTCCTGGATCCAAAAATACACAGTACCATTGGGATCAATTGCATAAATAAAATGCTCTCTTTTTCCTAATAGAAAATGATCATTTTCAATATTCTTTTTGATTTCATTCTGATCCCACCATTTCTTTTTAATACTTTTTAGGTTGATCATTTCATTTTTTTCAATTGAATTTAATGTTGAATAAAAATTGATACTTTCTTCTTTAGACAACTTAAAAATACCATTTCCTATATTCGTATCGATGTTGTGAACCTCATAGATATCTGTGGCTGTTTTGGGGATATGCTTTGGAATCCACCCTCGCTCTATTGTAGCTACTGCATCTTGATAATTATCAAATTTAGAGCTAAAGGTATCATTAAAGTAATTCCCTAAAAAATAATAAGAAGTTCCTAGAAATAAAATAGATATTATTAATAAAATGGGCTTTTTAAATGTTTGTATGTTCATCATTTTCTCCTTTTCATCAAGTGTTTTATTAAGGGTTACAGTTCTAATAATTAAATACAATACAAATCCAATATAATTGGGAAGCAGCATGACAATTAGAGACCAAAGTGTAGCTTTTAATTGTAATGCCTTTGCATCGTTGTATATATATAAGCTTAATAATAGTTTGGTTATCAGATAAAAAGAGAAAAATATACCTGCCCAAATGAAGCTATTCATATTTATTCCCCCTTTATCTTAAGAAAAGTGATTATTTCATGCCTGTAAATTAAATTTAAAATGATAACAGATGCAAAACATAACAATAAGCTATTTATGATGATCATATTTTCACTTTGTATGGATAAAGAAACTGCTTTAATCGAAAACAATAAACATATAAAGCTTAAGCAAAGTGTAAAAATTTTATTGATCCATAAATAATGCTTTCTTTTCTTTTGAATCAAATTTTTAGTGTTTTCTACTAGGGCCTCTTCTGGGATTAAATGATCTTCATCCATCAGACTATTTTTAATTAGGTTATCAAATTCATTATTTTCCATTATGGACCTCCTCGTATTAAATATTTTCTAGTTTTGTTTTTAATAATTTCTTTCCTTGATTCAGTCTATATTTTAAAGTTCCTATTGGTATATTAAGAATACTAGCGATATCAACATAGCTGTAATCCAAATAATAGTAAAGTATGATTGGGAGTTTGTATTTTTCATCTAAGTCTTTAATCAGATTCTGTATTGTTTTTTTTTCAATAGTATTAAAGATTATAAATTCTGTTTCATCTATGGTTGAACTTTGATGCTCCATAACCTCATGCTGAACTTTGGAATCAAAAAAATCCGTTATAATGTTTAGCCATCTTTTCTTTTTCGAATAAGAATCCTTATAAGTATTAATGCATATTGTGTAGATCCAGTTTTTATAAGTTTTCTGATCGTTTAATTTATGGAAATTACTATATAATTTTAACCATGTATCTTGGAAAAGATCATCAGCATCTATTTTATTATTCGTTAGTTTAAGACAGAGTTTGTAAACATCATCTTTATAAATATCAATCATGGTTTCTATATCCAAAGCTTTAGTCACCCCTCTTTCATCATATATATACGGATGAAGTATGATTTTGTTTGAAAAATTGATAAAAAACTTTAAGGTGGATAATAAAATATTAAACGAATTTGTTGTGTTAGTAAAATAGATCAATAGAAAAACTCTAGCTATTATGTTAACCTATATTTGATAACGATTAGGAAATCAAGATGGGAGGATCGTATATACCAAGATATCGAGACAAATTTGTGAGCATCACAGATCGTATTCCTATCTCTGTATGTAAGCTTGATAGAGCACATTTTCATAAAATTTTTAAAGTTGACTCCCATTAAGGATAGTATGCTTTTAAAAGAAGAAACCTATTATGGATTCAAGCTTCATGATGTATAGGGATGAAAGTATAAAGATTATATCAAAAACATATTGACTTTGCCCTTGAGGCAGGATCTATGATATATACAGAGGTGATTGTATGAAGACAATGGATGTTTGTAATAGGTTGGGTGTAACACCAAAGGGTTTAAGAGTCTATGAAGAAAAAGGGTTGGTAGTACCTAAGCGTAATAAAAACGGATATAGGAATTATAGCGATATTGATATGCTAAGACTTAGGGAAATATTGCTGCTAAAAGACCTCGGTTTTTCCTTGCAAGAGATTAAAGTGCTGCTAGACAAAAATATAGATGATGGCTATGTTTTTGTAAGAAGTCTATATTTTCAAAAACAAGCCATACAAAAGAAAATTCAAGGATTAAAAAATATCGAAAAGACTATAGAGGATAGCATTGACAGCATTTTAAATGATAATGAAAATAATCAAATTTATTTTGATACGATGGAAAGAGTTCTAGAAAAAAATAAAAAAACTATTAGTAATTGGACGGATCAATGGAGTTTTGATACATGGGCAATGAACTATGACCAATCACTTAGTAAGAACAATGATGAGTTAGAGCTTTTTAAAGATTATCCTATGGTATTAGAGGAAGTTCGTAAAGAAATAAAAACGACTAATCCAGAGAAAATTTTAGACTTAGGGTGCGGTACTGGAAACCTTACAGGACTATATAGTGAAGAACTACACGTGTATGGCATAGACCAAAGCCTAGAAATGCTTCTACAATGTAAAAATAAATATCCTAAAATGAAAATAAAGCTAGGGAATTTCTTAGATGAAATCTATGTTGACGGAGTTAAATTTGACTGTATAGCAACGACGTATGCATTTCATCATCTAACAGAAATAGAAAAAGAAAAAGCCATAGATTATATGTTGAATTCATTAAATCCGAAAGGTAAAATTGTAATAGGCGATTTAATGTTCTTTAACGTGGAAGACAGGGAGGAAAAAAGACGAGAGTTTATAGCCAATGGCAGGGATGATTTATGGGAGATCGTAGAGGACGAATTCTATAGTGATGTGAAAAAACTAAAAGATTATGTGGAGAAAAAGGGGATCGGGTTTAGATATAAACATCTCGTTAATTTCACTTGGATGATAGTTATAGGAGATTAAAATTAGATATCTACCTAAGGATATCATCAAAACATTCATGAGAAAAACAATCCTTGAAGTAATCATACAACTGTATTCTATTTATAAAAACTCCAGTTACAATGCTACGATGAGCCTTATCATAAGTGATAATGGCTCTTTTTAAGATGATGCGCCATCACAGTAGTGATGTGAAGACGACAGCGATAATAAAAAAATAAAATCTAGAAAACATTGAAAAGACAGGGATTTAAAAACTACGATAATAAAAAAGAAATAAATTTTAAAAATACTGTAACCTTTTTTAGACCAACCCGTTTATATAGTGAGAGGAGGTTTCTAATGAAGACTAATGCCATGGACAGAGCCTATAGAGAATACCATAAAGAGCTTTACCTCTACGCCCTAAGTCTCTGTCGACAGGAAGATTTGGCAAAGGACTTAGTCAGTGAAACTTTCTATAAAGCTTTTATGGCTTCAAACCTGCCGAAGGGATCCTTTAAGTATTGGCTCTTTCGGGTTTTGAAAAATCACTTTATCGACCTAAAACGGAAGAACCATGAAACCTTAACAATGGATGCCTACCATGGATCGCTACCAGATGGGCTGGATAAAGGACCGGTCAAAAGTTTTCTACAAAAGGAACGTGACCAACGCCTCTACCAACATTTACTTAGATTGGAGCCGGAAACCTACCGGGAGGTTCTTTATTTGTATTACTACGAGGAAATGAAGATCAAGGACATTGCAATGACCATTAATCAGTCGGAAACTCATATAAAAACGAATCTATATCGAGCACGAAAGAAACTAGGAAAAGTATTAAAGGAGGATTCCTATGAATTTTAAAGACTTATTGCACCGCTATAAAGAAGGAATAGCAACAGAGGAAGAGCAAAAATTTGTTGAGCAGGAACTGGAAAAGTATGAATCCATAGAAGCATATTTTTCTGAGGCGTTGTCCGATCAGTTTTTTAAGAAAGATGAATCTGAAGAAGATTATATGGCCAACGGAGATGAGATGAAAAGTATTCAAAAGGTTGTTAAATTCAGGTTGGCAAAAGTTGTTTTTACATCTGTATTGATTGTCGTTATGCTTTATATTGGAATATTTTACGGTGTTTCCAGTATAGTAGATCGAATGCACTATAATCCCACAGCGATTACCCAGCCAAAAGAGCACGAATATCAATCTTCTGATTTTTTCTATGACATGCAAGCTTATATTAGTTTGAATATGCCGGGACATTCCATTCATTCCTTTACTTTCGAAGAGCCGAAGGGATTTGGCGCCTATGAGGTAAGCTATTCTTTAAAGGATTTATTTACAAGAAATGACCAACGATATTTTGTTGGTCTTGCAAGGGGAAGGTTTAACTACGCCATGGATGGAATCTTTGGCAGAAAAAATCGATTCGATATATGGAAAGGTTTCGAAAAAATACAGTATGATTTTCCTGAAGATGCTAGTGAGGATAGGACAACACTAAAAGATAAAGAAGTTCAACGAAAAAATGAAGAAACCCTTCGTTATTTAAATGAGCTCAACCCTTTGTCCTATATTTCCATGAGTATTGTTTTTAATGAAGATCTTACGATGGAAGAGTTTTACTCCATGCAGGGGGAATACCCAACCCTAGACTTCAAATGGGTAGGGGTCCGCACGACAGAGCCAGGAACGCAATGGAATGAGAATCAACCAATGCATTTAGTCGGTTTTAACCCTAATTTCAACGATGAAGCATCCTCTAATCGAAGACCCGATTCAGAGAAATATCCACTTTTTAATCTTATGGACATAAGAGATAAACGGATTGACTCGGAGAAGGATTTTGCAGAAGCCTTTGGAATTCATTTTCGATCACGTTTGGCTTACTTAAGAAGTCGACAAGAATTTGTAGAGCTCTTCGACTATAACTCTTATAAGATTGACTTTTACGATGATGCTCTCGAATACATTGACAAACACGGAGTTGAGACCTATGGAGTTCTTGTGTTTGGAACGGCAAAAGAATTTTTAGAGCACATTGATGAAATCCCTTATGACACTGTGTATATCAATAAGGTTTTACCTACGAGACCAAATATTTACTATCACTAAATAAATAATGATGGTTTTTACAATACCCACAAAAAAATTATATCTTGAGAAAATCTCTAGATTGATTACGACTGAGAGGAAGGAATCATGGGGTCTGACATCAAATACTAGAGTAAAGAATAAGGTGCCAATGGTAAGGGGGATCAATATGACATATGAAAATAGAAATCCATGGGATAAAAAACTGTATAAAGATTTAGAAAATGATTGTGGAAACTGCTTTGGGCTTTGCTGTGTTGCATTATACTTCTCAGCTTCAGAAGGTTTTCCAAATGATAAAGAAGGCGGTAGAGCTTGTGCACATCTACAGGAGGATTTTACCTGCACCATTCATAATAGCTTGACAGACAAAGGGCTAAAAGGTTGTACTGCATATGAATGCTTTGGTGCAGGGCAAAAGGTTGCCCAGGTTACGTATAAAGGACAGGATTGGATGAAATCTCCGGAATCCGCACAGCAGATGTTTCAAGTATTTTCTATTATGAGGCAACTTCATGAAATGCTTTGGTATCTCACAGAAGCACTTTGTATAAAAATGAGTCTAGATATTAAAAATGACCTGGAGCGCTTAATGAGTGAAACAGAAGCTCTGACATATTTAGATGCCGGTGCTCTCTCAGGATTAGATATTGCTTTACATCGAGACAAAGTGAATCTTCTTCTCAAAAAGATCAGTAAGATTGTGAGAACTGAGGATAATCGTGGTGAGAAAAACACTTCAAGCCGTAGAAAAAAGGTTGGGGGTCGGTTTGATTTTATTGGGGCTGATTTAAGAAAAGCCAACCTTAGGGGGATGGATTTAGGAGGAGCATTGCTCATTGCAGCAGATCTAAGGGGAAACAGCTTGCGCAATACAAATTTGATTGGTGCGGATTTGCGGGATGCTGATCTTAGAGGATCAGACCTGACAGAAAGCTTATTTCTTACACAGACTCAGGTGAACACTGCAAAAGGAGACCGAAATACAAGGCTGCCAGCATGGATAAAACGCCCAGGAACTTGGTGCAAATAATAAGGTTTTTGTGTAGCAGGTGTTTGTTCTCTTTATGTTGCACTAAATTCTAACCTTGATTTCAATTGTAAGTCCTCAGAAATGAAGAAACACGGATTCTATTATAATAGAATCCGTGTTTTTTGTTGAGATCATTAAAAGTGCTAAGTAAATGAGTAAATCCGCAAGAGGATATTCTTATTGTTCAAAAAATTATGGAATTTTAAAAGGAATTCTTATACGTCTTGAAGAATGTCATATTTAAATATTTACGAAGAGAGAGGAATCAATAGATGAACCTTAAAGTTAAAAAGATGACATTTCATAAAAATAGAAGAATAATTGCCATAAGCGATATTCATGGGAATTTGGCCCTCTTTAAAGGGATTTTGGAGAAAGTTCATTATACAAAAGAAGATGTGTTGGTTTTACTTGGAGATTTAATTGAAAAAGGTGAAAATAGTTTAGAAACTTTAAGATCTATTATGGAGTTATCCAATGAACAGGAAGTGCATATCGTCACAGGAAACTGTGATGCTTTTATATGGGAATATATCAAATACGGAACGAATGACGAGGACTTCTTAAAATATATGTTGTTTAGAAGAAACAGCATATTAAATGAGATGTGTAAACATCTTGGTATTGATGTTAATGAACAATCGGATATGAAGTTTATTAAAAAACAACTAAGAGAGCACTTTGCTGAGGAATTAAGCTATTTAGAGAAATTTCCACATATAATTGAAACGGAAGATTATATATTTGCACATGCTGGTATCGCAACAGAAGATTTGGCAAAGAACAAAGTCGATGAGGTTGTAAAGCAGGATGCCTTTATGAACAAAGGACTCAACTTTTCCAAATATGTTATCGTAGGACATTGGCCCACTGTAAACTATGGAATAGAAAAGGGCTGTTGTAATCCAATTATAAATAGGGCACAAAAAATTATAAGTATAGATGGTGGAAATACCATAAAAGAAGGGGGCCAGCTCAATGCGTTAATTATAAAGGGGGATGATATTACCTTTGATTCCATCGATGATTTACCACAGGGGGAGATTATAGAGGCGCAGGAGGCAAATAAGAACACCATCCAAATCACTTGGATGGATAATTCGATCGATATACTGAAGATAGGTGAAGAATTTAGTCTTTGCAGACATGGATCTTCGGGACATGATCTTTTAATTAAAAATGATAAAATTTTTAAATCTAAAGATGGTATGCGATGTTATGATTGTACGGACTATTTTATTGAGGCAGAAAAGGGAGATAGGGTTTCAATTATAGAAAAGGCGAATGAAATAACTCTGGTAAAGAAGAATGGCACAATTGGATGGGTACAAAATAAAAATATTCGACTTTAGAATCATGATGTCTTTGAGCTCCCTTATTAAGACGATATAGAGGAAAAATATAGAATCTGTTGGCCTTTTTCAAAGTTTTAGGAAGTATTGGATCAAAGTATAGTGAAATTCAGTTTGTAAAGTTACCGCCCATAAGGATTGTAATATTGTGTGTCCATACCGGAAGATATTACGACCCAAGAACCCTTGTATAAGAGAAGATTACCCGGTGGGCTATACGTGGTAATCAGCCGTATCAATATAATGAATAAAAATATAGTGACTTATTTTATAGGTGACTATATTTTTATATTTAAAAAGAATATTCATTAAAAAATATAGATAAACAAAAAATAAAAACGTCTAATTAAATACAGACAAAATTTAAATATAGATATATAATGCTAAGAAAGAGCACCTGTATTGAAAGGAGATGATTTTATGGATATAAAATCAAATGAATTATTCTGGAGCGCTACGGTAGACGAGCTAAAAAATGGTTTCGTAGAAAATGAACAAGTATATAAATGTATCCTCTGTGAAGAGGTATTTCAGAAAGGACGCATCTATGAAATCAATTCAAAACTGTATGATGCAAGAAAGACAGCAGAACTTCATATTGAAAATAGTCATAGTTCAATGCTTGGCTATTTATTAGGAATGAATTCTGCTTTTACAGGATTATCAGAGATACAGAGAAAGGTACTTACTTTGATATCGCAAGGGTTACCAGACAAGGAAATCGCTACAGAACTTGGCGTCGCACAGTCTACCATTAGAAACCATCGATATAAACTAAGAGAAAAGGAAAAACAGGCAAAGGTATTTTTAGCTTTAATGAGTTTGCTTTCAGAGAATACAAATAAAAACATTAATAAACTGGAGAAAGAGATTCTCTGGGATGCACATAAAACAGCAACAACCTTGGATGATCGATATAATATTACAGATAAAGAGAAAGAAAGTACATTAAAAACATATATGGATGAAACGGGAGCATTAAAAAATTATCCTGCTAGAGAAAAAAGAAAAATTATAGTATTAGGAGAAATTTCGAAGAACTTTTCTAAAGGAAAAACGTATTCAGAAAATGAAATCAATCGGGTTCTAAAGAGAATATATGAAGATCATACAACCATAAGAAGAGCCTTAGTGGAGTATGGGTTTATTGAGAGAACCAATGATGGTAGCAGCTATTGGGTAAAGGAATAAGAACATAGTAATAAAAAAATACAATAAAAGGGGTGGGTGGACTTATGAAATTAGAGATATTAAAAAAAGAGAGAATAGAAGATTTTAAAAATTATTGTAAAAAATATAGACAAGACGTGGACGATTCCTTTTTATGCGATGAAGATCTCAATGTTTTCGAACTGAATTATGAGAATCCTACATACATAATAACGAACGAAAATGATGAAATCGTAGCAGCAGCTTCGCTTTTAATTGATGATTATCATAAAAAGGGAAGAAAAGGAAGGTTTAGAATCCTGCATTCAGAGATAAATCGTGCAGAATATTATGAGCTTCTAATGGAAGGCATCTTAAAGCATACAGCAGGGTTAGAACGGGTTATTATTTTTATACCTACCCATAATCAACGATTACAGGACGATATAAAGGCTTTAAATTTTCAGGCAGATCGGTACTCATTTGTATTAGTAAGAGATGAGCTAGATGTACCCAGCTATGATATCCCCGAAGATTATTCTATCAGAACCTTCAAACAAGGAAGGGATGAAGCAACCTGGTGTAAAATCAGAAATATAGCCTTTTCAAATCTTAAAGGAAGTGAAACGCCGATTACACCGGATATGGTAAATAAAATGGTATCGAACCATAGTTACATAGAAGGCGGTTTGGCTATTTTATATCATAAGGATATGCCAGTAGGAGTCGTAAGAGGTGAGGCTGATATTTATATGGATGCACCCATCATGAATATAGGACCGTTGGCTATTGTGCCCGAATATCAAGGAAAAGGGCTGGGTAGAATTTTATTACGATATATCATTAATTTTGCTAGAGACAAGGAGTATGGGAAGACGATGCTCTGTGTAAATGCAGAGAATGAAACTGCAAAACGATTATATATTCAGGAGGGCTTTAAGCAAGTAGAAGCTGTTGTATGCTATCAATATGATCTATACAATAATACCAGTAATGCGAAGGGTTTCCATGGTATTGACATCAGAACATTGTAGAATTTGGACGAATTATAAAGAAAAATGTCGCATACATATCTAAAATAGTTTATGATATAGGAAAGATTATTTTTGGAGGGTATGTATGATAAAAATTATAGCGGACTCAACCTGTGATTTATCGAATGCAGTACTGGAGCAATATGACATAAGCTTGGCACCTTTAACGATCAATATAGAAGGAAAAATATATAAGGACAGAGTAGATATTCAACCAGATACGTTTTATGGAATGATGGAAGGATTATCGGAGCATCCAACAACGGGCATGCCAAGTCCCATGGAATTTTTAAATCTAATGGAAACTGCCATTAAGGATGGATACAATGAGATATTATGTATATGTATGTCCAGTGGTACCAGTGGGTCCTATCAATCCGCTATAATTGCAGAGGAATATTTTAATGAAAAATACCCAGATTCTA
Organism: Alkaliphilus oremlandii OhILAs; assembly: GCF_000018325.1. GTDB lineage: Bacteria > Bacillota > Clostridia > Peptostreptococcales > Natronincolaceae > Alkaliphilus_B > Alkaliphilus_B oremlandii. Next base: position 3,001,435 of record NC_009922.1, on the reverse strand, counting down.
CGGTTAAGATTCATGTTGTGGACTCAAAATCCATGAGTCACGGTAGTGGGTGGCTAATTCTAAAGAGCGCAATGATGAGAGAAAATGGTGCATCCTTTGAAGAAATCGTAGAATTCAATGAAACTTACAAAACAAATGTAAAACACTTTCTCTCTGTAGATGATTTAGATCACTTATTAAGAAGTGGAAGGCTGACCAATGCCAGTGCATTCATCGGTAAAATATTGCGTCTAAAACCAATCATGACCATGAGAAAGGGAAAAGGTGCAATCGTTGCAAAAGAAAGAGGGCAGAAGCGTGTATTAAGTTACTATGTGGAAGAATTTATTCATAGAAATGATATAGATCGGACAGATTTTATTATCATCGGATACACATCAGATATCAAGGTTGCTGAAAATCTAAAATTAAAAATTCAAAACGAAACCGACTTTTCAGGAGAAATTTATATCATGCAAATGGGGGTTTCTGTAGGCACCCATGTTGGATTAGGTGCAGTCTCTATGTATTTTATAGAAAAGGGACATATCAAGGATGGATTGGTTCGAAATAAGGTCCGTGATTTAATAAAATAAACGATATAAAGGCGCTAACATCGCCATAGCAGGAAAGTTATACTTTTACGAAGGTATAACTTTTTTTTATGACCTAACCCAATTTATGCGACCAGAGGAAGCGATAAATTGTATACATTTTAGCTGTAGAATTGTTATATCAATGAAAATTTTCATATGAGCACAGCTAAGTTAATAAATACGCATTTGCAAGTTTTAAATAAGGTGGTGAATCATGAAGGATGAGGCTTTGGAAAGCTTATTAAGCAATGAGATTAAAATTATTTTCAAATATCTAATAAAAATAGGCGCTGGAAAAGAAGATGCGGAAGATATCATACAAGAAACACTATATCAAGCCATGGTGAATATTGATGCTATTCATGAGGAAAAGATCATTTCTTGGATGTTTAAAGTAGCTATTAATAAATACTACAATCTTTATAATAAAAACAAGAATCTTAACAAGTATGTGTGTATAACCGATGATAAAATCCTAAGAAAAATAAGTGAAGAGACCTTGACGGAAGATCATATTTTAAATGAGGAGTATCAAACATATGTAAATAAAGCCTTAAATCTACTAAAACCGTCTTATAGAAATTTGTTAGTTTTGAAATATTTTATGGACCTATCCTACAAGGATATATCGAAACTTTTGGATTTCAGTGAAGACAAGGTAAAAACCTATATGTACAGGTCAAGGAATAAATTTAGAGAAGTTTGGGAGGAATTAAATTATGACAGATAAAAATAATGGCGGATACCAAGATCAAGATAGGGCGTTGGATATAATATTTGAAGAGTTAAAAGGTAATAAAATAAGTAAGGCAGTAAGAAAAGCTAAGATATTTTCTACCATTAGAACCATCGGAATTAGTTTAATTACATTTATCGTTTTATCTATTGCTATTATTTCAATAAGCGAGAAGGTAAGTGTAATAAAATGGAGCGAATACATAGGGAAGATAAATCATAGCTATACGATTCAAGGGCCGAATAAATTTCCAGGAATGTTTCAAAGTTACAGAGGATATTTTGGTGGAGAAGTCGAACATAAAACCTTTAAGTACATCCATGGAAAAAGGGTATATACTGGCACATATACTTTCCAATATAATTTACTTGGAGAGAAACACCCCCAGTGGAATGGTACTCTTATCAATAATACAAATATGACGGATGAAGAATTAAACTATTTACCTAGATACAATCATATTGGCCAGAAGCTTATGGTATTTTATTATCCTTATGTTGATTATGGCAACCGATATCAGAATGATTTAAGCTTATTAGAAGATATAGGAAACGAAAAATATATGGAGATTGCTTTATCTTTTGACGAAGAATACAGCATGGATGAAGTCGAGGGTATGATACCAGAAAATATAAACCTAACATGGTATTGGGTTAATTCTGAGGAAGAGAGTCATAAAAGTACACAGAAGCGATATATAGATGAACAAGATATGGGAAATGGAGAAATAAAAGAAGTAGAACAATATCCAGACCTATGTTATGAAGATCAGGCTTATGGAATAAAGGCCATCAATGAATACGGAGAAAAGATAGAGAAGCCAGAAGAAAACTTTATTAAAGCGCTTAAAAATGGAGATGTAACATCGCTTTATAATATTATAGCAGGATCAGATGGAACATTGACTAAGGAGGATATTAAGGTTCAGGGGGTAGTAGTTACAGGAGATACGGAAAGTCTTAAGCTCTTAGAAGATCTTCCATTTATAAAAGCCACATCCATTGGCGTTATTACAGATAAATATTAATTTAGAAATTGTAGTTATACTGGCTCAGTAAAGCAAATAGAGAGGGGAGAACTATATGAAAATATCACGTGAATGTATTTCCTGCCTTGCTCGACAAGCAGTAGAAATCGCTGAAGAAGCCACAAGTAATATAACAATGCAAGAGGAAATAATAAAAAGGTCTTTGCAGGAACTAGGGAAAATGGACTTTAATGAGACGGCACCAGAAATAGTTTTTAGAATGCATCAACATGCAAAAAAAATTACAGGTATAAACGATCCATACAAAGGATTAAAAGAGCAGTATAATGAAATTGCTAAAGAGATCTACGACAGAATTATTGATGAAAAATGGTTGGATAAAGCAGAAGATCCCTTTGATATGGCTTGCAGGCTGGCAATTGCAGGGAATATTATCGATTTTTCCGTTGGACTCAACCTAGGGCCTTCGGATATTGTTAAGTCAGTTGAAGATAGTATGAAACATGATATTTTTGGTGTGGGGTCGGCGGCTTTACAGAAAGCAGTAAAAGAGTCAGAGAATATCTTATATATCGCTGATAATGCTGGGGAGATCATATTTGATAAGTTTCTATTAGAGAATCTTCCAAGGCATAAAGTTACTTATGTAGTGAAGGGAGGACCCATCGTTAATGATGCAACGATGGAGGACGCCATCAGTACAGGTGTTACAAATTTAGTGAAGGTAATTGACAATGGATATTCTGCCCAAGGGACAATATTAAAGGATTGCTCCAGCTCATTTAAGGAAGCGTTTAGTAAGGCGGATCTTATTATCAGTAAGGGGCAAGCAAACTTTGAAACATTGAGTGGGATCAGAGATAAAAATATCTTCTATCTATTGCGAGCAAAATGCAGTTCCGTTGCTTCTATCATTGGGTGCAAACAAATGGATTATGTGCTTACAAGTTATTAGAGAGATATTTCGAATAAAGGTAGTTATTGGACCTTGTATAGGCATTGATCTGTTTTATCAAATATAGATTAGGTAGCCAATAAGGAGATCTTTATTTTATATATCACCAGATGAATACTTATTTAAAAACTCTAATTGTCTGTACCATTTAATCTCCTAGTATAATGGCGAATTAATTCTATTACGGCTCCAAGTGAACCAGTGATTATAAGGTCTACACCAAAATCACTATTAAAGACAGTAGGAAAATCAAACCTGTATTTTAAGGTTCTTATTCCTAAAACTAAAAATAGCACAAATATAAACCGATGATATACTATATTCCTAAATTTTACCATGAATTCAAACTTCTCCCTAATTTATTTAATAAAATATTATATTGTATATGTTTTAATTTAATATTATCGCAAGGATAAGTATTTTAAAACTTACTTTATGTTAATTACAAATATATAATTTAACTAAAGCTTAATATGAGCTAGATTTTTTTATAAATTTGTTCATACATATTATGAACAAACTAATCCTAAAAAAGTTCCATTAAAATAGAGGAACCAGAGGGGAGCTTCTATTAATTTATCAGTAAAATAAAATTATTTAAGAAGTTATACATTAAAAAAGTATAGCTTTTTTTGTTTAATATTGCAAACCTACAGAGGATATTTTGGGAGAAAAGTCGAACATAGAATCATAATCCACGGACTCAAAACCAATGCAAGCACATTTTAAATATGTATCCATGAACAGGACATACTATTGCTATTTTCATTGTGGGATGCTGTTTAAAAATAGAAATGCTTCCATTGGTGTATGGTTTAAATCTAATACGGACGAAGATATTTAAGTTTAACATGGGAAAAGGGGAGTAGATGATGACTAAGGGGAATATGGATACAAAGATTACGGAATATGGAGAATTTATCGATATGGTTGAGAAGTTAGGCTTTATGACCTTATCAAATAACTGCATTAATTTCACAAACCTTGAGGATTTAACCCTGAAAGAACAGTGGCATACCGACCTACCGTCGGACCCGTGGTTGTGGCGTGTAAGCATTGAAAAGGATCAAAAAGCGGCTTATGCAAAGCTATTTGATAAAAAACCTGGATTCATTTCTCTTGAATGGTATCCCAAGTTTTTTGCTGCAAGGAGAAGGGGGCGAAGCTTTTCTGAGTTGTATTCAGAAGGTCTTGTAAGTAATTATGCAAAACAAATCTATGACTTGTTTGATGGACAAAATATTTTAGCTGCTCATGAGATTAAATCGCTGGGCGGATTCACAAAGGATTTAAATTCCAAATATGAATCTGCCATGTGTGAACTTCAAATGGGCATGTTTATCACGGTGAAGGGTACAAAACAAAAGATCAGTGCAAAAGGAGAACCCTATGGCTGGCCTTCAACTGCATATACCACTGTGGAAGCATGGGCAGGGAATGAGCTAATAGAAGCATCCTATGACATTCATCCAGAGGACGCAATGGATGAAATTATTCAGAGAATCAGAGAAGTAAGTCCCAATGCTGAAATGAAGAAGATGAGGCGATTTTTAGGTTTTTAGGATAAAAAGGGGATGAGTAAATGGTCTATGTTGCTTTATTGAGAGGAATCAATGTTGGGGGAAAAAATAAAATTGATATGAAGCTATTAAAAGAAACCTTTATGCGAGTGGGTATGGCGTCCGTAACGACGTATATCAATTCTGGCAATGTGGTTTTTACCGATGCAAGATATACAAAGGCAGAAATTGTGATGCTTTTGCAAAAAGCTATTTTAGAGGATTTTCAGTTAGACATAAAAGTATTGATTCGCAGTTTAGAGGATTTTGAGCATTTGATGAAAGCTTTGCCGGATGGTTGGAAAAATGATGAATATATGAAAAGTGATGTGTTATTTTTATGGGAAGAAATTAACAGGGAAACATTGCTGGATGAATTAAAAACAAAGCCAGAAATTGATACGGTCCTATATGTACAGGGTGCTATTCTATGGACAGTAGATAGAGAAAATATCACAAAAAGTGGGATGCAAAAGCTTGTGGGGACGACCTTATATAAATATATGACAGTGAGAAATGTCAATACGACTCGTAAGATATATGAAATTATGAAATCTGTACAGAACTGCGATTAAAATAACAATGCAAAATTTAATATGGATCGGTAAATAATAAAAACTTTTATATCTTCAATCATCGTCCTGTGGTTGAAGATATTTTTTATGATATTTTCTTCTTGAGCAGATTTTTCATAAAAGGTTTGAAATGATAGTTTCATATAATGAAAAGATAAATACTATTGCATGTGACGTTACGTAATATGATTTAATGATAATAGAGGTGAGGATAGTGAAGGAGAAAAAGAAATTTCCTATAGGTGAAATAGCCAATTTAACAGGCGTATCCATAAGGACACTACAATACTATGACAATATTGGACTTGTACCATTAAGTAAAGATGGGAACAATGGTCGTAGGTTTTATGATGAGTCGGACCTAGCAAAAGTGCAGCAAGTCTTATTTTATAAATCATTAGGGCTACCACTGAAGGAGATTAAAGAACTTGTAGTTGACGTGGTTACAGCAGAAGAAATTATTTCTGTTCTTCAAAAACAAAGAGAAGTTTTTCATCACAAATTAATCGATACAAGGATGAATATATCATTGATTGATGCTAGTATTAAAGGCTTAGAGAAGAAACAAGGTATATTTTCTGGTGAATTGGTACAGCTCATGATTTCTTTAAGTAAGGATACAATTTTAGAATATAAGGACATTCATTATGATGAAAATACAGAGCGTATTTTTACAGATCATTACAAAAATACGGAAGAGGTAGTAGAAGTTTATTGGCACTGGAAGTCTCTAATATTAGAAGCAGCTGCCCATATTTTTAATGGTGTGGATCCCGAAGATGTGGATGGACAAAACTTTGCTAGAAAATGGTTGGATATGATTGAAAGTATAACGAAGGGAAAATCAAGTTTACTCAATGCGCATAAAGTAGCGTATGAGAATCGTCACCAATGGCCAGCAGAAGATCGTCGATTAATGGAATTTACAGATAGATTTATTGATAAGGCCATGGAAGCTTATTTAAGTGCCCATGGAGATAAGGAGAGAGGATAGCGTCATGATTGAAGTAAAAAATCTAAGTAAACATTATAAAGATAGGATTGCTGTAAACAATCTGTCTTTTAAGATCATACCGGGTGTAGTCACTGGTTTTTTAGGGCCAAATGGAGCAGGGAAATCTACAACTATGAAGATGATTTTAAATCTAACGAGACCTTCTCAAGGAGAAGTCATCATCGATGGAAAGAAATATATAGATTTGGAGCGGCCCATTGCAAAGATAGGTGCATTAATCGATGCTGATGCAGTAAATCCGAGGTTAACAGCGGATCAACATTTGCAATTAATCGCCATAGCCAGTGGGATCTCATTCGATAGAGTTGATGAAGTTCTTCAGAAATCAGGGTTAGAAAAGGTAAGAAATAAGACAGTCGGTCAGTATTCCTTAGGAATGAAACAGCGTCTAGGAATAGCAGCGGCACTGCTTGGAGATCCAAAGACAGTGATATTGGATGAGCCTTTTAATGGATTGGATGTTGATGGGATTAAATGGCTACGTAGCTTAACTAAGAAATTGGCTAGAGAAGGAAAAGCTGTTTTGATATCCAGCCATTTAATGGGTGAAATTCAGGCCATAGCAGAGCGCGTCATCGTTTTAGCCCAAGGAACATTAATTGCAGATATGACAATAGAGGAGATGTCCAAGAAGAGTTTTAGTAGCTATATAAGAATACAAAGCGAGGATAACCATAGATTACAAGAAGTATTAAAAGAAAAGGGAGGATTGGTTCAGCGTAACGAAAAAGAAAGCATTGTTGTTAGAAATCTTGAAATGGAGGATATAGGGATTACGGCTAAAGAGAATAGTATAGCACTATTTGAACTTACAAGAATTCATCCTTCTTTAGAACAGCTTTTCATGGAGATGACAGATGGTAAGGTAGATTATGTATCCGACGAAAAACACGAATATAAGGGAAGGTGATTATAGATGATGGATCAATCAAAGAAAGTTTCCTTTAAAAACTTGATAGAGGCTGAGTACCGAAAGATTATGTTTCTTAAATTCTCAAAAAACTTTTTAGTTGCGTTGATTATGATAAGTCTATCCTTAGGTTTGATTTTTTCACTGACAACAAATATGACGGACGGAAGGTCCATAGGAGAGTTGTCTCCAAAAGATATCGTATCTGCCAGTATGTTAGGTATTGATGCCGCGGCAATGATGCTAATCATCTTTACTGCTATTTTAATATCCTCTGAGTTCTCAACAAAATTGATTTATACTTCCTTAGCGGGAACACCCAACCGCAAAAGATTCTACTATAGTAAGCTGATGATCTATTGCCTATTCGCTATGATCATAAGCTTAATGGTAACATTGACAACCTTTGTTGCAGGACAATTGGTTTTAGTATTCAATGGAATGCCTATGGCGTCACTTAAAGATCATTGCCTAATACAATTGATAATCGGTAGCGCTATAATGCCTGTTTTTTACTGTATGCTGACAGTAGCATCTACTTTTATATTTATGAGTAGCCCTGGCGGAATTACATTTTCCTTCGTTGTTCTATTGATTCCTGCCTTGGTAAGAATGTTCCCATTGAGCGTCCAAAAGTTAATGATGCCAATACTGCCACAATCAGCGATACACAGTTTATCGGGTACTGCCTCTGCAAGCTCCTATGAGTTACTAGGAAATAGGACGAGTATTGTACTGTTATTTATATGGATTGGAATAACTTCTGCTATAGGCATTTTTCAATTAAAGAGAAAGGATATTTAGAAAGCTACGAGATTTTCTCCTGTTTTATAAGAAAATATAAAATTTTTAGGATATAATAAAAGTAAAAGGATTAGATAGGAGGAATGATCTCAATGAAAGAAATATTTGAAAGAAGAAGTATTCGGAAATACAAAGGGAAGGAAATTAGTCAGGATTATATACAAAAAATATTGCGGGCTGCTATGTATGCCCCATCGGCTGGCAATGAGCAACCATGGCATTTCGTGGTAATAAAGGATCGGCAGAAATTAGATGAAATTGCTAGTTTTCATCCCCATGGACAAATGCTAAAGGAAGCACCCCTTGCCATTATACCTTGTGCAGATCAGAGCAATTTAAAATACGAGGGTCTTTTTTGGATTCAGGATATGAGTGCGTGCATACAGAACATTCTTTTGCAAAGTAAAGCATTAGGCTTGGGAACCTGCTGGTGTGGTGTTTATCCTAGAGAAGAGTTAATGGAAGGTATGGCAAAGTTGGTGCATCTTCCGGCGCATATAACGCCAGTTGCTGTTATCGCTGTAGGATATCCTGCTGAAGAGAGAGAAGTCAGAGAACGATATAATCCAGATAGAATCCATAATGAAAGCTGGTAGCGAGGATAAAATCCATGTACTAAAGGAATGGGGTGAGAAAACGATGGAATATAATCAGTTAATATGTGAAACAAGAACGTATACAGAGAAGTTTTATACCCATAGCCATTCCTATAGCCAATTAATACTTCCGCTACAAGGCAGCTTATCTATAAAAACAGGTAAGAATGAGCTGAGTCTGAATGACAATCATCTGTTTTTTCTGCCACCTCAATGTGATCATTCTTATCATTCAGTAGGTATCAATAAATTTTTAGTATTGGATATTCCAAGGGATATAATCCTAATTCTATTAGGAGATACTTTGAAGCATGAAATTAGGCAGAATTTGGATGAACGATGGAAAGCTATTCGGTATCTTCTACAGGAAGAAGTTCGAAGTGCTAGCAAAAGGGGACTATATGACTTAGTGAAATATGCGTGCAGCTTTTTATTAGATGAAGTCAGACCGACTTCTATACAATATATCCATAGCAATTTTCATAAATCAATATCCATTGGTCAATTGGCAGCAATTGAAAGCTTCAATGAATCTTATTATATTGAGTGGTTTCATAGAAGAACGGGAATGACGCCGAATGCGTATATTCAAAAACTACGGCTCCAAAAGGCAAAGGAATATTTAGTCAACACAGATTTGAGTTTACTTGTGATTTCTGACCTTGTGGGATATAAACACCAATCCTCTCTTACGAGATTATTTATGGATCATGGAGAAGTACCACCAAGGGAATACCGCAAAAAGAGCCGAGAAACAGATAAAAGCTCCCCAGTTTAAGTAAAGAATTTTGTATCCATACATCCTATAATAATGGTGTGAATTCAAGCTTTAAAGGTTTGGTGTTGACATCATTATTTAGGAGGATAACATTATGAAGGAAAGAAATTTAAAGGCACAGATGCTTGTAATAATGGCAGCTGTACTATGGGGGACTACAGGCTCTTCCCAGGCATTTGCCCCACAAAATGCTACACCGATGGCGGTTGGTGCACTACGTATGGCCATAGGGGGCACAGCTTTACTTTTGATGGCAAAAATAAGAGGTGCATTTAAGACGAAAATAGAGTTGGATAAAAAATTACTGCTAACAGCCTCTCTATGTATGGCAGTTTATCAACCACTTTTCTTCTTAGGCGTATCTAAGACAGGAATTGCAGTTGGAACGGTTTTAGCCTTAGGAAGTGCACCTGTTTTTTCTGGTATTATAGAGTGTGTTTTTGGAGAAAAACTCAGTAGCAGATGGGTTCTAGGAACTGCATTGTCCATTGTAGGGTGCGGCTTGCTATTTGGGGGACAGGACGCTATGAATATGAATGTATGGGGCTCTATTTTGTCTATCGGTGCAGGCATATCCTATGCTATCTATGTGAAGGTGTCTAAGAAATTATTTGAGAATTCACCGATGGAGCCAGTCAATGGGCTCATATTTTTTATCAGTGCAGTCCTATTATCACCGATCTTATTTTTTCAGGATATAAGCTGGTTAGGTACTACTCGTGGAATTGTAACTATGCTCCATTTAGGAATCGTAGCAACTGCTGTAGCCTATACCCTATTTGCCTATGCACTGGTGAGTATTTCAACGCCTAAGGCAGTGGCTTTAACTTTGGTAGAGCCGCTGACTGCAGCCATACTCGGGGTAGTTGTATTTAAAGAAAGGCTTACAGGTATTTCTATTATAGGTGGGGTACTTTTATTTTGTGGACTCATCCTAAACTCTTATCCAGAAAAGGAAAAGATGGAAGATATGGTGATAGAGTTATAACTTGCAATTTATTAGACGAGAAATTTATAAAAAAACAAGCTATGACATAGAGGTGTCGTAGTTTGTTTTTTATAATGAGATGAAAGAAGGGTTTACAGAATCTGAAGCCAGAGAACGATTAATACAGAGCCTTAAAAAACTTAAGCGATGGATATAGCGCTATTATTTTAGCCGTCTGCTATAATAAAGCTATAATACCTTTGGTTTTGTAGGTAAGGCTGAAGAAGATATATACATCTTAAGAAGGGGACGGTATTGGAAAATGGGTAGAGCAGATATAAAAATTATTGACATTAGAGAGCATTGTGGTGCAAGAAATAAGATTTTAAGCTTTGAAGAACAAGAAATTATCTTTACTAAAGAAATAGAAAGAAACGGTAAGTATTATTTCAGTATAAATAGCTATGAACTGAGCACAGGCGTGGTGGAAGAAATATATACTTATGAAATTCCAGAAGCAGAGTTCTATAGTCAACATACTTACATTATTGAAAATGATATTTTAATAATTAAACCGTGTTTTAAAAATTTAAATAGCATAGAAGTAGATGCTTTAGATAGAAATTCTAAGAAGATTAAATCCAAGCATATTTTTGAAGTGAAAGAAGAAGTAACTTCTATTCCAATCGTCATCAATAGCCGTTATTTTTTATTCTATGCAGATATTGATGAGATGGATGAGGATAAGTACGGTTTTTATAAAGAGGCTGGGTATAGCCATTTTATATATTTATGTGACTTACTAGAAGATCAAATATACCTTGTAAACGACTTAAGATTAGTCAATGGACTTACGGTGGTCCATGGTTTACTTGATTGTTTGCCTACCTTTACCCATAATGATGAAGAATATTTACTGTTTAATGAAACTTATATGGAGGATTACGAATATGAGGAATATATTTATAATGCAATAAAGGATGGTCGCTTAGATAAAAACTTAGTTAAAGAAATAGAAGGGTTATACTATATCCCTGTTAACGATTTCGTGGAAAGTATTAAAAGAGGACAGAAAAATATACAGTTTAAAGAAATTAAAAAAAGATATTTAGATGGATGGGTAAGATATCTAGGAATGGATGAAAGAAATATATATTTTAGAGAAAAGGATTTTAAAACTGGAATTGAAAAAGTACATGCCCTAGATAAAGAAAAATTTGTGCCTACAGTAGTGAAAGAAATACATCATAAAAAAATAAAGGGTAGATTGATTTATGGAGATACGATATATGAAGAAGTTGAATTAGATGATTCTATTGAAATTAGGGGAATATATAACTTTGACGATACTTTTTCTTTTAAAAAGGGGAAGAATCTTTATTTTAAAGAGATGATCAACCATCGATATTTAATTTGTTGGCAATGGGTTGAAGATGAAGAAGAAAATTATTTTGAGTTTGTTCATATTATGGACCTTCAATCAAAGGGTCATATAAAATACGAGGGAGCATGTTCTATTTATAACAATGATATAGTTCTCTATCGATAACTCTAGATTATAGAAACAAGTAGCATCTTTAATTAATACCAGATAAAATGCGGCACGAAATATCGAGTGTTTTTAATTTGAATAATGTATGATTTTAATAGGAGGGGACAGCTATGAATTGGGTTCATCGAATGAATGAGGTTATAAGCTATATAGAGGACCATCTTACAGATGAGATTTCACATGAGAGGATATCTAAGATCGCAGGATGTTCTATCTATAATTTTCAAAGAATGTTCTCTTACATTGCAGACAAACCATTGTCTGAATATATACGAAATAGACGCTTAACACTGGCAGCTTTTGATATCCTAAACAGTACAGAAAGAATTATTGATATTTCTTTAAAATATGGATACGAGTCACAGGATGCGTTTTCTCGTGCTTTTAGAAATTATCATGGTGTGCTGCCTTCTACTGTAAGAAACGAAACAGTTCAGCTAAAATCCTGTCCTAAGCTATCCTTTCAAATGACGATAAAGGGGGAAAACCACATGAACTATAAAATTGAACAGTTTCCTGCGTTTAAGGTAGCAGGAATAGCCAATCAGATTAATACATCGGAGGCATTTGAAATCATTCCTCAGATATGGGAGAATGCTTGGAAAAATGGTACCATGGATCGATTCTTTAAACTCTTTGAGAAAGTAGATTATCGTCCTGCTGGCGTTCTTGGTATAAGCGAAGGTGGACAATGGGGAAATTCTGAAGAAATGAATTATATAGTAGCGGTTACAAACCACGTAGACCTTCCTACGTGTAATCATGTTTCACCGCCTGAAGGAATGGAGGAATTTTCATATCCAGGGTCAACATGGGTGATTTTTGAGGCAAATGGTGAACTGCCAGATGCCGTACAGAAGGTTTATAAACAATTCTATACGGAATGGCTGCCAAATTCAGGCTATCAGTTAGCGAATCTTCCAGTGATTGAATCTTATATGCCAGAAAATCATCAAGAAGTATGGATTGCAATTGTTAAAAATTAAGAGTAATCTAGTGTATTCCTAGGTAATAGGACTATTTAAAGCTTTTACAGCCTCTCGTGTAGAATATTTATAAAGTATTCAGTCATCCTATATATTCCAGCGAATAAAAATATTATTGCAAGTTATGTCAGGTTTTTGATGATTGAGTTTGATATAATATGCCTATAGAGAGGGGGAATATCATTGTCTATAAAAACTGTAGAAAATATGGTGAACTGGATAGAGGATCATATTACAATGAATCCAACACTGAGTGATATGTCTAGTTATGTTGGCTACTCGCAGTTTTACTGTTCTAAGAAATTCCATGAATATGTAGGAATAACCTTCAAACAATATATATCTAAGCGTAGATTATCTCTTGCCGCAATGGAAGTAAAGAATACACAGCATAGACTTTTAGATATCGCATTGAAATACGGATTCTCCTCTCAAGAAAGTTTTGCAAGAGCATTCGTAAATACTTACGGATACACTCCAGGTCAGTATCGAAAAGCAATAACCAACATTGAACTATACACGAAACCGAGCATATTCCCATTGCAAAACAATTAATTTATAGAGGTTTGAAAATATTATTTTAATAAAGAGGAGAGTAGAATGCATAATAGATTAATGAGAAATGATCTATGTTGGTGTGGTAGCCAAATCAAATATAAAAAGTGTCATGCTGAGTTTGATGATCGAATTAAAGATTATAAGAGACAGGGACATATTGTTCCACCTAAAAGCATTATAAAAACATCTGAACAAATATCGAAAATACGTGAAAGTGGAAAAGTAAATATTGCAGTTTTAGACTATATTGCAGAAAATATAGAGGCTGGTATAACTACTGAGAATATAAACGAACTAGTTTATAAAAAAACAATAGAACTTGGCGGTGTACCTGCACAGCTTCATTATAAAGGATTTTCTAAAAATGTATGTACTTCAGTTAATGATCAGGTATGTCATGGGATCCCATCAAAGAATGTAGTACTCCGCAATGGAGATATTATTAACGTTGATGTTTCAACGAATTATAAGGGATACTTTTCCGATTCTTCTAGAATGTTCTGTATTGGTGATGTGGATGCAAAAAAAGAAAGACTGGTTGGTGTGGTAGGTGAATGTATTGAACTGGGACTAAAACAAGTTCAACCGTGGGGTTTCTTAGGAGATATGGGTCAAGCCATACATGAACATGCTACCAATAATGGATATTCTGTTGTAAGAGAGATTGGCGGTCATGGTATTGGATTGGCTTTCCATGAAGAGCCATGGGTGAGCTATGTTTCTAAGCAAAAAACAGAGATGCTGATGGTGCCGGGAATGATATTTACAATAGAACCAATGCTCAATATGGGTACTGATAAAATATTTTTAGATCAAAAGAATGGTTGGACATTTTATACAGCGGATGGGCAACCATCAGCACAAAGTGAAATAATGGTATTGGTAACAAATGAGGGACATGAGATATTGGCATATTAATATGAGCGAAGGTGGAATGTGGAACTATATTCATATTCCACCTTATTTTTTACATCATAGACAAAAAAATAACAATAAATAATGTGGGAATGGTAGCTATGAAGCTGTATAGAGACATTAACATGCAAAAAATGGCGAAAAACGCCGATGGTTTAACTGGACAAAACATTCATTTATTGTTAAAATAATAACGAAATCATAAAAATTATTATAAACAAACAAGGGGGCATGACAGATGTATATGTTAGAAAGCATTGTGAGTAAGGTAAACGGAATTTTATGGGATTATGTACTAATTGTTGGTCTTGTAGGTGTTGGTATTTACTGCTCCATAAGACTAGGATTTCCCCAGATAACGAAATTTGGAACGGCTGTAAAGCAGGTATTTGGCGGTGTATTTAAAAAAGAGGCAAATAAAGAGGGGAGTATGTCTTCCTTTCAGGCATTGGCTACGTCCATCGCTGCACAGATTGGGACGGGTAACGTTGCAGGGGTAGCGACAGCCATCGCTTTAGGGGGACCGGGTGCTATTTTATGGATGTGGGTATCGGCTTTCTTTGGAATGTCAACCATATTTGTTGAAGCAACGCTTGCTTTAAAGTATAGGGAGAGAACAGAGGATGGGCAACTGGTTGGTGGACCTGCATATTATATAAAAAATGGAATGGGTACAAAAGGTTTAGCTTCATTCTTTGCCATTGCAATTATCATTGCCTTAGGATTCATAGGGAATATGGTTCAATCCAATTCCATCGCTAGTGCAGTAAGTACTGCATTTAATGTTTCACAATTGATGATAGGTGTTGTTATAGCCATATTTGCAGGCTTGATATTTATTGGTGGAATAAAGAGAATTGCAACCTTTGCAGAGATGGTAGTTCCAGTAATGGCCGTAGTATATATTTTCGGTGCAATAGCTGTAATTGTAATGTTTAGAGCAGATTTTATTCCAGTGATGAAATCGATTTTTGTGGGTGCTTTTAATCCGGCAGCTGTTTTAGGTGGTGCCGTTGGTATTAGTATAAAGCAAGCAGTACGTTTTGGAGTTGCTAGGGGTCTCTTCTCAAATGAAGCCGGAATGGGTTCTACACCGAACTCCCATGCCGTAGCCGATGTTAAACATCCAGCGGAGCAAGGATTATCAGCAATGGTTGCTGTATTTATTGATACCATGTTGGCATGTACAGCAACTGCTTTGGTTATTTTAGCAACGGGTGCAGATCAATCGGGAGCAGTAGGTGTTGGCATAACACAGGCAGCATTTAGAATAGCCTTTGGGCCTTGGGGAGAAAAGTTTTTAGCGGTTTGTTTAACATTCTTCGCCTTTACAACTGTTGTAGGATGGTATTATTTTGGAGAGAATAACATAAGATTCTTGTTTAAGAATAAGAATTCAATTAGATTATATCAGCTAATTGTATTGGCATTCATCGTTGTTGGTTCTTATCAACAAGTGGATTTTGTATGGAGCTTAGCAGATATGTTCAATGGAATTATGGTAATTCCAAACATAATCGCAATCTTTGTATTATTTAAAGAGTCCAAAAAAATCTTATGTGATTATGAAGGACAGATTTCTAAGGGAGAACGACTACACTATGATTATAGCTTTGAGAATAAGCAATTAAGTAAAAACTAAGTAAAAATAGCAGCCACCGAGAGCTAGAATGATCTAAGCTTTAGGTGGCTGTTTCGTTTACTAGCTTAAAACAAGTAGATATCTATTTCTTGTCATTTAGAATATCTATAAGCGCCATAAGGCTGGAAATTTCGTACTTAGGCTGTATGGCAGTATTGTTAACCTTTTTATGGGGATTAAACCAGCAGGTATCAATCCCGAAGTTTAAACCCCCTTGAATATCGGAGCTTAAGCTATCGCCTACCATCAGCACAGTACTTTTATCTATATGTTTTAAATGCTCTAAAGCAATTTCAAATATCTTAGGGTCTGGCTTGGACACCTTGACTTCCTCGGATATGACAATATCATCGAAATACTCTGCTATGGTGGATTTTCGTATTCGATTGTTCTGTACATCTCGAAGGCCATTGGTAATGATTGCAAGCTGATAATTTTCGTATAGGTTTTTAATAAGCGGAGTCGTTTCCTCATACAAAAAAGAACCATAGGATAGGTATTTCATATACAATTCTGCAAACTTTACCGTATCAAGCTGGATTCCTAATCGATCTGAAAGCCTTTTGAATCTTTCAATCTTTAATTTTTCCTGGGTAATCATCCCTTTCTCGAATTCTGCCCAAACCTGGTGATTTACTTCCTGATAAATCTTTAAGTGAATGTCTTCATTGTATTCTATATTAAAATGCAGTATCGCATTTTTGAGAGCATCTCTTTCGGATCTTTTAAAGTCGAATAAAGTATCATCTGCATCGAATAGAATCACCTTATATCCCATAATAATTCCTCCTACCATAATTTCATAGCGAATTAGTCCTGTCTATTATACTATAAAATCCTAGGGCAAAGAATAAACTTTAGGAATTTTATTTTTAAAGCGCCTTTCAAATTCCATATTTGTTATCCATTAATAAATAACAAATGTGTATTTCGTCGGATGAAACTATACAATATGATGTTCGTTGTATGAATTCTATAAAAGAGCTGTCTTACACATTCTAAGACAGCTCTTTCCAATTTTAATTTACATTTTTTCCGGTGCTTCGATTCCAAGTAACTCTAAGCAGGTTTCTAATACATTCATAGTTAATGTAATTAAGTTAATCCAAGATGATTTCTTCTCAAATTCTGTCTCAGAAATGATCTTAGTATCATGGTAGAACTTATTGAATGTATTGGCTAAATCGTAAATATAATCACAGATCCTATTTGGAGAATGATTTACAAAACTGAATTCCACAGTCTCATTGAATCGGCTCAACTTTAGAAGCAGACTACGCTCCACATCGCTATGAGGCACTCCGATTTTATCAGAAGCTTGGAACCCTTCTGCAGCAATTCTTCTAAGAATGGATTTAATTCGTACTATAGTGTAGAGAATGTAAGGGCCGGTGTTTCCTTCAAAGGAAGCAAAACGATCGATATCGAATACATAATCCTTCGTAATTTGGTTCGATAAGTCTCCATATTTTAAAGCAGCTAAGCCTACTTTTCTAGAAATTTCATCTACTTCACTCGGATCAATCGCTTCATTTTCTTGAAGTTTGTTATAAACGGCATCCTTAATGATTTGAATTAAATCTTGAAGTCGCATAACGCCGCCTTCTCTTGTCTTAAATGGCTTGCCATCCTTTCCATTCATCGTACCGAATCCTAAGAATTTTAGGGTTAAATCTTCACCTGCAATTTTTGTCTTTTTAGCACATCGGAAGACTTGTTCAAAGTGCAATTCCTGTCTTTTATCAACTACATAGATGATTTGATCTGGATCATAATCTTGAACCCTCTCCCAAATGGTTGCAAGGTCTGTTGTACTATATAAAGAAGAACCGTCGGTCTTTAGGACGATGAAAGGAGGAATCACGTGGTTATCCGTTTCCTTGGCTACATCTACGATCAACAAACCATCACTGAATGAGGTATAGTTATTCTTCTTCAGATAATCCACCATAACATCGATGTATTTTTGGCAATCACTTTCACCATTCCAAAGATCAAAGTCTACGTTTAAGTTACCGTAGCCCTTCTTTAAATCTGCTACAGAAACATTTAGAATGTGTTGCCATAAGGCCATATAGCCTCTTCTGCCTTTTTGTAACTCCGCAGTTGCCTGCTGCGCCTCTTCCATAGCAGCTGCATCAGATTTTGCCAGCTTACTGGCTGCAGGATAGATATCTTCCAGTTCATCTATGGTAAAGGGAGCTTCTGCTGGATATTCACCTTCATAGCTTTCGTCAAAATATGGAAGGTGTGGGC
This sequence comes from Alkaliphilus oremlandii OhILAs, assembly GCF_000018325.1. Lineage (GTDB taxonomy): Bacteria > Bacillota > Clostridia > Peptostreptococcales > Natronincolaceae > Alkaliphilus_B > Alkaliphilus_B oremlandii. Next base: position 2,983,107 of record NC_009922.1, on the reverse strand, counting down.
TACGTCTTCTCAGTTCTGAAATGACCATTCCCATTTGTAAGCCCCAGTCACCTAAATGAACATCACCGATAACCTTATGCCCTACAAATCTAGAGATTCTTTTAAGGCTTTCTCCGATGATAGCGGCTCTTAGATGACCAACGTGAAGGGGTTTTGCAACATTGGCACCACCGTAATCAATGATGATGGTCTGTGGCTCGGCAGGTTCCTCTAGTCCTAATTTTTCACTGCCATACATTTCATTCACATAGGCAGCTAGGAAGCTGTCTTTAACGTTGATATTGATAAACCCAGGGCCAGCAATCGTAATTTCTTCAAAGATTTCAACATTTTTTAAAGCTGGTAATAAATCATTGGCAATTTGAATCGGTGCTTTCTTATATTCTTTAGCGGCAGGTAGAGCACCGTTACATTGGAATTGGCATAGGTCCGGTCGGTCCGATACAGTAACCATTCCATACTTTTTGTCGTAACCTTTTTGCTCAAAAACATCTTCTACAAAAGCACTGATTTGCTTAATCAGTAATTCCATATAAATACCTCCTAATTTTATTTGTTCATAAAAAAATAAAAAACCCATCTCTAAATAAAAATAGAGACGGGTATAATCCGCGGTACCACTCAATTTGACTAAAATAGTCCACTCAGAACTTTAACGCAGTTAACGACACACCCTTGCAAATGCTCAGGTAGCTTCTCAGAGGCCCTTTTCCCAATTCTCTTTCTTGCAGAACTTTCACCAACCTTCTGCTCGCTGTTAGAAATATAAATTGATACTCTTCTCATCATCGAATTTTTTTAGATATATTATTGATTATTGTATAGTATGGCATATTTGATGTCAATGAATTCTTTCAATTAAATTTTAGAATCAGAAAAATTTATTGGAGGTTCATTGCGATGGGTTTTTGAAAATCTATACTGCATAAAGTTGGTAATCGGAATAAAATAGATATAGAAAGCATATGGAATGAAGCCTGTGGCACTGACATTCATGGTCGTAGTCGGCACAAAGGCAGCTAAGCTCCATGGAATAATTGCTGCTAGAACGATTCCAGTGTTTTCTAAATCAATTGCCAGCTGATAGGAATCCACGTTTCTTTCCTTATAAATATTCCCCATGAGCTGATTTGTTAGAACGACTGCAATGGCCTGACTGCATCCAACAGCAGCAGTTATACCGCTGACGATGGCAGTGTACAGAAATAAATCCTTCCGCGAATTTGCCTTTCTTAAGGTGCTTTCAGTGCCTTTTAGCATATCGGTTCCCTCCAGTATTCCAGCTAGGGCACAGGATATGAATACAACAAGGGCCGCCTTCCACATGGAGAAGATCCCACCACCCTTGATGATGGTGTACAGAGGATGGGAGGGCTCTAGGTGAAATCCTAAAAGTAAGTATTGAAACATATGGGCCACACTATAATTCTGAAGTGAAATACCGATGATCCCTGCCGATAGAATACTGAGGGACATGGAGTGCTTCACATTTACTTTAAATAAAGACAATAGGAGGATGATCATTGCTGGTACTAAAACGATCCAGTGGATATAAAAGGTATTGGTTAGATCACTGTGGATACTGCTTTCACTGAAGGTTAAAGGCTGATTCAGTGAGATGAAGGTATAGATTCCTGTAGATAGAACGAAGGGGATGGCTCCGGTCAAAAACATATTGCGTATATTGGTATAAAGATCCGTTTCTGTCAAATTTGCAACTAAGTTTGCGCTGGAAGACATGGGAGAGCAACGATCTCCAAAATAGGCACCTGCCATAATGGCTCCTGCTGCTATATTCAGGTTCATATTTCCACTTCTCGCCATGACGATAAGAGCCAGACCTGCAGTGCTGACGGTTCCTAAAGCGGTGCCAAGGAGGAAGGAAACCAATGTACAGATTAAGAAGGAATACAGTATAAAGAATTTAGGGTTCATGAACTTTATGCCGTAGTAAACGATGCCTGGAACTGTTCCTGCTGCCATCCATACGGATGTAATAGCACCTATAAACAAGAAAATTTTCAGTACGACAAAAGACTTTTTACTGCCATTATAGGACATTGTATAGATATCCTTTAGGGAGAATTCTCTCTTCCATGAAATCAATGCAAATGTTAAAAAACTTAGGAATAGAGGAATACCAACATAAATTCCTTTCAATACAGAAAAGATCAAAACACAAAATGTAAAGATCATTCCACCAATTATATCCATAGTAAACGCCCCTTTATTTAAGCTTATTCTCTGTTTGGGAAAGGTGATTCAACTTCTATATAGAATCATATTAATATAAATTGGAAGGTTATTCAAATAAATTTGGAAGATGCTTGTAACTTCAATAGTAAAAGTAAGAAGTATTAGAATGGAATGCTTGTGATATAATGGTAATAAAGTTTTGATGGATGGAAGGTATTGATTATGCAAAAATTACGCAGACTGAATCCTTTTGGAAAGAAACCAAATAAACAAATGAGAGAGCACTATAGTCAAATTAGTTCGATTTACACCAAGGGAAGATTTATGAATCCTGAAGCAAGCAAGAGAAGCTTAAGGGAGATCAAATATAAAGATCATATCAAGGGGATTTTGAATAAAAAAGATCTCAAGCCTCAGGTTGGCATCATTCCTATTATAAAGCAAGGTGGTCTAATAGAATTAGAGAGTCAACAGATTGGCATCACTTGGCTGGGTCATTCATCCGCTGTTGTGCAAATCGGTGGAAAAGTGATGCTCATTGATCCTGTACTGGGGCATTACGTATCCCCATTTCCTATAAAGTCCTTTAGCAGGTTTTATAAGGACATTCCCATAAGGGCAGAAGAACTCCCAAATATCCATGGCGTGATCATATCTCACAACCATTATGATCACTTAGACAAAGATACGATCTTGGCCATCGACCATAAAGTTGGTAGCTATTATGTGCCCTTAGGTGTCAATAGCTACCTAGAATATTGGGGCATTGAAAAGAGCAAAATCATCACCATGAATTGGTGGCAGGAATCTCAGCTGGAAGATGTCACCATCGCCTGTACACCGTCCAGACATTTTTCTGGAAGATATGGCCTGGATGCAGATGCGTCCCTATGGTCCTCTTGGGTGATTCAGTATCAGGACCGGAAGGTTTTCTATAGTGGGGACTCCTCTTATGGTAGCCACTATAAGGAGATCCATAAAAAATATGGAAGTATGGAGATTGTCTTAATGGAATGTGGCCAATACAACAAGCTATGGCCCGATGCCCATATGATGCCTGAGGAATCCTTAGCAGCGGCAGTGGATTTAAATGCCAAGATAATATTGCCAGTTCACTGGGGAGCGTTCTCTCTATCGACACATCAGTGGAATGATCCTCCAAAGAAGATGACATATTTGGCAAATGAGGCCAATATGGAAGTCATTATTCCAAATATAGGTCAAAGCATTCTATTGAACCAAACAGAGAACAATGAATCCATTTGGTGGTGATGATCATCCAATTTATTTAATTCGTACTTTTAATCAATGTATCATAGAACAGAATTCTTAAATAATTGAATGGAGGTAAAAATATGAAGATTGGATTTGTTGCAATTCATGTAAAGGATTTAGATGAATCTCTCGTGTTCTATACGGAGCTTTTAGGGTTTACGGAGATCAAGCGATTCAGTCCTGAGGAAGGCGTTCATTTAGTCTTTTTAAAGGATGAAGAAGCAGGAAAACTAGAGCTTGTATACAACCAAAATGTTTCTAAGAGCCCTAAAGATTCTAAAGGCTCCAAGGTAACGGTCGGATTAGAAGTTCAGAACTTAGAAGCGGTTTTAAGGAAATTAAAATCCAAGGGCGTAGAGCCCATCAGAGGGCCTATTGCAGTTCCAAGTGGGGAAAAAATAGCATTTATAGAAGATCCCAATGGTGTGGAAATTGAGTTTATTGAAGGATTTTAAATATAGGATGGTATTCTTCCTATCATAAGCGCAACGATACCCAGCGAAGAGTTATGATCGCTGGGTATTTTCTATTTTTGTCATAGACTTTTCTGGACACAAAAATTAATGGAAACAAATATAAATAAAGTACAATTAAGTACAATAAACAGCAATTAAATATTGACTTTAATAAAAAAACTGATTATACTTGAATAAAATAATGAAGAGGAGATTCAATCGTATGGAGAATAAATTTTACACCATCGATCAAGTGGCAGAACTATTGGATATGCATCATAAGACCATCAGAAAATTTATAAATGAAGGGCAGCTTAGAGCCACCAAAGTGGGCAGGCAGTGGCGGATTTCAGGACATGATTTAAGTGTGTTCATGGAAAAAAGCAATGAAACAGCAGATACTGAAATCGTAAATGAAGAGCTGAGCGTTGAATATTCCTCCGCAGGAGACAGGGAAGAGAGGCAAAAGCAAATCCATGTATCCTCCGTAATCGATATGAACGAAATGGAGAAGGATGAATATATCAGAGTATCCAATACATTAATAGCCATCGCCAATGGTTACAGAAACGAAGGAGATCAACATACCATTCAGATAAAATACGATGAAAGAGACAAAAGGGTTCGGGTTATTCTTTGGGGGAGCATTGCATTTACAGAAAATATATTAAGCTCTGTTGCCATGATCCTAGAGTAGTCTTCGTGGGTAAATCATAGTGAATTAATAACAATAAAAAAGAAAGGAGTGTATGATTTTGGCTGTTGGCCATATCATACAAAAACTCTTATGGAAATCAATAAAATAACAGAAAATAACATGGACATTGCAGTTGTAAGCAGTGATGAGATATTAATAACGGATGTACAGTCTGCACTGGACTTTATAGCAACCGTCCAGTATCAGTCCGATTGCAATCGTATCCTTCTACAGAAATCATCCCTCTGTGAAGATTTTTTCAACCTGAGAACTGGTGTTGCAGGAGAAATATTGCAAAAATTTGTGAACTACGATGTAAAGCTGGCCATAGTAGGAGATTTTTCCGTATATTCAAGTAAAAGCTTAAGGGATTTTATTTACGAAAGTAACCATGGAAAGGACTTATTCTTTTTAGGAAACGATAAAGAGGCGATTCAGAAGTTATCCTTCGCTTAAAAGGGCTACATTCACTAGACTAGGGCTCATAAAAATACCCGTGAAAAGTATAGGGATCAGAATCGCAAAAGACAGTCATTTGTCAATCTAAGAGAACTATGATAGTATAGAAGCCTATGGGGAGACCCCTAGGCTTTTGTAATTTTCAAGGATGCTATCCTTTGCAAAGCTTAATTAGGAATCTTTGAGATCCTATGATATAGAAAAAATAATATAATAGAGATGGAGGAATCGATCATGTTTACTTTACCGAATTGTCCAAAATGCAGTTCAGAATATACTTACGAGGATGGTAGTATGCTCATCTGTCCAGAATGTAGCCATGAATGGACACTGGAGGCAGGAAACGCGGAAGATGAAAAGGTTATAAAAGATGCCAATGGCAATGTATTAAACGATGGAGATACAGTCACAGTAATTAAAGACCTAAAGGTCAAAGGGTCATCATTGGTGGTTAAAATGGGAACCAAGGTGAAAAATATTCGTTTGGTGGATGGAGACCATGATATCGATTGTAAAATTGACGGCTTTGGTGATATGAAATTAAAGTCTGAGTTTGTTAAGAAGGCATAAATGAGGGGTTCTATTGGATAGGCACTTCAATCATCCTTTATGATTAGAAAGTTTAACATGAAAACAATTGCCAAGGCTATAAGGTGAAACATGGATCTTATAGCCTTGGCATCATTTATTTTGTCTACGATGAACTACAGTACAGTAACTCTTTTCAAGGAATAGTGTTCATATTCCTTATGAGTAACAATCTTCTCAAGAATTTCAACTAAGCGGTACACCTCTTCATAGGAAACGTACAGGGCTACGGGCGCAAGACGAATCACATTGGGCTCTCGGTAGTCGGGAATCACCTTATGATCCCGTAGCGCTAAGCTAATACGGTAGGCTTCATCGTGTTCCAGTGCCACATGACCTCCTCGACGGCTATCTTCACGAGGATTCCCAATGAAATATCCATGATGAGATAATTTTTGATCGATTAAATACATCAAGTAAGCGGTAATGTGCAAGGATTTAGCACGTATAGTTTCTATACCTACTTCATTAAAGATATTCAAAGAGCCATCCAGTGGCGCCATGGAAAACATATTGTGCGTTCCCAATAGAAAGCCGTTGGCATCGTTATTTTGATCGAACTCATGGCTCATAAGGAATTGACTTTCTTCCTTGCTGCCAAACCATCCTTTGAGGCCAGCATTTCTACCGAAATGCCTTCTATTGATATACATACCAGCATTTGCCCCTGGGCCACCGTTGAGGTATTTATAGGAGCACCATACTGCAAAGTCGGGGTCAATTTTTTTAAAATCATGAGGAACGGAGCCGATGGAATGAGCTAGGTCCCAGCCGATGATAATGCCTCGTTTATGGGCTTCCTTTGTAATCAGCTCCATATCGAGAAGCTGGGCACTGCGATATAGAACCGATGGAAGCAGAATCAAGGCAACATCCTCTTTCATTTCTGCGATAATATCTTCTTCACAGAGGGTGCGTCCATCCTTGCTTTGAACCTGAACCAATACGTCTTCAACTTCATATCCCTTCAGCTCAATCATACTTTTCGTAGCATAAATGTCGGAGGGAAAGTTTAACGCATCAACGAGGATCTTGTATCGCGCTTCTGTTGGTGTATAAAAGGTTGCCAGTGCTTGGTGAAGGTTTGAGGTAATACTGCCCATCACAATAATCTCTTCAGCATCTGCATTAATTAAAGACTTTAATTTTTCTGCAAGGTTTCTAGAGAACTTAAAATAACGCCCATCCTCAACGCCCCAAATCTTAATGGCTTCCTTGCGCCATACATTCATTACATTCTGAAGTGCCGCTTCTGCATCCTTGGAGCTGAGACCCAAGGAATTTCCGTCCATGTAAATTTCGCCTTCATTTAAATAGAAGCGCTGGCGAGTAGAATTCAGTACGTCCAGTCGATCTAATTCCTTAGCAAATTCCAATCCATCTTTAAATTCATAAATCATGAATATTCCCCCTAAAATATTTTATTATATAAAATATTAGCATAAAGAATTCAATTGAAATATAGACTTTTGAACTGCTTTATGGCTTATTTATTACAAAATGAAGGTATTATTCCTATATAACCTTCAATCAGAAGGAAGGACTAAAGGGGCTTAATCGGCCGATGGATTAAAGGAGAATTTAGAATGATGGATGTAACTACTTGGCTGTATTTCATTAACTGGGATAAAAAGTCGTTCATCATATCCACATTGGGCATGGAGGCCTTTACAATGTAGTTTGCATTCCCTGTCACACAATGAATCTCTGTTACATAATCATTGGACTTCAATATTTCCACCATCTTTTCCCAAGGAATTTTCACATCGGTAATTTCCATAAAGAAGCTAACGCCATAACCGATTTTATTGGGAGGTACATGGGTCGTAAACTTTTGCAAGATGCCTTTTTCTGTTAACCGAGTCATTCTTTCGCTGACACTGGGTCTGGAAAGGTTAATAATCTTTGAAATTTCCGTAATTGAAATACGAGAATTTTCCTGCAGCAATTCAATAATTTTTTTATCGATTTCATCCATGAAAAATCACCCTTTGCAGTTTTTACTCGATACATCTTTTATCCTATATTTTTACTATACTTATAAATCAATCATACCATATTTTTAAGCAGATGAATTTATCAAGAAGATTTAAGAAAGATGCAATATCGTTTAAAGGAATTTATGGGAAAATATAGAATAATAAAATATAAAGAAGAAGGAAGAGAGGGATTGAAATGCATTATACTTTAGGGATCTTTTTTGGAGGAATCATCATACTGTATGGCATGCTATTACTAACGAGAAGAAAATTTGCCATCAGAGAAACCTATGTAAACCTGTTTTTTCTTGGGATTGTAATATTACCGCGAATAATAGACGTAATAAAAGAGGGTAAATGGCTATGGGCATTACCTTTACTGATCGGTGCCCTTATTTTAGTCCTTATCGTTGGCAGACACAGAGTCACCTTAACAAACGTTGATGCTCAAATGGTAGCCACCGCCCTTACAGGCGTTTTAAAGGAGCGGGGTATGGCCTATGAAAAGTATAAAAATAAAATTATTTTGAAGGGATATGAGAATAAAGAAATTAAATATATGCATTCATTAAACTCTGTATCCATTGATTTTAACTGTATTAAGGATCTGCCTTTCTATAAGGAGGTGGAAGGCGCACTAATTCATAGGATTCAAAAGAGCGATGAGAAGGTATTTCCTTCCTCGGGGGTTTTTTATATCGTGATTGGGTGGCTTTACTTGCTATTGTATTATAATACTGTAAAAATGTAGGATACCTTGGACTTCATTTTTTTCGATGTCAAAAGAATTAGGAGGAAGATATGGAAGAATAAAAGTCAGATAGGGAATGTGCGAGTGATATAGAAAAGAGGTGTTTTCATAATGGAGATTACGCTAAGATTACTAGATGAATCAGTTTCAGAAAAACTTTTCAAATTTGAACTTGAAAATAAATCTTTTTTTGAGAAAGTAGGCTTATCCAGAGGAGAGAATTATTACGATTTTAATAATTTTAAAACAATGATGAAAGAGATCATTGTAGAGCAAGAAAGAGATCTGCTCTATATGTATTTAATTGAAAACAGCTGCGGAAATATTGTTGGCAGAGTAAACCTAGTATCTGTTATAAGAGGAAATTTAAATAAAGCTGAAATCGGTTATAGAATAGGTGAGCAGTATCAAGGACGGGGATATGCTACAAGTGCTGTAAAGCTGGTACTAGAGAAAGAACTGAATCAACACAAACTGCATAGAGTAGAAGCTGGAACTGCTACAGATAATATGGGTTCACAAATAGTATTAATTAAGAATGGCTTTCAATTTGTTGGACGGTATAACCAGTATATCCATCAGAATGGAAGGTGGCATGATAGCTTAAGTTTTGAGAAAATTCTAGATTAGGTTTCAATAGATCTAAGTAATAAAAATCAAATAATGCTGGAGGATAATATCTATATGAAGAATATACAAAAGCCTTGGATTAAAATCAAAGAGAATATTGATTTGGAAGATTATCATATGTTGAACCAGCTCCAAGAAAGATGCATCGGTGCAGATCAAACAGCCTTGAAGCTGGAGCTGGATTATAAGCTGAGTATAAGTACTACAGAGAGCAAAGGCTCGGGGATCAAATATGCAAATGAATTTATGTATTTTGACGGCGATAAGATCATCGGGTATATTGGACTTGCCAGCTTTGGCGGGGAAGGTGCGCCTATGGAGGCAAATGGCATGGTACACCCTGAGTATAGAAGTCAAGGTGTATTTAAGACCTTAAGTAATTTGGCAATGGAGGAATGGAAGCGAAGAAGTACAAAAAGTATGTTGTTACTATGCGATAGAGAATCAGAGGCAGGACAGAAATTGATTGCAGCCATGGGTCTACCACTGGAGCATTCAGAATATGAAATGTATTTAAAACAAGAGGATTCAGAGAAGCCTTACGTCAATACGTCGGGAATTACCTTTAGAAAGGCTACCAATGCAGACGCTTATGAGGTTGCTCGGCAGAATAATATTTATTTTAACGATGAATTTAAAGATTTCCAAAATGATGCTGAAAATAATTTGGCAATTTCAGCGGAAGGCGAAGAAGATCTGTTGAAAGAAGGGATGATACTGCCAGAGGAAGAAGAGAAAAAAGGAATGACCATCTATATTGCAGAAAAAGACCATCAAATAATCGGGAAGGCTCATATTGAATTGAGCTCTGATGTGGGGGGAATTTACGGGTTAGGCGTGCTGCCTGAGCATCGGGGCAAGGGCTTTGGGCGTGCAATACTGATGATGGCTGTAGAAAAATTAAAAGAAGCAAACGCTCGTGAGATTAAGCTCCAGGTAGTTACAGAGAATTCCAATGCATTGAATCTTTATAAATCCTGTGGTTTTGTAGAGACATCCATCATGGATTATTATGAGATTAAAAGATAATATACGACAGTAAAATCAAGGGGAGAATCGTATGGATAAAAGCATGTTCTATCATCTACAGGATGCAGAAATTTATTTTAAGCCGCTGAATATGGAGGATGCTGAAGCGATACATAGTTACACTTCCAATGAAAATGTTTCACGATTCATTGGATGGAAGCTAATGAAAACATTGGAGGATACACGGAGCCATATTGAAAATATGATAAAACGCGATACAGAAGGAACGCATTTACATGCATCTATTGTACTAAAATCAACGGATGCGATTATCGGTACCGCCATGATTTTTAGCTTTGATGAAAAAGCAAATCATGCAGAAATCGGTTACGTTTTGCATCAAGATTATTGGGGAAAAGGTTACGGCACTAGAACCATTGCTTTAATGAATGATTTTGCATTTAAAGCGCTCAATCTTCATAAGCTCCATGCACGAGTAATCAGTGCTAATATTGCGTCTGCTCGTATACTGGAGAAGAATGGATTCGAACGAGAAGGCAGACTAAAGGATTATTATGTCATAGACAATACATACTGTGATAGTTTACTATTCGGTAAATTTAAAGCTAGGTAGGTTTATTAAGTGCACTACTAGAGAAGAACATATTGATCAATTTATATTTTAAGTTATTGTTATTGGAACACTATAAAAAAGATATGTGTTCCTTTTGTACAGCGTAATGCTATTGGATAGGTTTTAATGATAAAGCACCTCTATATAAAATATAGAGGTGCTTTATCATTATTTTTGTGTTATTTGATAACTTTACTTATCTTTAATAATCTATTACTAATTACGGCGATAATCATACGTATCTCTATTTATGTTTAATGGAATGCCTTTAATTGAAACTGTTTCGGAATTAATCCAAAAATTATCAACCCAATAGTCATATGTAGTACCATCTTTATTTATATACTTTAAAGTATCACTTTCAACTTCTTGCCAAAATATAGTTTTTACTTGGCTTTGTTTATTCTCTGGCAGCTTGCGAATATTAGCCATTATATATGCTGTATTACTTTCTTTGTTTTCCTTATAAATGGTTATTGACAGTCTATATTTTTCATCAGGGGATTCTGTTATATGAGCAAGGAAGGAAAATTTGTAATTTGTTATGTCGATCTTATAGTAATTATTATATAGACTATAGCATGTAAATATAACAACAATTAATATTAGTACAATCAGTATTAGTTTCTTATGCATAGCACATTACTCCTTTCTAATATTAGCTAATATTAAATCTTTCTTACTGATAGTAAAGGATCTATGAACTTAATTATCTCGGTAGCAGTCTATTTATCATCTACTTAATAGCCATAAGAAACAGACCATGGTGTTGCTACAGTCTTAGGTATAGACTTATTTGAAAATACTTTGTTTTGTTGAACTATCATTCAAATGCATCTTTTTAGAGTGTTAGATGCTTAGTGTTATGATCGTTATTTACAGTATATTATTTATCTTGTTTTTCTGCAACTATCCTGTTGAGCAGGGTACTCTTACAGTGAGAGGAACATAATTGGTGTATTAGAGGTGATGATTATGATAGCTACAGGAATTGTTCGGTATATGAATGGAGTATATTAGTAGAAGTGACAATATATTATTATATAAACCTAGTTTGATATTAATAATCTGTGAACTATTAATATTTTTAAAAAGGATGTGCAATTGCACATCCTTTTTAACAGTATTTCTACTTAACCGGTATGTAAATATCAAATTCTCCATTTTGCATAAATCTTTCGTCATATAATTCCAGTTGAGGTCTATAATCCATTTCATATTCTGAAGCTGGAAGCCATTTGGAGAATATATTGCCATAGAACTCACCTAAATCCTTGATGTCTCCAGAATAAGTATATACTAAGTATCTTCCTTCTGGAACAGCCTTTGCTTCCATGTTTTCTGGGATATCTTCAAAGTGATCTACCTCTACGCAAGCGGTGTAGTGAAATCTACCTTGAGCATCCATATCACTATCACAGATACCATAATAAAACATGGATTTACTTTTGTTCTTTATATCTTTATATTGTTGGTTAAATGCCTCCCAAAGCCTAGGAATTTCTCCATTGGCATTGTCTCCAAAGTAAGATATCCCTACTGCTTTAAATCCTTGAATATTGAATAGTTTCCCTTCCATAACGATGAACCCCTTTCATTTATTTTGTATCATCATTATACCAATCCATCCTTGCCAATAGTATGTCAGGAATCTATTCTAGATTATATAAATTTAAGATTTTCTTGCATTTTTCTATGATGTATTTTTTAAGCTCTAGAGGTTCCAATATTTCCATTCGATCGCTTAGAGGAAAGATCACATTACAAGCAGTTTGAAAGCTGATCATGTCGATCTCATAAACCCAATCATTGTGAACTTTACTGGAAGATAGAACAAGAAAGCCTTGGAGTTTATCTTTTTTCTCTTCAAAAAATTTAATTTTGACAGGGTACATACTAGGCTTGGTTTTAGTGGAAGTATGTTTTATAAATTGTTGCTTACTGTCTTTCCAAAACTGTTCCAGACTGAAATTATCATCCATAAGGAAGCTTTCATCAAGAACTTCAATACTTTCAATCCGACTACATTTAAAAACTCGGATATCATTTTTTGTTTCACAATAAGCCGCTAGATACCACTCAGAATTTTTTACGATGGCACCATAAGGTCGTATAATTCTTTCAGATATTTCTCCAGCATATTTTCTGTAGTATACCTTTAATTTTTTTAAATCTAACACTGATTTTTTGATGAGATCTACATTTTTATTTGGGATTCTTTTTCCCCACCAAGGATCTGAGTCGATAAAAAATCTTTCCTTCGCCTTAATAATCTCTTCTTTATGTTCAACAGATATACTATTTTCAAGTTTAATAATGGCATTTCTAAGTTGTTGAGCCATTTCAGTATCCTCTTCAGGTCTGATCCCCATACTTGAAAGCAAAAGGTTGACAGCATCTCCACTCTCCAATACATTAGCATTAATTCGATAGTCTTCCATAAAGGCATATCCGCCATTGGGACCTGAAACCGAAAAAATAGGAATACCCGATTCGCATAATAAATCAATATCCCTATAGATTGTCCTTTCTGAGGTTTCAAGTATCCGAGCTAAATCTTTTGCTTTCATTGTTCCTCGTGAGTCAATTAACATAATAATTCCCAAAAGCCGATGTAACCTCATGTAGCTTTCCCCCTATCACTGGTCTATTGAATCTATGATGATCCCTATATTGTTTTAATTCTAAATGTAAAATACCAGTATTTCAAGAGAGCTACAACAATAATAAATCCTTTCATGTAGAAGCTATCCAGCCGGATTAATGGGAATAGGAGCATAAAATCAGACAGGGCCATGATTTGGGTCTTTCTCTTAATGGTCATAGCTCTGTGATTTACAAAATCCTCCGCATAATTTTTATAAAGCTTAGTGTTTTTGAACCAAATATTAAATTTATCGGAGCCTTTTACAAAGCAAACAGATGCTAAGATTAAAAAAGGGGTCGTTGGAAGCACAGGTAATACGACACCGATCATCCCAATACCTACACAAATAATTCCAACTGCAACAAATAGAAAACGATATAGCCTCATGAGATTCCTCCATCTATAGAATTTATAATTCTTTGGTAAAAATTTGTAATCATTATATTATTCCCTCTCATTATAAAATTATAATATACATGGTGTAAACACCATTCTATATAATCGAAATATATAGTTTTCCTAAGCTTATGTCCTTAAATACAAATCCTTCCATAATATAATGTGGAGATGAAGGGCTGTATTAGGAAAGGGAAAAACCCAATGTGGATTGTATAGGGTATTAGATGAGGGCAATCGTAGGTGAGGCAGTAATGACCTTAGATACCTTTGTCATGATTTTATAAACAGGGAAAGGGGCGTGGGAATATGATTCAATATAGAAACTGCTATGAACGTATGGATGCAGAAAAGATATTTGATGCTTTTCAAATTGGATTTTCGGATTACAGGATACAGCTTCAGCTTAGTCAGGAGGCGTTTATAAAGCGTTTCTTTGGTCCTGAGGGCAATCAGCTTGAAAATTCCTTCATCGCATTGGATGGGGAGGAACCCGTAGGTTTAATTTTAGGGGGAATTAAAAACTTTGATGGATTGAGGACCATTCGATGTGGTGCACTTTGTATCCATCCAGACTACAGAGGGAAGGGTATTAGCCAAGAGCTTTTTAAACTGCATAAGGCGCTGGCTGTAGCAAAGGGTTGTAAGCAAATGTTCCTAGAAGTTATCGTAGGAAATGACAGAGCAATTAAGTTCTACAAGAATCTAGGCTATCATAAGATTTATGATTTAAGCTATTTTAGCTGTAGTGATGTGCTGAAGCTCCAGACAGAAGTAGATTCTAGATTCAAGATTGATAAAATCGATTTTTATACCATACAGAATTTAGCAGAGGGTATGAAAGATATCCATATCAACTGGCAGAATGATTTTGATTATATGAGCAAGCTAGAGGGTTTGAACCATTATGGTGTTTATGAGGGTCAGCAATTAATGGGAGCTTTAAGTATCAATGCCAATGGAAAGATGATGTTCATCTATACGGACCCAAACTATAGAAATATGGGGATTGGGAAAACATTGGTTGGGAATGCAGTAAGAGATTTAGCCCTATCGAAGGTAAGTATCAGCTTCCCTAATAATGCTAGTATGGAAGGCTTTGTAAAGCATGCGGGCTTTCAAAGGGATACAATCGCTCAATATGAAATGTATTTAACTTTATAGGGAGCTTATAAATAAGTGATCATTGACAAGAGGGGGATGGTGGAATGACTCATATTAGAAAGCTAAAGGGTACTAAGGAGTTTACTGATTTCGTCCATATTGTGGCAGACGCTTATCCAGGGTTTAAAATAGATACGGAGGAGCTAAAGCAAAAACGGGTGGAGGCTTTTAGCAAAATACAAGAGGAAGACGCTGGCATTTCTTATTACGGTGTTTTTAGAGAAGAACAACTGGTGGGTGGCATGCGATATCATGATTTCACAATGAACCTTTTATCCAAGAAAACAAAGGCTGGTGGAATCGGTCTCGTAGCAGTGCATCCGCTGCACAAAAAGGAAAAGATAGCAAAGTCTATTGTCGCTGCATTTATGGACCATTATAGGAAAGCTGGGGCTTCTATGGCATTGCTGTATCCATTTAGACCAGATTTCTATAAGAAAATGGGCTTTGGCTTTGGCACCAGCATGAATCAGTATCGAATCAAACCGATGAATCTTCCGAGGGGTGGCTCTAAGGAGCATATAAGGTTTTTAAAAAGGGAGGACGCTCCGGAGCTATTGAATTGCTACCACCGCATGTATGAAAAAACAAATGGGCTCATAGAAAAAAATGAGAAGGATTTTGCCGCCATCTTCGATAACCCTCGGAATAAGGTGGTAGGATATGTAGAAGATAGTGAAGTGAAAGGGTATCTCCTATATGAATTTAAGAATAATGCAGGCAATGTTTTAAGCAACGACATGGTAGTAAATCAGATGATCTTTGAGCATAGAGAAGCCTTGATGGCTTTTATGACATACCTCAACAGCCAAAGTGATCAAATACGATATGTAGTATTTCATCTGCAGGACGAAGATTTTAGATTTATTTTAGAGGACCCTACCAATGACTCTAACCATCTATTTACACCTGTATATCACGAATGCAGCATCCAAGGAACTGGAATCATGTATCGGGTACTCAATATAAGTAAACTCTTTGAAGAGTTAAAAGACCACAACTTCAATCATGAAACCTGTCAATTAAAGATTAGGATTCAAGATAATCTAATAGAGGAAAACAACGGAAGTATTATTGTCGATTTTAAGGATGGTTTGGGACAGCTTAAAGAAACCGATGATTATGATGTAGAGATTCATATGGATATAGCAGATTTTTCATCGTTGATCACTTGTGCCGTATCCTTTCAAAGCTTGTATAAATATGGCAGGGCTTCTATTTCAAATGAAGCATATATCCATAAGGTCAACCGCATATTTTCATCTGAGGAGAAACCCATCTGCATGACGATGTTTTAAGAAATACAGCCACCTTTCTAGTTGGAGGAATCTAGGAAGGTGGCTTTTTTCCGTGCAATAAAAATAGCTTATGGTTCATAAGAAATTCCTCAAAATAAATGATAAAGATTACTGTAAAGATGCGTATAAAGTAATATAATAAAATAGAAATAAACGATTCTATCAATAAGAGAAGGAGTAGCCTAAATGAAGAAAAAATTAATCCTAGAGATTTCTGGAATGCATTGCGCCAGCTGTAGTAGAAGGATAAAGGAAGCCATAAGCAATATGGATGTGGCGGATTTGAATGTTTCCTACGAAGAAGGCCGGCTGTCCTGTGTTGCAGATGATGAAAAAAAGATAATAGAGGCGATTGAAAAGTTAGGGTATACAGCTAAGGCAGTGGACACCAATATCGTAAGGAAAAAATATAAAGGCATTGTTCCGGCTTTAATTATTATTGTTGCTTTTTTCTTTATTGCAAGGAATACAGTGGGCTTTAATCGCATTCCTCAGCTAAGTGAAGAAGCCAGTTATACCATATTATTTGTATTGGGTATAGCCACATCCCTACACTGTCTTTCCATGTGTGGTGGAATTGTAATTTCTCAAAGTGTGGCATTCAGCAACCCTATGAAAGCAAGCTTTTTGTATAACATAGGTAGAGTACTGGCATATACTGCTGTAGGTGCAATGGTGGGAGGAATCGGCTCAGTAATTAGCTTTTCTCCTAGAATAAAAGGCTCTATCACAATCTTTGCCGGTGTGTTTATGATACTGATGGCCCTAAGCATGATGGACTCTTTCGCTTTTTTAAGGCGTTATATAAAGCTTCCTAAAATCTTTAATGCAACAGGAATTCATAAGAAAAAAAATACCCCATTTTTTATAGGCTTGGCTACAGGTCTGATGCCCTGTGGTCCCTTACAGACAATGCAAATATATGCCCTTGGAACAGGAAGTGCATTAAGAGGAGCCTTCGCAATGTTTGTTTTTAGCCTAGGAACAGTACCCTTAATGATGGGATTAGGGGCTATCAGCGGGTATATCAGTAGTGGACTGAATAAAAGGCTATTAAAATTAAGCTCAGTTTTAGTTATGATTTTAGGCGTTGTAATGGTCAACAGAGGGCTGACCTTACAAGGAAACGCAACGATTACCAGCTTTATAGATTCAAAACAAACATCGTATAATGCAATGCTTCCAGAAATAATTAATGATTTTCAGATTATCAATACATCAGCCAATCGTCAGGGATACGATCCCAATGTTTTTATCATTGAAAAAGGGAAGCCTGTAAATTGGGTTATCTTAGGCGATGCTGTAGATAGCTGTAATAATGAAATTTTAATTCCAGAATTAAATATAAGTCAAAAAATTAAAGAGGGGCATAATATCATTAAATTTACGCCAGAAGCAGAAGGAGAATTACGGTTTAGCTGTTGGATGGGAATGCTGGGAGGTAAATTCATCGTTGTAGAAGATATCAACAATATACCAGCCAATATAAATACGGTGGCACCGAAGCCAGTCAAATGCTGTACAGATTAATCTAACATAAATAAGTGCCTAAGGAATGTCTTTCCTTAGGCATAAAATTTATATTGGAAGGAATAAATCCTAAGAAGCTATGGGTTTTTGGAAGTAGCGTTGTAGGATTTACCTTTAATTTCGGCAGTAATCCAGATGCATAAGGGAATTATTAGCTGGAAGGGTATTGAATAATAGGGCAAAAATCGTTCTATCCAATGAAACATTTCCATCGTACTTCCATAGATGATTATGGATAAGTTTATCATAAGAAGACAGATTGGGGTCGCTATGGATGTATAATTCTTTAAGTTAAATATTTGTGCAATGCCAAGGCTTGTTGCAAACAAAAAGACACTTAGTTTTGCAATACTAGATACGATTAATGTTACGGAGACGATGACCTCAATACGCTGAAGGAAATCTCCTATGTCGATTAAAGATACTGCAGAATAGGAGGGGAAGTAAAGGGTGCCTATACTGGATGCGCCTAAAACTAGAATATTTCTAATGGATATTGAAAATATAACCAACCCAGCAATGAGTATGCTCACAAAGTAGATTTTAAAGCTTTTCCTGTGATTTTGTAAGGAACTAAAAACTACTGTAAAAACGATTGTTTCTGCAAATGGGAATATAATAAGAGATACTGCTCCTTGAAAAACCGGTTTAAATCCATTATATAGGATTGGTCTTAGATTCATTAGATTTACTTTAGGTGCCGATAAAAAAATAATGATAATAAGTGTGAACAATACTACTGGTAAAACGAATTCAGTCCATCGTCCCAATCCTTCGATTCCACTTTTAATCATGTATATTACGACTAAGCCCATAAATATAGCAACAAAGGGTTGTGGTGTATCTGGGAAAGAGACAACTTGAATAAACTCTGTAATATTTCTAATCACTAAAGATCCTATGTGAAAGAAGTACCAAGTATATAGTATGGTGATAATTTTTCCTAGTATCCTGCCAAACAATATCTCCACAATTTCAAATAAGTTTTTACCATAAAGCAGTGTAGTAATTCTTGAATACATAAAACACAAAGGAATTGCCATTAAAATAGCAAAGGAAATTGAAATCCAAGCATCTTGTTGCGCCTTATTGGCGCCACCAGCAACTAAGGTAGTTCCTATTAAGAACAAAATCATTATGCTGATCCCCTGCCTAGTTGAAATCACTTCTTTATTCATAACTGCATTCACCCCAAGTAAAAGAAATTAATGATCCTCATTATAATTTTTTCTATTGCATCTGCAGGACTTGGAATCTTTATGCCAGCACTTATTAGAGCAAAAAATACATAAGAGCATAGGAACAGAATCGTATAGATCCAAAACAGCTTTTTATCACCATCGTTATAAAGAGGTATGATGTCAATCAGTATAAACAAAATATAAAGAATGGAATATATTACAAATACCATCATCCTTATTCACCTACTCGTATCGGTGTAGAATTAATTCCGCTTCCTATGATATCCAGTTCTACATGGACATCGACTGCTACTGTTTTAAAAAGCTCATCCCACTGGTATTTAATATTTTTCCATAAACTCGGATGGTATGCTTTGATGATTCTTCCAAAGCCCAAAATATCGGAACCAAAATCCTTCTGAATTTTATGGATTACATTCTGTACATCTTCTTTTAACTGTTGCTCTGCTGCTGCCTTAAGTTGAGATCTGCCTTCTCTATTAATATAATCTATGAGAAAATCATTCTCCCCGATAACAACTTCTGTGTGAATATCGATTTTCATAGTAAGTTTCTCATCAAGATAAACGGGCCTTATTTTTGTTGTATTATTAAGGATTTCTAATGTGACCTTATGATCCTGATGACTTTCCTCGGGAGATATCATGAGCACTCCGCCTTTTATTCTGTCTTTTGCAAAAAGAAAGAACTTCGTGTCGCTACCATCTAAAAAGCCAAGGAGTTTATCCTTTTGAAAAACAGCGATGCTATTAAGCTCTGACGTCTTTTTTTCATCATTTAGGGTAATACCGATGGATGGTAAATAGGGAGAAATACCTTCGCTAGAGATAGTGTCTATTAATTCGATCATATCCATTGCGCCAGACTTCGATAGATTGTTGTTACTTATAAGCATATAATCCATTTCAAAACCTCGTATATCGGTTGTAATACTTTGCTGCTCAAACAATTCCCATGCTGTTTTTTCTCTGGATACAAATAAGTTCAAAGTCAGTCTTGTTTGGTTGTCCCTAGATAAAAAATCTAATATGTGGATGAGATCTTCTTTTGCTACCTCTTGACTTAATACAACAGCCTTCGTATGGTTCCAGTACAGCTTTTTCGCTGAAATACGCAAAATATTTCTTATGGCATCGAAAAGCGTCTCTCCTTCCGCTTGGATTCTCCTAGCTTTTACATTTCCCTGCGTTAGGCTCCCTTGTATTTCCACTATTTCGGCAGTAATCATAAACTTATTACCCTCTCTACCTTTGTCAATTGCCACGCCAGAAACTATGGCTATTTTATCTATTTCTGTATAATTCCAACAACCAGAAAGTATCGTCATGGGTATGATGATACCAATAAATAATAAGAGACGTTTTTTCATAGTTTTCTGCCTCCAGTAGATTTTCGCTGAATATTCTTATAAGCTAAGACCTTTGGGCGATATTTCATATACCACCAAGGTGCTCTGATGGCAGTGTCCTTTAATTCCTGAAGGTGTATTGAGGTTACATTAGACATATACGGAATGCCGAAGGAACGGATCTTAAACAAGCTAATGAGCAATGTGGCAATGGCAAATATATACCCGTATAAACCTAAGGTGGCTGAAATAAGCAAAAATGCGAATCGTAATGTAATAGATGCCCCTTTAATTTGCGATATCATAAGTCCTGTTATGGCTGTTATTGAAACTATGATGACGATAGGCGCTCCTACAAATCTCGCCTCTACGGCAGCCTGACCTAAAACCAGGGCCCCTACAATGCTCAAAGACTCACCCATGGGGATGGGCATTCTTGTACCAGACTCACGTAATATTTCAAAAATAATCAATAGGGCTACTAATTCAATCACCGTTGGAAATGGTACACCCTGCCTAGCCGCGGATATGCTGAGGAGGAGGTTTGTTGGAATCAGCTCTTGGTGAAATGTGACTAAGGATAAGTATATGGCTGGTATGCTTATTGTAAAGATAAAGCTAAATACTCTGAGCAGCCTTCCGATCGATGAAAAATAAAAGCTTACATAATAGTCTTCACAGGACTGAAAGTATTCAATAAATAAAAAGGGAACTGTGAGTACCACTGGGCTACCATCAATAATAATGGCAATTCTACCCTCTAAAAGCTTAGCAGCAACAACATCCGGTCTTTCTGTGGTTCCCGTTGTATCAAATAGAGATAAGGGAGAATCCTTGATGAATTCTTGTATATAATTTACATCCAATACCCCATCCATGTGAAAGTCCTCCAGCCTTCGATACAATTCCTGAAGTATCTTTTTATTTACGATCCCATCAATATAGCAGATACAGGTTTTTGTATGACTTTGTTTTCCAAAAACTCTAAATTCAAGTTTAAGGTGATTGGTTTTTAACTTTCTCCTTACCATAGAAATATTGGTTAAGATATTTTCTGTAAATCCTTCTCTGGGTCCCCTTAAAGTCTTTTCTGAAACAGGCTCTTCTATAGACCTAGTTTCATATTGCTGTGTATCTATTATTAAAGCTGAATTTGCGTTTTCTAAGAAAAGAACCGTACTACCGCTAACAATTTCCTCAATGATTTTGTTAACATCGTCCGTTCTACTTACATTGCTTGCAGAGATGATTTCATATTGCAGCTGATCGAATAAATCAGCTTTATTCTTTACAACAGCGTTTGTTAAAATCGGTTTTATAATATCTTCATTAATGTGTCCATCATTGACCATTCCATCGATAAAAACGATACCGCATTTTAAACAAGTATTATTTTGATTTTGAAATAACCTGCTGACTAATGTAGCGTCATGATCAAAGATTTCTTTAATCATTTCGATATTCTTATCCGGTGATGGATGTAATTTGTAATCTTCTAATCTATACATAGTTAATGCACCCTATACAATTAATTATTATAACTAGTAGTTTCAACAAAAGTATGAGATAATATTCAAGATTTTAAAGACCCTATGGTGGGGTATAGTTTATAATAGTAAAAATAGAGCTTAAATGAATAAGCGTCCGATACAATCGCATAAGGAATGATGGAAGTGACTGTTCAGCAATAAATGGGGACTAGGTTGTAATCAAGAGATGTATGGGTAGTTATGAAGTTGTAAAGATGATCATATGATGAATTACTATAAGTTTTAGGAGGATGAAGATGAATTTAGAAAATGTTTCGCTGTCCATAGCTTTTGGTGCTGGATTCCTATCCTTTTTTTCACCATGCATACTGCCCTTAGTACCAGTCTACATAATGTACATCACTGGTATTAGTGTAGAGGAGGAAATCAACCAAAGTAAGCTATTGGCTTTTAAAAGAACCATGGGTTTTGTCCTAGGCTTCACAATTATTTTTATGATTATGGGAACATCTGCTGGTTTTCTGGGGAAAATATTTATAAGGAATAGAGAAATTTTCTCTAAGATCAGCGGTATTTTAATTATGATTTTTGGATTCAATATGATGGGGATTTTAAATTTAAATATTTTAAAGCTAGAAAAGAGATTGAAAGCGCCAAAAAAAATGACGAATTGGTTTAGCTCCATTCTAATGGGAATGGCTTTTGCTGCCGGATGGACGCCTTGCTTTGGACCGGTGCTAGCGTCCATACTGGTCTATGCAGGAAGCTCCGCTACGGTTTCAAAGGGCGTGTATCTTTTGTTAATATACTCCATTGGTATGGCAATTCCTTTTATACTGACATCCTTGTTCATCAATACATTCAATAGGTTCATTCAGAAAGCTGAAAGATTTATTCCATACATTCCGAAAATTAGCGGTTTTATCATGATAGTTTTTGGAGTTTTAGTGTTTTTTAATAAGATTGTTTATATTAGCCGATTTTTATTGTAGAGGAGAGAATAAACCATGAGAAAGAAGAATATTACTTTAATAGTATTGATATTAATTTTCATTACGGCGACCTATTATATGTTCTTTGTGAAGGATTCTAAAGAAGGCGGACAAAAAAACGATGTGGTAATGGAGAATAATTTCGAAGAAGAAAAATCAAAAGAGAAGAAAGAGACAGATTCTAAAGTCAAAGCCCCTATCGCTATCGGCAACGAAGTACCGAACTTTACACTGAAGAACTTAGACGGAAAGGAAATTTCACTGGAGGATTATCGAGGCAAAAAGGTTCTCATAAATTTCTGGGGAACATGGTGCGTATTCTGTGATATAGAAATGCCGGATATACAGAAGCTCGATAAAGAAAATGAGGATATCGTCGTATTAGCAGTTAATGTGATGGAAGGTAAGGAAACTGTAAAAAAGTACATTACAGATGGTGGATACGAATTTGAAGTAGCTTTAGATGAAAAGGGAATCGTTGCTAGGACTTATTTAGTCAGCGGATATCCGACTTCCTACTTTGTAGATGAAGAAGGGATCTTGGTCCAGATGGTGCCAGGAATGATGACCTATGATCAAATGAACAAAGTTGTAGAGCATATGGGCAATAAATAATGGAATTAAATATTCAAAGCAATGTCAGTAGTTTCATCTGATAAACTATTGACAAGTATATTTGAATATGATATTCTTTATCAGTAGATAAACGATTATCATTTAAAATATAAAGCAAGGTGAGTAATTATGTTATTATCAAAGGTAGAGATTGGTTCTACATTTAATATTAGAAGTGTTGAGGGAACAGATAAGCTAAAGAAGTTTCTATTTAGTTTAGGGTGTTTTGAAGGTGAAGAGATCACGCTCATATCTAAACTTGCCGGCAACTATATCGTTAATATTAAAGACAGTAGATATGCTCTTGACGAAAAAATGGCACAATCCATCGTGTTAGAAGCATAAGGTAAAGCTGATATTGTATGTTCATGAAAGGTTAAATATGCTATTTCATATAGCATATTATATTTAGCCTTTCATTGATAATGATTATCAATTTCTTGCAATTTATAAGGGGGATGTATTATGAGAATAGCATTGGCGGGTAATCCGAATTCGGGAAAAACAACACTCTATAATGCGATTACAGGAAAAACTGAATCCGTAGGAAACTGGGCTGGAGTTACGGTAGCAAAAAAAGAAGCAGAGCTGAAGAAAAAATATAATAAGAGAGAAATGGACATTACCATCGTAGACCTACCTGGTACATACTCGATTTCTCCTTTCACTGGAGAAGAGGCCATTACTAGGGATTTTATATTAGACGAAAATCCAGATGTGATTATCAATATTGTTGATGGAGCCAATGTAAGTCGAAGCTTATTTTTTACAACACAGCTTTTAGAGCTAGGCATTCCAGTAGTGATTGCACTGAACAAAAGCGATATTGTATCTAAAAGAGGAGATCTTGTAGATGGGGATGCTTTAAGCAAGGCGTTAAATTGCAAGGTGATTCCTACCACTGCTACCTCGGAAGAAGGATTATTAAATCTGATAAACGAGACGATCCAGATAGGGCTTGAAAAGAAACCACAGATCGAACCGAGCTTCCCAGGGAAAGATTCAAAGGACTCAGATACAGCAAGACAAAAATTTGTAGATAAAATTGTTGAAAGCTGCCAGGTTAAAAAGAGAGATGCTACGAAGGTTTCTCTTTCAGATAAAATCGATCGAATCGTTGCACACAAGTGGCTGGGCATACCCATATTTTTCTTAATCATGTGGGCTGTCTTTTCCTTCTCCATAGGGGGATTGGGCGGATATTTATCGGATTACTTCAACGAGACACTGTTTGGAGAAATCGTTCCAGCAGCAGCCAATAGCTTCCTAGAGGGCTTAGGCGTTAGTCCTCTATTACAAGGTCTAATTGTAGACGGAGCAATTGCTGGGGTCGGTGCAGTCATCGGATTCCTTCCTTTAGTTATGGTATTGTTTTTCTGTCTGTCTTTACTTGAAGATTGTGGATATATGGCAAGAGTAGCCGTTCTAATGGATCGCTTCTTTAAGAAAATTGGATTATCTGGGAAATCCATCATACCTATGATTGTAGGCTCAGGCTGTGCAGTTCCAGGGGTTATGGCAACTAGAACCATTGAAGATATCAATGAGAAAAGAATGACCACCATTCTAACACCGTTTGTACCTTGTGGAGCGAAACTTCCAATTATAGCACTGTTCACAGCCGTATTTTTCCCAGACAAGGTTTGGGTTGGACCGAGTATGTATGTGATTGCCATTACAATGATTGTCATCGGTGGATTTTTATTAAAGAGAATCTTTGTATGGGAGGATACTTACTCCGTATTTATTATGGAACTACCAGAATATAAAATGCCAAGTTTAAAATATGCTTTCTCACAAATGATCGATAAAGCAAAGGGCTTTGTTTATAAAGCTTCAACAATTATTCTTGTTTGTAATACACTAGTGTGGTTCACACAGGCTTATAGCTGGGGACTTCAACCAGTGGAGGATCAGAGCTTGAGTATCCTTGCTTCCATTGGATCTTTAATTGCACCGATTTTAATCCCCCTTGGATTTATTGGCTGGCAGCTGGCAGCAGCATCCATCACAGGGTTTATTGCAAAAGAAAACGTTGTTGCTACATTTGCCGTACTTTTAGCAGTGGCTTCAGAAGAAGCTTTACACCTGCCTGGCGGTGCTTTGGTGCAGTTCTTTACACCAGTAACAGCATTTGCCTACCTTGTATTTAACTTATTTACGCCTCCTTGCTTTGCAGCAATTGGCGCTATGAACTCAGAATTGGGGTCTAAGAAATGGCTATTCAGAGCTTTGGCATTCCAGTTCGGTGTTGGTTATACCCTTGCAATGCTTGTGACACAAGTTGGTTCACTGCTCGTATATGGAAAGCCGGCAGTAGGCTTTATCCCTGCCATCATAGTAGCGGCACTCATCGTGGCTTTTCTTGTAATCACTATTAGAAAGTCAGATTCTAAACGTGTAGAGTTAGGAGTTGATGCGTAATGTCCGGAAATTTAATCGTGGGCTTGATATTTGCTGCCATCGTAGCATTTGCAGCTAAAAAGGTAATCAGCGATGCAAAGAACAAAAAATGTAGCTGTGGAAGTAGTTGCTCTGACAAAAGCAAGTGCGGAAAAGCATAGGATATTAAAAAGAGAGCAGAAAGAAACTGTATTTAGACCGTAATCCATCGTCTAAATACAGTTTTTTTATGTAATCTATTTCTTGTGGTGCTATGGAGACTTAAAAAAATAGTTAGAAGCTTATAGAAACCTTTTTAAATTTGCTGCATATAGCTTTGCTTTTTCTTCAATATTGTCTACCTTTAAAATACTTCCTGCGTCGTTGGCCGTTTCCATGAGAGCGAAATAAGGCGGTAAATAGAAGCCTTTATTAATGTTTAAGCCATCGATCAGCTGCCTTGCAATGGAATCGCTTCCAGAGTTTCCTGAAACGATAATGCTATAGATTCTCTTATTGTGAAAGCTCATCTTTCGATAAAGTGTGGTCAGTCGATTGATTACTGCAACTAAATTGGAGGAAATGGAATCATTGTAGTTTGGACAAATCCATACGAGGATATCGGCAGCTTCGATGATGGGGGTGAATTTTTCCGTCATCACATCGCCGTAAAAGCAGTTGTTTCTTTTCCCAAGCTCCAAGCAGGTTTTGTAGGTACATCCGAAGCAGTCAAAAACGGAAGCATTTTCAATGAAAACCTCTTCGATATCCAAGCCATCCAGCTCACCCTCCACCATCCTCCAAAGCATTAGGGTATTGGACTTGGCTTTCAAGCTGGAATGCAAATAAGCGATTTTAGGTTTCTTCAATTTTGTAGGGCTATAGCTCAGCAGGCGATGGACCAATCTTCTGGAAAGCTCCAAAGAGATTTCCTGCAAGGATAAATCCATGTTTTTCTGCCAAGTTTTAAGGTTGTTCAAATTGCCGGTGGCTTCAACTAAAGGATGGCCAATGAAGCTACAGCCAAGCTGATTCGCTAGAAATATGATATTGGCAGCACTGCTTTTTGTGTAGAGCTCTGTACTGCTGTGGATGATCATGGCTGCCGTAGCTCCAAGGAGTGTATCGTTTCCCTTCTCTGTCAAATGGGATAAAATTTCCATCAATGCAGGATTCAGTCCAATGGAATTCAGCTCAACTGCAAATAAAATTTTTTGATTCCTTAGATCTGGTAGATTTTCAGAACCTCGAATCACCACGACTTCCATCCCCTCTAAAGCAAAGGCTACCATTTCCTTTAACTGAACAGAAGGGTCTTCGGGGATGATCACATGAATCATAGGGCATCCCTCAATTTATGGTACGTCGTTTCCAGCCGATGATATAAGGCATCGGGTAAATCCAGCATCTCTACCTCCGTACCTTCCTGCGTGAGGCGATTTTTAGATCCCATATAGACGCCACCCATAAAAGTAGCACTGTAATGCCATTCTCCCTTGATGGTGGCAATAATAGAGAGGGCACCAGAAGAAAGTGCAGGGGCGATATAGGGTTTAAATCCAGTTTTTCGAAGCTCTAGATTGGCAGTCCTTGCTTTCTCAGTCAGGAAAAGAGAAATAGCTTCATTGTAATGCTCAATGCTATCGGCAATGACTAAATCCTGTCCGTGGGGGCCGAAGGCTCTCCCTTCCTTTATAAAATGCTGTGTATCCTGAGACTGCTTGGCATAATATAACGCCCTTGCGTTCATAACACCTAAACCGTATCCTCGGATCTGTTCTGGGCTGAGGCCCATGGTGTCTAAATTTCCGTCAGCATCCCGATTACTGGCTAAATATACAGACTTGCATAAAAGATCCACAGGGTCGGAAACCACTGCAAAGATGCCCTCAAAGCCAGCTTCACGAGCATTTTTACCATAGAGATTGATGATTTTAGAGTTCTCTTCCAGTTGAACCATTCGGACATCCACCTGCTCCTCTCCAACGGCAGGAACCCTACCAGCAATACAGAAGGCAAACAAATCGCAGTCAAAAACCTGTTCTTCCTCTAGGATTTTAACATTGGGTAAACGAGCTCCATCTAATGAACTGATTTGATTGACCTCAAACTCCCAGCGCTTGAGCTTATGGATATCCCGATCATAGATGCCGATTTCCTCTATAACATCGGCGCCCAGAAGCCGAAGACCGATGAGCAGAGTTCCCCCCACATCGCCTAAGCCTGCAATATGGATACGCCATTTTTTCGGCAGGGCGTAGTTCAAAACCTTCTGCCAATCCTCATACAATGTATTCACTGCAGTTACTTGCTTATCTTCTATTTTTTTCAAAAGCCACTGTGGAAGCTGTGGGTAGCTACTTTTATTGAATTGAATCAGGCTTAAATCTTCCTTTTTAGTAAAAATCAGTGAAGGATGGGTCACAGAAAAACTCCTTCTAGAAGTTTTTGGGTCCAATCTTTTTAAAAGATAGATGGTGCTAGTATCCTTCGATGCGTCCTCTTCCGTAATGCTCATCAAATTCTCATATTGAAATGTAGAGATGAGTGTTTTATCATTCATCTTGTAATAATACATGCTATTCCCTCCTTCTGTCCCCTGTAATAATACTATGCTCTAATTTTTTTAATAGCTCCAAATCATTTTTTAAATAGCTTGAAGGATTAATGCTTAAGTCGTAGGACATATTTTCTCCTGGATCTGGATACCGAGGAAATAGAAATACGTCGCTTAATAGAGATAAGGTCAATTTTCTTTCATTAAAATCCTGATACTCCTTTTCAATCACCTCTAAAATCTCCATGGAATTCATGATGGAAGCGAGAGAAAAATCATAAACAGCCTTATTGGTAACCCCTTTAATAAAGTGAGGGGAGGTATAGGGCAGAATTAAACTGATGGAGGAAATCAGGTTCTTCTCTGGGTAAAGACCCCTCCATAAGGTATCGCCCCCAATAAAAGGATATAACAGATTTTCATTGAACCAAAGTCTCAGCTTCGGTATGAAATAGGCAGAATCTACCTCTCGATTTTGAATATCCATTAATTCCTTCCCTCTGCCAGAGAGTATGGCAACGAGGATCTTATGCACCTCTATTTTTTCTTTCTTCAATAAAGGATCTAGGGCTTTAATGCGATATCCTTTATTCAGCAAATCATCTACTAGAATAACCGGTCGATTGAAAGATTGGATCATTTTCATCTGGTTTTCCAAGTCCAGGTAATACGGATAAGGACCAATGGTAAAGCCCTTCATATCTGGTCTAAATAGCTTTTCAACGTGTAAGGATTTCGTCACTGTATTAGGAACGATGGCACGATTTAAGATATTGCCAAAAGGAACACACATCAACTTTCCGAGCGCCCTTGGGACTTTTGGGGTCAGTGGCACCTGATTTTCCATACATATTTTCTTAGAAAGTGCTTGATCTATTAATTCTCTATCGAATGAAAGGACTAAATTACCGGGGTATAAATTCGTCAGTGCTTTCTGAAGCTTGCCTCGCGTTCGGCGGATTACTTCTTTCACAGCTGGATTGCTACGGAATGGTTCCTTGATAATGGTTTCAAGATCCAGCGTAAGAGTGCAAGGATTGGTCATATCCACAGCTAAAATAGGATCATGGTCATCCTGTGAAATGGAGATGAAACCATTTCGCTCTAATGTATCCATAAACGCTGAATTCTGCGGACATTGAATATTATTTTTATAAATGGCATAGCCGTAATCCATTTTCAAACAATGGGCCATAGTCTCTGTCAATATAACTTGAGCCATATCCTTAGAAGTCTGCACCTGTGGCGCAATAAAGAATCCATCTAGTAAAATAATTCTACCCTTGTATCGGTCGCGGATCACCTCTGTAACCTGTACATCCTTGAATTCACCGTAAACTTGGCTGGACGGCACCCAGTGTATTGCGGAATAAGCCAATAGCATACCATCCTCGTTGGCATCGCTGATGATCACCAACTGCCCATCGGGCTTGGATCGTATATTTTTAATGTTATTAAAGCTATTCTGAGAGCCACCATGGAAGATCTCATTGAGCTTTTCTATGAGTGTATCATCGAAATTTGAAACGATGTCTGTATTGAAAGAAATGCTTTGAATCATGGATTTGAACTGGGGCTCCCGACGATAAAGATTGTTCTCATAGATGTACTTTTGAGCCAAAGGATCAATCAGATTTGAAATATCTCTATTTTTATCGATATAATTCCGAATCTGAGTTGAGCTGATCTCTTCATATTGGGGTGGAATGTTTAAGGCAATCACTTCATTTTCAATACGATCTAAGGCTTCCTGAAAGATATCCTCCTGATTCCCATCTAAATTATCCCTTCGATCGAAGAGGATGTGAGGGAATCGGCGTACAG
The DNA here is from genome assembly GCF_000018325.1 of Alkaliphilus oremlandii OhILAs. Lineage (GTDB taxonomy): Bacteria > Bacillota > Clostridia > Peptostreptococcales > Natronincolaceae > Alkaliphilus_B > Alkaliphilus_B oremlandii. The sequence continues at coordinate 2,953,029 of NC_009922.1, read as the reverse complement.
AGTACTCCTGCAAATCCCCCTTATAGGCGGAGGCATTGACGATGACATCCAGACCCACGACGATGAACACTTGGTCCGTCTTCATGTTATTTCGAAGCCGCTGCAAGTCCTTTGGATTCGCAATATTGGTCGGGAAATCCTCTGGATATAAGTAGAGATCCGTTTCCTCTGCAATGGACATATGGAGGATACTTTTCCGAATTAAATGAGGCTGGGTCCTTTTGGACCACGAGAACTCATCCACTGCTAAATATACTTCAAATCCAATATCACGAATCGTTTTGCATATTTCCTTATGGCCCAGGGTGAAAGGATCAAAGGTACCAGGAAACAATGCAACTCTTGAAGGAACATGAATATCAATGGCGCCATAACGGAAGCTATAATCCGAGATGAATCGGTAAATATGATTCAACCCGGCAGCGTTGGTCAGGAACAACAATTGATTTTCTTCCTTATCCGCCAGCAATGTGAGGATCTTCTTACCCATGGATTGGAATAGTGTATATTTTTCTTCCAAGGTTAATAAATTACTGCCAAAAACCTCTTTTCCAAGGACACTGAAGGATACCTGCCGGATTTGAAAATCGTCGTGGGCCAGTCCGCTAAACAAAACCCCTAGAAGTTTTTTCTGTCGATTCTCATAGACTGTAGGCTCTTCCCTAAATTTATCTCTGTATTTCGGATAGTTGTTCAGAAGGTTTCCCGTAGTTTTCAGCAATAAGGATTTAATCTGGTTATTGCTTTCTTTAATCTTATGCCGAATATCCTCAATGATTTCGTCCAGCTCAAAGGGCTTCAGAAATAGAAGGACCTGACCGAGATAATCTGGGATATATTTCGTAAATTGATAGCTTTCTAGTTCTAAGGCTCGAAGCAGCTCCACAGCAAGGTCATTCCTCTGCTCAAAGGGTAGATGAGGAATGAGGGATACCAGTGATTTTCCTGCACTATTTCGGACACTTTCAACGGCACTAACCTTTAAAAGGTTACAATAATGCATGGCTGTGTATAGCCCTTCATTATGACTATTCTTCAAAGCATACTCCAGCAGCATTTTAACCTGTATCTTTTTAGTGATCCAGTTGGTTGCAGTTTTTAAGTTGCTTAAAAACAAGTTGGAAACCTCAGCGAGATCCTGAGCACATAGCGCTTCGGATTGCTCTAGTAGATTATTGCTCAAATTTAGCCCCTTCAGTAGCTCATATTTCAAATAATTCTCTGCAGCAGGTCTTCGCCTATGATCCTGTGTGGATAGAGTATTTGTCAGTTTGGAGGTTAGGACTTCGTGCTGCTGGATCAATGGCAGTAAATAGGTGGCAGCTTTAAAACCTGCAATCCTTAAAGCATCAAGGGTACTACTGTAGCTGCTTTCAATGTAGTTGAATACGGTGTATAAAGAAGCTGCATCATTTTCCAATGGGATATGACCCACCACATCCAGTAAACAGATTCGAATATCCATATCGTATTCCAGTAGAGGATTGTAATGCTTCAAAATAACCTCTTTAAAGCCTTGGACCTGAATGGACTTACAGTATCTAAACACCGAGGTAATCAGCACCTTCGTTGTATAACCGATCCATTGACGATGGAGGGGGATAACGGTATGATGCGGATTAATGAAAAGCTGTAGGTATTCTTCTAATAAACTAAAGCTACTGATATTTGTAGGAGGCAGGGAAACGCCCTGGGGTATTTCCTTTCGATAGTCCTCATCGAATAGAGCAATTAAACTTCCCATAAGCTCTGCACATTGTCTGCGGATATCCTCTTCTGGGGTGATTAATTTTTCATAGAGGAACCGGAGCGTAATGATTTTCTGTTTTTGAGTCAAATAGGTGGAATATTCCTTAAAAACATCCATATACTCCCGCAAATTCTTCGGATCCTTTTCACCACGGATCACCTCCAGAATTTCATTTAAAGAGGCGTCGTCCCGAAAGTGATGCATCAGATGAATATTATGGGAAATGGCTAGATATTTTAAATGCTGGGTGATTTCATTTCCTTTCATTAACGCATAGTATTCTTTTCTAGCTACAAAAGAAAACGGAGAAAGATAAGGATCTACTTCAATACCGAGATGCTGCATATAGTCCTCAAAGTCTTTAAGCTTATTATAGACCTTCCGGTATCTACGTTCTTTTGCATCGTCTACATTGTCTAATTTACTTAAAATAACATCGAAGGAGTCCTTTAGAGAGAAGAAGGTCATTTCCACTTTCCCATGAGCATTTACAATATTCTTTACCCTAAAATCGGAATAAATTAATATTAAAGATTCTATAGAAAGGTTTTCCAGCTCCAAATCCCAAGTAGAGTGGTTCAGTGCCACATGGCCAATATGGGTGATACCATGATTTTTAAACCACAAATCCGTGTAATAGTAGTGAAGATAGGCAACCCGGTTTCCTTCCCAGCTCCTACATCCAAATTTCCCTAGATCGTGTCCAGCGGCTGCCCCCGATACCCTACCGAGGTCTAAGGGGATGCCAGCTTCGTAGAGCTGCTTGGCTACAAAGAGTGCAAGATGGTGAACACCACATATATGATCCAAGGTATTATACTTCATCACATCTTGGTTCAGCTTCATCATTTCATATAGATATTCATTGCAAAAAGCTTTTTTAAAGGCATCATATTCATTAGAAACCTTATAAAGAGAAGCCTCTTCGTCAGTTAATAAGCTTAACGGAAATTTTACCGTCATGGAATCGGATGGGGAAAGCTGTTCAAAGGAAGCGATGGCCCGCAAGAGATGTAAATAGTACAAGGCACCAATATCTAATTCCTTATGAAGCTCAATTTCCACAGAATTCGGAAACGAAAAATGAAGAGCGAACTGATATATATAGTTCAGTGGATTTGAAGGTGCTTTTTCTCCCCACAACTTTTCCAACGCATCTTTACATAAGTCATAGGCTTTTTGGCAGCTATAATCATTTTTTGCAACCATATCCTCCACTGTATTTAAAAAAGAAGAGCTTTCAATATGTTGGAGAATGAAGCTTCGATGGATTCCTGTTTGCTTTAAAAATTCAGGGCTGAGCAGCTCTTGTGCAATTCTGTCCTGTAGGTTGCTGTTTGTAACCATTCTGTATCCCCCCTTAATTTTGCTGATAGATAGAAAATTCTAAAGTTTTACTTTAATTATATCCTATGATTCTGCTTTTAACCACAGGTTGTAAGCTGTGATTCGCAAAGGATGGAATTGGTAAATGGGTGTTGATATTATTCATAAAGCGTGATACGATGAGATTGATTGATAAATAACAAACAAACAATTAAGGAGGGGCAACATGAAAAAAATTATTTTATGGTTACTTACATTTACTTTGATTTTTACGGTTGGGTGCACACCAAATGCGAAAATTACAAAAGGTGTAGGTGCAGAGGGCAACTCTGAAAATTCAATCAATTCATACGAAGGCACAGGCAGAGGATTTGGTGGAGAAATTAAGCTGGAGCTTGTAACAGAAGGTGAGAAAATGATTGATATAAAAATAATATCCAATTCAGAGAGTAGCCCTGTCATGAATCGGGCATTCCCTGTGATCAAAGAAAGAATTTTAGAAGCTCAAAGTCCCATCGTCGATAGCGTAAGTGGTGCTACTTTTACTTCTTTTGGAATTAAAGCTGCAGTTGCTGAGGCTGCAAAAGGATATGGGAAGGAATTTGAAAAGGTTACCTTTACTACCCAGGGACCACAAACGGAGCGTAGAGATCTAGAGCCAGTAAGAACAAAACTACTGATTGTAGGTGGAGGACCAGCTGGACTTGCAGCTGCCATAAGTGCAAAAGAGTCTGGACTAGATGATATTATCCTAATTGAAAAACTAGATATTTTAAGTGGTAACGGTAAGTTTGACATGAACTTCTTCGATATGATTAATTCAAAGGCACAACATGAAGCAGGCATAACCATCACCCAAGAAGAATTTATAGAAAGCAAGAAGTCCTCTACAGATTCCATAGAACGTAAAACCGTATGGGCACAAGGAGCAAGTGAATTAGATGGGTGGCTTAGAAGCTTTGGTGTCAACCTAAACTATAACTACGGTGGAACGAACCACATGGCAGAAAGTGATGCTTATGCTGGAGAACATATCCAAGATGGCATGGAAGCAAAATTACAAGAGTTAGGTGTAGATCTTCGTACAGGTACAAAGGGTCTAGATTTAATCTTTGAAGGAGATAAGGTTGTCGGTGTAAAGGTTCAGCATAAAAATGATTACTATGATATCTTAGCTGATGCTGTAATTCTTGCAACAGGTGGTTTTTCAGCCAACAAAGAATTGTTAGCAAAGTATGCACCTGGAGCTGAAATTGTTGAGACATCTAACCAAATGGGGGCTACAGGAGATTTCGTTCCTGTATTTGAAAAAAACAATCTTCAGTTAGAAAATATGGATGTACTTTCCGTATTCAAGCTGATTATTAAAAACAGAAGAGATTTAACTGGAGCAGGAGATGGATTTATCCTTGTAAACAAAAATGGGGAAAGATTTGTTAACGAAGCCTCCAGTGGACTTCCTCTAGCCCATAAAATATTAGAACAAGAAGAGGGAAAGGCTTATTATATTTACGATGAAAGACTTTATAATTCCGCTTACAGACTGAAAAAGCACAATGATTTAGGCTACCATGAAAAGGCAGATACCTTAGAAGAATTGGCAGAAAAGCTTGGAATCAACGGAGAAAATCTTTTAAAATCAGTAGATACATACAATCGATCCGTTGCAGGGGAAATACAAGATCCATTTAGAGAAAAAGCATTTACCGAAAAGTTTACAGGCCCTTACTATGGGGTGCAGGTAGAGTCTGCAATTCATATGACAAAGGGTGGCGTTTTAGCCAACGAAAAAACTCAAGTATTAAATACCAACAATGAAGTCGTAGAAGGACTCTATGCTGCTGGAGAAGTTACTTCCACAAGTGGTGCATACAGTGCAGCAGTAGTATTTGGTAGAATAGCTGGTAGCCAAGCGGCTGAGTTTATAAAAACTATAAACTAATACAAATGAATACAAACTAAACTAAAATAAAACCTCCAAGTTAATGAGAAATAGAATTAACTTGGAGGTTTTATCATGGTACAATGAATAGAGGGAGGGGCTTATGAAAATACTCGTAGATGCAGATGGATGTCCTGTAAAGGATATCATTTTAAAAATAGCAAAAAAGTATCATATAAAAGTGGTTATGGTGAAGAATATATGCCACGAACTCCATGATGATTATGCGGAGATCATCACCGTAGATCAAGGAAGAGACGTAGCTGACATCACTTTGATCAACCATACAGAAAAAGGGGATATTGTAATTACCCAGGACTATGGCGTCGCTGCTATGGCCCTTGCAAAAAATGCTCATGCCATTCACCAAAACGGCTGGGCCTATACCGATGAAAATATAGACGAGCTGTTAATGAAACGCCATATGGGGCAGGAAATCAGAAGAAAGCATAAGAAATATACGAAGATACCGAAACGAACAAAGGAAGATGATCTTCAATTTGAACGATTTCTGATACATTATTTAGATGAAAATATACTGAAAATAAGAGGACATCAAGATGAAATATAAAAAGGTTGTAGAAGGCATATTTTTAAAAAGACCCAATCGATTCATTGCACAGGTACTAATCGATGGACAGGAAGAAACGGTTCATGTAAAGAATACGGGAAGGTGTAGAGAACTTCTCATTCCAGGGGTTAAAGTTTTATTAGAGGATGGCAGAGACAATCCCAACCGAAAGACAAAGTATTCCCTAATCTCCGTGTGGAAGGGTGATATGTTGATCAATATGGATTCTCAGGCACCGAACGCAGCGGCTTTTACAGCGATTAAAGAAAATAGAGTGAAAGAGATCCAAAGCCTTACCCACTTAAAAAGAGAAGTGACCTTCGGAAAGTCAAGGTTCGATCTATACTTTGAAACGCTAAACAATGGAACGTTACAAAAAGGATTTATAGAAGTAAAGGGTGTTACGTTGGAAAACGAAGGCATCTGTATGTTTCCAGATGCACCCACAGAAAGAGGGACAAAGCATGTTTTAGAAATGGTTGAAGCGGTGAAGCAGGGCTATCGAGGCATCCTCTTATTTGTAATCCAAATGAAGGGACCGAATCTATTTAAGCTGAACTGGGAAATGGACAGGGCTTTTTCCCAAGCTGTTCAATTTGCCAGCGAGAATGGCGTGGAGGTATTGGCTTATGATGCCGTTATAGAGAAGGATGAAATTATTTTAGGGGATCGGGTTGATATCGACTATAGGGCGTAAAAGAATGCATAATCCTATAGAAAAGATTATTAAAAGCTTTTCATTGAAGCACCAAGAGAGCAAATCGTATCTCAAGTAGAACAACCGATGGGGCACCATTCCTTTTTCATACAGGGAGGTGCTCCATCGAGTTTTATCTGTGGTAGCTAGTAAAGTTTAACTAATCTTGGAAATCCAGGACTACTTCACTTTCAAGTTTCCCATCCTTTTCAAGCTGATCCTTAAATACAGATTCAAACACAATAAACATAACGGCCATGATGAGATATCCAAGAGGGTATTGATAATTTTCCATAAAAGTGAGCTTTGCAGCATGCATAAAACCCGTTGCAGCTAATATGGCTCCTGCCAATGCTGCCAATGCTGCTTTCTTATATTCATTTTCTAAGATGAAGACTAGGATAGCACCCCAAATTAATCCTGTGAACATGGCGCCCTGTCCTAAGGGGACGATGCTAGAAGAAGTCTTTGCAACGACCTCACCTGCTGCGCCATTAAATCTAGTCATAATATAGTTTGCAAAATATGGGAACATGGCCAATACAACTGCTGGAAAATGCTTTTGTTGAACTGAAGAGAAGGCAGTAGACACCATTGATATACCAACAAATACTAATATTGGAGCAATGACTGGAACTGGGATTATTTTAGACATTGCGGCAATGATACCCATTGAGGATGCCATGAGGAATACAATACCGTTGATAACGGAATACCCTCTTCCTGCACCCATCCACTTAGAGCCAACCGATGCGATATAAACTGTAGTTGGGAATACTCCGCCAAAGAAACTTCCGATCATTGTACCGATGCCATCAAACAACTGCGCCTCTTGGACGTTATAGTCATCACCTACTGCCGCCATTGCTTCTACGTTGTTCATTGTTTCAATAAAGTTGTAAATGGAGATGGGAACAAGTACCGCAGCTAGACCTAATAAAGGTCCAGATAAATACTTAAATCCCTCTATCATTCCAAGGGTGAAGATTGGCGGATAGAAGCCAACAGTGGATAATCCCTCCGATATTTGTGAAGGGTCAGCTTGACGTAAAGTATAGGCAAGGATTGTACCTATGATAATTGCAAATAGTGAGGCAGGGATTCTAAAAGGCATTGCTTTCTTAGCCACTAAACCAATTAATATAATTGCTAGAACAACCATGCCAATGACAGGCAATTCATAGGTTTTAAAGAACAGCTCTCCTCCAATGAAGGTAAAAGCAACCCCAGCAAGCGCTCCAAGCATGGATGCTCTTGGTAGGTGATCTCTAATCCATTTGCCGACCAAACTGCCCAGCGCTTCAACAACACCACCTAAGAAACAAGCAGCCATACCAATTTTCCAAGCAATTTCTGGGTCCTTCGTAATGGCTAGGGCTGGTCCTAAAACTCCAAATAAGTAAATAAACATGGGCGGTGTACTGATACCATAGGATAATGCGGTCACATCGGATCTGTTTTCTTTGATCGCAAGTTTTTTTGCCATATGGGCATAATAAATATTGCCAAATAATACTGAAATTGCTGCCCCTGGTATAACCCTACCATAGACAATGCTACCAGGATAACCCATTGATATCATGGATACAGCAATTAATACGAAGTTTGCCAAGTTGTTTTGAAACAAAGCGAAAAACCCATCAATATCTTCTCGCTTAAACCATGGATAATGTACCTTAGTCATATAATCCCTCCAGACCTCGAATTTTCAGCGAACTCCAACACCTGAGTAAATATCTTTACTGAAATGTTTTTGTACTGGTTATAAAAAATATATGTGATCATAGGATATATATGCAATGTTTCTTATATGCAAACAAGTTTCCATATGCAATACGGGAGACGGACCCCTCTGCATCACAAAAAAAGAATCACCCTGCACGGCCATGCAGAGTGATTTAAAGTAAGCTTTATTTCTTTAATAAAATAAAATTCTAGCACTGATACACCATAGTATATTTTCTTGAAAGAGCATGGTCTTTTCCATTTATTTAATGATGTTTTTTATATAAAAAATTAGTTCCTACAACGCCACCTACAATAAGAATTGAACCGATAATATGGTAGTAGAATATTTCTTCCTTTAGAAAAATTACACCAGCTACGATTGAGATTACGGTACCCAAGTTGGAAAACACACTCATTTTAGAGGCTTCTATCTTAGATAGAACGTAATTCGTCAACAGAGATGTTACTAGGGAAGAAAGTATTCCTAAATACAGTATCGCCAGGATAAAGCTAAAATCCTTTAAAGGTATCAAATAGGCGGAAAGAGTTCCGTTAATCAAATGCTTACCTAAGGATGCCGTATTAAAACAGATAAAGCTAATAATTGTCATCATGTAACTAAGCTCCACACTGGAGAAGTCTTTCGTCAATCCTCGTGCCATAACACTATACCCAGAAAAGGATAGGGCGGATAACACGAGGAACACAATTCCCTTTACATTATTAAATTCAAATGACGAACCCTTTTTAGCAGTGATATAGATTACGCCCAATACAGAAATTAGGATGGATAGCTTCTGTAAGAAGGTTGTCTTTTCCTTTAAAAAGTATGTGGCTAGAATCAGTGTAAACACAGGTGCTGCTGCCAGTAGAATCCCCGCTTCAGAGGAAGAAGCATACTGAAGACCAAATGTTTGGAATCCAAAGAAAAGCAAAGGATAAAGTAATGCTAAAGGCAGGATCTTTAATATCTTCTCCTTATTATAATCCAATGGAACCCATTTAAACAATGTAGGAATTAGAATACCGACAAAGGACGCAGTAAATCGGTAAGCCAATAGATCCAAGGGACTTGTTGATTGAAGTCCTATTTTTCCAAATAGAAAAGATAAGCCTGTAATGACAGCATACAATGTAGCTGCCCCATACACCATTCTTTTATTATCATTTTTCGTATTTTCTTCCACTAAACTTTCTCCTTCCCTTATCAATACCTTAGAATAGGATACAGAGCACCATCCAAGATAATCAAACTTTAGGTTTACATCATATAGGACCTTTGCTTGTACAGCCCCATATTGAATGATGGGATTTTTTTGTTATAAACATTATATATGGAAATTCGGAGAATTGTAATACTTAGAAAGCTTAGATTTCGAGTCCAGCCCTATTATTTTTCTGCGGATATATCCATAGATATTGATGGGAGGCTACTTCTCTACTTTAATTGCATTTTTAAATACTGGGAGAGTTGGATCTAGACCCAAAGCCTCTCGTGTTTTTTCATTGACGGTAATGATGGTCCTTTCAGACAGCTCCACAGGGATTTCAGAAACATCCTTGCCGTCCACTAAGATTTCCTTGGCCATTTTCGCTGTTTGTTTTCCCAGCTCATAGTAGCTTAAGCCATTTGTAATCAAAATTCCCTCATCTACGGCAGAAGCAAAGCTTGCTATGGAAATCTTATTATTTTCTATTAAAGTCTTCGATATGAGCTGTACTGAAGTGGCGATGGTATTGTCACTGATCAGATAGAGCGCATCTACTTTCTTTAAAATCGAATCTAAAGCCTGGGGAAGTTCGTTGACATTGGTAATCCCGACAGTAACTACCTCGAGCCCTTCTGCAGGTGCCAGGTTCTTTACCTCAGCGATCTGGATGTCGGAATTAGATTCACTGGTATTATATAAAATCCCGATGGTCTTGATAGAAGGATCCATTTCCTTAAACATTTGAAGCTGAGCAGCAGTTGGGACAGCATCGGAGGTGCCTGTAATATTGCCGCCAACACGATTCCAGTCTGCGACGACTTCAGATTGAACAGGGTCTGTAACGGCACTGAACAAAATTGGAATATCTGTAGTTGCTTGTTTGGAGCTCTGTACAGCTGGAGTGGCTATGGCATAGATTAAGTCTACTTGATCCTTTACAAATTTCTGTGCAATGGATAGAGACGTAGGAATATCGCCCTGTGCGTTTTGATAAATCACCTTTGCATTGACACCCAGCTCTTTTAGCCCATCTTCAAAACCAAGTCTTGCTTCATCGAGAGAGGGATGCTCCACAAGCTGATTCACACCGATAATATATGCCGCTTCCCCATTTAGCGTACTTTCCTTCTCTAAACCAGAGGTACATCCAGTAAAAACTAGAGCACCGATGAATATGAAAGTAATTAATTTCATGATATTTCCTTTTTTCATTGTATATCCTCCCTTATTTTCAATTGAATTTTTTAGGAAGATTGAATGTTTCGAATGGCAATAAAAAACCTTCGTCTCTATAAACACAGCTATTGCTGTATTTATAGGGACGAAGGATATTATTCCGCGCGGTACCACCCTAATTATGACGAAGTCATCACTCAATCAGACCTAACAGTCCTATCCCTGATAACGATGGGCATTCGGGTTCACCTACTTGAATTTCCGTTCAGCAAACCAGCTTAGAAGTGAATATATCTTATCCTGTTATTGTTGGTTTCCACCGTACCCAACTCTCTGTAAATAATCTGAGATAAGTTTCTCTTCATCAACGCTTTTAGATATTAAGGAATATATTAAACCTTTTAAAGGAGTCTGTCAATAGTTTCGTAAAAAAACTTTTTTATGACCTAACCCAATTTATGCGACCAAAGGAAGCAATAAATTGATGGTAGGTCAAACGCAACGAACACCAAATTTGCACGACCAGAGGAAGTGAACAAATTTGAGTTGTGAGACTGCGAAATAACCCAATTTATGCGACCTAACTCAATAAAGACTCCTCCAACTTTGTTTTATAAATTTCAATCAATTCATTTTCCGTAACATTCTTGCTTGGCTTATCGAATACGATGGCACCTTTATCCAGCATGATAATTCTGTCTGAGTATTCGATGGCATCCTTCATGTTGTGAGAAATCATGATGGTCGTCATCTTATATTTCTCTAATAATTCCTTGGTTTTATTCATGATAACGTAGGAGGTTTTCGGATCTAAAGCTGCCGTATGCTCATCCAATAGCAGTAGGTCAGGATGCTTCATGGCGGACATCAATAAAGACAAGGATTGTCGCTGTCCTCCCGATAAGAATTTTACCTTTGTATTTAATTTATTTTCAAGACCGAGATCCAAGGATTTTAATATTTCCACATAGCCATCGATCTTATTCTTTTGAACCAGCCTTTTTAAACCAAAACCCTCCCCTTTTTTATGGGCTAAGGACATATTTTCAAGAATGGTCAGGGCAGGGGATACCCCCATGGAAGGGTCTTGGTAAACTCTTCCGATGTGGGCCGCTCTTTGCTCCTCCTTTAGCTTGGAAATATCCTTGCCATTGAGCAATATTTCTCCGCCGTCGTTTCGAATACTTCCGCCGATCATATTAAGAAGGGTACTTTTGCCGCAGCCATTGGAGCCAATAATGGCAGTACAGGTATTTTTCTCTATTTCTAAATTGAATCCATTAAAAATATGGACTTCGTTTTCCGTTCCTTTGTTGAAGCCTTTTGATAAATTCACGATTTTAAGCAATTTCTTTTCCTCCCTTTTTGCCTTTTCTTAGACTCAGGATATCTCCAGCAAAATTATTATAAGCGATAAAGATAATAACGATGGTAGCACTGATGGCCCTTAAATCGGTGGGAGCCAAGCCTAAATCGATGGCCAATGCACCGATCAATTTATAAATAATGGCCCCTAGGATAGCTCTCGTTGTATCCTTTAGGAAACTGGAATTCTTTAGAATGGTATCTCCAATGATGATGGAGGCTAAGGCCATGACAATAATGGATGCACCCATGGTAATATCTGCAAAACCTTGAATTTGTGCCATAAGAGCACCACTTAGTGCAACCAGTCCATTGGCGATCATCAATCCAATGATTTTATATTGATTACTGCTGGCGCCCAAAGATTTCACCAAGGTTTCATTATCTCCTGTAGCGACTAAAAGATAGCCCATTTCTGTTTTAAGGAATAAGTCCAATAATATTTTAATTGTAATAGAAATAACCAAAAGGACGATTAAAACATTGCCTAAATCGAATATGGAACCGTGATTGAACAGGGGAATATTTGCCTTCCCGTTGATTCTAAGGTTTACTGAGTAAAGGATGGTCATGGTCAAGATCCCTGCTAGTAGCGGTTTAATCTTAAGCCGTATAAACAGCGTTGCAGTCAAAAGACCTGCCAATGTACCGAAACAAAAAGCAAGAAGGGTGCTGACAATGGGACTGAGCCCCATTGTCACAAACTTTGCAAATAAAAATGCCCCAAAAGGAAAGGTTCCCTCAACCGATAAGTCCGCAATATCTAATACTTTATATGTGATGAATACGCCCATAGCTAAAACTGCAAATACGAGTCCTTGTTCTAAGGATGTTATTAATAATGGATTCAATGTTTACACCTCTCTCTTATAACGAATGGGAAAGCTCTACTTGTAGCATATTCAAAAAGGAGAACTTTACCGTAAATAAGTTTCAAAAAAAGTTTTCTTGCAATGCTTTTATAGAAGCTTTTCTTATTGATTGAACTTTGTAGCCCCCTCAAAGGCTTTGTTGTGAATATCAAGACCTAAGGCATTGAAAGTCTTTTCGTTGAACACCTTAGAAGTATTTATAGCCGTTGCAGCTGGAACGTCTGCTGGGGATTTTCCATCCACTAAAATTTCCTTCGCCATTTGTGCCGACTGCTTTCCTAGTTCATAGTAGCTGATTCCGTCGGTCATTAGGATGCCGCCAAGAAGATGGGAATCCTCCGCTGCGATGGTTACTAATTTATGCTCAAGGGCTTTCTCTGCCACAACGTTGATGGCAGAAGCCACAGTATTATCTGTAATTGTGTAGATACCGTCTACCTTTTTGATGATAGAGTCTACGGCTTGCGGTATTTCGTTGATATTGGTGATGCCCACTGGTACGATTTCAATGCCGAAATCCGAAGCCAGTGCCTGAGCCATTTCTACCTGAACATCGGAGTTCGGCTCACTGGTGTTATATAGGATGCCCACTTTTTGTATGGTATCATCTAAATCTTTAAATAACTGGAGCTGTCGGTCCATTGGGCTGGCATCGGAAGTACCCGTAATATTACCGCCGGGCTTTTCCATAGAGTCGATCAATTCTGCTAAAACAGGATCTGTAACGGCGCTGAATATAATTGGAATATCAGAAGTTGCTTGCTTTGCACTTTGTGCTGCCGGTGTTGCAATGGCAAAAATTAAGTCAACCTGATCCTTTACAAATTTTTGAGCGATGGATAAAGCGTTTGGAATCTCTCCCTGTGCATTTTGGTAAAGGATTTCTGCATGGACACCAAGGTCCTTTAACCCATCCTCAAAGCCACGCTTTGCATCATCTAAAGCAGGATGCTCTGCCAATTGGCTAATGCCGATTGTAAATTTAGGTTTTTCATTTGCCCCTGCTTCCTTTTCAGATTTTGCAGCACATCCAGTAAAAAATAGGGTGCCCACTAAAGTTAAAACCATTAATTGAACAAACTTTCCTCTTTTCATTGTACATCCTCCTCGATTTTCTAAAATGAATTTGTAGGAAGATTGAATGGTATGAAAGAATGGTAATAAAAAAATCCCTCGTATCTATAAACACAGCAATTGCTGAATTTATAGGGACGAAGGATATAATCCGCGCGGTACCACCCTAATTATGACAAAGTCATCACTCAATCAGACCTAACAGTCCTAGCCCCGATAACGATGGGCCTTCGGATTTACCTACTTGAATTCACGTTCAGCAAATCAGCTCAGGAGTGTATATCTCTTATCTGTTTATTGTTGGTTCTCACCATTCCCAACTCTCTGTAAATAACCCTCAATAAGTTTCTCTCCGTCAACGCCTTTATTTAAGATATTAGAGATTATATTAAGGTTTTTCATTAGATATGTCAATACCTTTTTAAAAAATAAATTTTTGTAGATTTTACAATTTTTGTGTAAAAGTCTTTGAGAGTATTCCAATTGAAAAGGTACAGGTTATTTTTAAAAAGATAAAGAATAGGAGCATGTAAAGGATACCAACAGAGCATACGGCGATAATTGAGAGAATCTTGTTTAAGAGAGGTCCTATGGAAATAACCTTTGTAAGAAATTTGTAAGGATTATACTAGTAGAAATTTAAAAAGTGTATGATACTATAATTACAAGAGATATCTCAGAACTAGGGGTGAAGTGCATATGTACAATATACTTGTTGTGGATGACGAGAAAGAAATAACCGATGCAATTGAGGTTTATTTAAAAAATCAAAATTACAATGTTTTTAAAGCTTATAACGGAATAGAAGCTTTGGAGGTCTTTAGAGAAGAAGAAATCCATCTAGTCTTGATCGACATTATGATGCCGAGACTGGATGGTACCAAGACCACAATAAAAATACGAGAAACCAGCTCCGTGCCGATTATTTTTCTGTCTGCAAAGTCAGAGGACATGGACAAAATTTTAGGGCTGAATATAGGTGCAGACGACTATATTACGAAGCCCTTTAATCCCATGGAGCTTTTAGCAAGGGTAAATTCGAACCTTAGAAGATACACGAATTATGCCAATAACAATACTCCTGTAAAGGAAAATATGATAAAGATTGGTGGAATCGAACTGAAGGACGATAGCAAAGAGTTAATCGTAGATGGTAAATCTATTAAAATTACGCCTTTGGAATATAGAATCCTTTATTTGCTTATGAGCAATCCCAATCGAGTATTTTCCATAGAGGAAATCTACGAGAAGGTATGGAAGGAGCCGGCATATAATCCAGATACGGTAACGGTTCATATTAGAAGAATCAGAGAAAAAATAGAAATTAATCCGGGAGAACCGAGATATTTAAAGGTGGTGTGGGGCGTTGGATATAAATTTGAACAACCAAAACGATAAAGATCCCAATGATGAAAATAGATTTGAAAAGAAGAAGAAGAGCCTATTGAGTTCTTCTTTTGCAACTGCACTGTTTACGCTAATCTTTGCTGTAGTTTCTGTAGTGAGTTATATACCCATAAGAAATGCTTATTTTGGCACAACAGAAAGCCATGCGTATGAGTACCTAGAGAGCGACCGATTTCTGTACCAGCATTTAACAGGCTTAACACGAAAACTGCAGCAATCTATGAACGGTACCAATGATGGCTATGATGACAGCTATGTGAACATCAAAAGCGTGCAGTATAAGATGTCTTATGCAGGAGAAACAAAGGATGAAAACACTGTGATTAAAACTCTGGATCAAGCCTTTAGAGAACGATCTAGAAATGATTTCATTCCATATCAAGAAGTAACTTCTTATAAAGAGGAGCAAGCAATCGAAATCGGCAATGGAGAGCTTGGAGAGGAAGGAATCGGAGTACGAGACGAAGGAGTAAAAGAAGAGAAAAGGGAAGAAAGCATAGAGGCTGTAGTAAACCGAAATAAGATTTTAACCAATCTGTCCGATATTTCAGAGCTTAAACTACAGAAAAATAAAGAAAATAGCCTTCTTTATTTAAAAATAACATTCGATCAAAATGGGGTACCCTCTATTGAAAGCGGTTTTGGGAAGAAAAGCAAGTTAGAAAACTTTAATATCAATAGGGATGTTTTTGCAGAGCGATTGGTCTACTCCAATTTAGAGGACTTAAAGGACTATCAGGGTTTAGAGGTGGAATATATCATTCCTTCTGACTTTGTAGAATATGATGATATATTCACCTATGGAATGAAGGATTCATATGCAATTTCAAACTATGCTATGGTCATCTTAATCATAGGCGCAATCAGTGTTTTAATTCTAATGATTACAGCCTTTGCAGTTCCCTATGAATCACAAAACAAAGCGAGTATCATCCGATTATTCAACAAGATGTTCTTAGAGCTAAAATTTGTCGTGTGGGGACTTCTCATGCTTTTAATTGCTGGGGTATTTGAAATGGTCTCCAACTATAGATACTATGGCTATGGCAGTCGATTGGCTGCGCTGATATACGATGCTGATGGCCTATTTTATATGATTGGTATACCTTTAACCTTTTTGCTGTATTTTCTGATCTATTTAAGTACGGTATATTTAAAATATATCTATCATAAGGGGCTTAAAGAAGGTCTAATAGATAACAGCTTCTTCGGAAAAATATGCTTATACTGTGTGAGGAAAGCAAGAAATATTCTTAGAAGGATGATATTAAGGACAAAAAATATGGTAAACACCCTTATGGCTATTGATTTAAAAGAAGATAATCAAAGAAAATTAATTGGTATAGGAATCATGAACTTTCTAGTCATCGTTATTCTAGGCTCCGGTGGTTTCTTCGGATTTGTCCTAGCAGCCATCTACAGCGTTCTGGTACTGAGATATATCACAGATCTATTGGAGAAGGCAAAGGAACTGAACATTGCCAGTGAACAGGTTTCAGCAGGGAATTTTAATATTAACCTCAACGAAGACATGGGGATATTAACACCTTTGGCTAAAAACTTGAATAATATTAACATTGGTTTCAGTCTAGCGGTAGATAAAGAAATAAAAAGTCAAAGGATGAAGGCAGAGTTGATTTCTAATGTGTCCCATGATCTTAAAACACCATTAACATCCATCATTACCTATGTGGATTTACTGAAAAACGAAGAGATCGATCGAGATACACAGAGAGAATATATCGGTATATTGGATAAAAAATCTCAACGGTTAAAGATTTTAATAGAGGATTTATTTGAGGCGAGCAAAGCCACCAGCGGTAATATTGAATTGCATTTAGAAAAAGTAGACGTAGTTGCTCTTTTTAGACAAACCTTGGGAGAGCTGGAAGAAAAAATAAATGGCAGCTCCTTACAATTTAAAATAAGTACACCTGACAATAAGGTGATATGTAACTTGGATGGTAGAAGAACCTACAGGGTATTTGAAAATATCATGACAAATATCTTAAAGTATGCCATGGAAAACTCTAGGGTGTATATCGATATTACAGAAAGTATCCATGAAGTGAGCTTTACCTTTAAAAATATATCTGCATATGAAATGAACTTTGATGCCAATGAAATTACAGAGCGATTTACAAGAGGGGACGAATCTAGAAATACGGAGGGCTCTGGATTGGGACTTTCCATAGCAAAAAGCTTTATAGAACTTCAGGGGGGAACCCTAGAAATTATTATTGATGGCGATTTGTTTAAGCTCATTGTTGTGTTTCCTAAGGCATAGCAATCTTTTCTAGAAGATCTAGGGAGATATTCAATCATCCCTAGATCTTTTTAAAATACTATTGCAAAATATTTAAATCATAATATAATAAATATAGATTAAAAGAAAGGGAGTATGTTGATGTCCGAGGTTGTTTTTAACTAAGTAATTGAATACGATGTCTTAAAGAATTTTAAATGGACCTATAATTTAGGTTTATTTGTTGTGGATTTTTTAGGGCTCAAACTTAGTAAAAACACGGTCCATAGCCTCCTTATAACAATTTTAAGGTGATTCTACTGTGCTTTCGCACAGTATTTTTATGCCTTTTTACTGTACAAAATTATCGATAAGTGTTCCACATACCGACTTCATCGATTATTTTTACTGTACAGTTGAGATAGGAAAATCTAAGCTATAGGTGCGCTCTGTTTACCTATGGCTTTTTTTATTGTATAAGAAGTCTCCTATGAAACAATAAGGGATTGAGAAATAGAAAATCCCCTGAGTAGGTAAGAAAATCTCCATAATTTACTTTGTTCAGCCCTAAAAATCCTCTAAATTTTTATAAAAATGGAGGAATTAAAATTGAACCATAAAACTATTGAATTGTTAGAATATGACAAAATAAAGGAAGCATTAAAGGGATATGCACTATCGAATATGGCCAAAGAAAGAATAGAAAAGCTGGAGCCCTTGCTTGAGAAATCTAGCATTGAAATTGCTATGAAAGAGACAACAGAGGCTAGGAGTATTGTTAATATAAGCTCTAGTATTCCAATTAATAGCCTAGCTGGTGTAGATAATGTAAGGGATAAATTCAGCAAAAGCATTATTCTTTCACCAGCTGATTTGGAGATGGTAGCAGGATTGCTGAAAGAGATCAAACGGTTAAAGAATTTTATGAGAGATAAAAATTATGTTGCACCTACAATTAGCCTTTATGCACTGTCCAGCTACGAGCTAGATGATGTAAGAGAGGAGATCGAAAAAGCCATCGTTCGAGGTAGCGTAGCCGATAGAGCGAGCTCAAAACTTTTTAAGATAAGGAAGGATATTGCTATTTTAGAAGGTAAAATAAAAGCCAAATTAGAGAATTTTCTGAAAGATGATCGATATAAATCATATATTCAGGATTCGTTAATTAGCCAAAAGAACAGTCGATATGTAATTCCTATAAAAAGTGAACATAGGAAGCAAGTTGAAGGAAGCATTCACGATCGATCTCAAAGTGGATCCACTGTTTTTATAGAGCCAGCAGATGTAAAAAAGATGCAGGACAAGTTGGAGAATCACATTTTTGAAGAAGAAAAAGAAGTCTACCGTATATTATCTGCTTTAACAGCGCTTGTATGTGAACGAGAAAAGGAAATTAACGTGAACATAGAGGTTATGAGCAACTACGATTTTATATTTGCCAAAGGAAGGTATAGTAAGTCCATGGATGGGAGAAGTGTCAGCTTTAACAATGAGAATTACATCCATTTAAAAGGCGCCAAGCACCCGTTCATCGGAAAGGATGCAGTACCCTTGAATTTTGAAATCGGTAAAAACTATAAAGGTCTAATTATAACGGGACCCAACACAGGCGGTAAAACGGTAACATTGAAAACAGTAGGTTTATTAACCATGATGGCTCAGACGGGGCTCCACGTTCCAGTAGAAGAAGGCAGCGAAATTGCTATATTTAATAAGGTATTGGTGGATATTGGCGATGGGCAAAGTATACAGCAAAGTTTGAGTACATTTTCTTCTCATATTAAAAACATCATCCATATTTTAGAGGATGCAGATTCAAAAACCTTGGTGATATTAGATGAATTAGGAGCAGGTACAGACCCGGGAGAAGGTATGGGCATTGCTGTTGCAGTATTAGAAGCGCTATATCATAAAGAATCCACCATATGTGCCACAACCCATTATAGCGAGATTAAAGAGTTTGCGCAAAACCATGAAGGGTTCATCAACGGTTCCATGGCTTTTGATATTAATACCCTAAAGCCCCTTTACAAGCTTTATATAGGCAAGCCGGGAGAGAGTAATGCCTTTCTAATTGCTTTAAGGCTAGGCATGGATGGAGGATTAATAGAAAGAGCCCATGAGGTTACCTATAAGGATAAAAAAGATTATTCGAAATATGCAGTTCAATATACAGTGAATACTCAAGAAAAATTAAACGTGCAAAAGGATTCAGAGAAGAAAGAACATAAAAAGGTAGTGGCGGATAGAGGGGCTTCAAAGGCCAAGAGAAAAGAAGTATTTCAGATCGGCGATTGTGTTTTTATCAGCTTTATGAATCGAACAGGCATTATATGTGAGGGTGAAAACGGGAAAGGAGAGTACGGTGTTATGGTAATGCAAAAAAAGATTAAAATCAATCAAAAACGCTTATCCCTTTATATTGAGAAGAAAGAACTCTATCCAGAGGATTACGACTTTGATATTGTATTGAAGACGAAAGACCATCGAAAAAAAGATAAACTGATCAATAAGGGACAAGGGAAAGGCATTTCCATAGAATTGTAATTCCATAGAAAATAATAACTGCCTTCGTCTTAAAAAATTAGGACGAAGGCAGTTATCATGTTAATAATTCAACACAAGGTGTTGATGTTAATAGACTTTAGAAGTAGAGTCTTTGATATTAAACACCTTAATGAAAATCCCTGCAATTACCGTAGTTACTATAGTTGGTACGACCCAAGCAAATCCTTGAGAGGCTAGTGGCAATAGTGTATAGATACTGTATAAAAAGCTATTTTTGCCCATGTATTTAGCAATAAGCTCCAGTACACTCACTAGAAGAGTTGTATATACACCGATAGCATACACTGCTCTATGAGGGATATATTTATCCAAGAAGATCATTGATACTAAAGCGATAACAACAGGATATAGAATCACTAAAAGCGGTACAGCTAAGCTTGTTATTTGATCTACTCCTATATTGGAAATTACAATACTGATTACAGATGTTACTACACAGATGAAGCTATAGCTTAATTTATTCTTGGTAAGTTTACTAAAATACTCTCCAGTGGCCGCAACAAGACCGATGGAGGTTGTTAAACAGGCTAGACCTACAGATAAAGCTAGTAAAATTTTACCAGAAGTCCCCAATATACTTTCTGTAATCAACATAATGAGTTTGGTTCTAGGGATATCCATTGGAAGTGTAGTAGCAGTTGCTCCTAAAAAGGCCAATCCACCATAGATGATAGCCAATCCAAAGATTGCAACAAGACCTGACTTTATTGTTAAGGAAGAAACTTCCTTGGTACCTCTGTATCCCTTGCTTCGAATAGAAGCTACTACGATAGATCCTAGGACCGTTGCAGCTAAAGCATCCATTGTCTGATATCCTTCTTGGAATCCAGTTGCAAATGGCTTATCGATATGATTGATCCCCAATTCTCCGATGGGTGTTACAATACCTTTAACAATGATAACCAATAATGTTATAAAAAGTACGGGTGTTAGTATTTTACCAATATTATCGATGACTGAGCTCGGTCTTAAAACAAAGAATAAAACAATTGCAAAATAAACTATTGAAAAAACTATAGAAAATGAAAGGTTATTTGCTTCTGAAAAGAAAGGAAGCACAGACATTTCGAAAGTTGTAGCACTAGTTCTTGGAATCGCTAGGAATGGCCCAATGGCTAAGGTTACCACAACACTGATGAATACGCCGAATTTCTTACTCACATTAGAACCTAAAACCTCTAAATTTCCACCACAATTCGCTACTGCAATAATACCGCATAGAGGTAAGCCAACCCCAGTTATTAGAAACCCAATGACTGCTAACAAAGTCTTATCGCCAGTGAGTTGCCCTAAAGCCGGAGGAAATATTAAATTGCCAGCTCCAAAGAACATAGCAAATAAAGCGAATCCTATAATTAATACATCTTTATTCTTTTTATTCAACATCCAGATCTCCTTTCCTTGCGCCGTTTTATGATGCTAAAATTTCTGAATACTTAGCTATTATAACATTAACTTTTTAAAGGTTAAATAGAATATGAAATAGTCGAAAGAGGAATATAACTATGAAAATTGCTATGGTTTAGAATAGTGATTTGAGTCTGTGAACAAAAACAATTTGAAAGATACAGTATCATCTGGCTTGCGTCACTATTGATAAAAACATGACTTAAAACCTGCATTATGCAGAAAATTATAAATAGTGCTTTAAATTTCAGATGTTGATAGAGGCTTTCCATGAAAAGTATATGCAATTATTAAATCAGAATTCCTTGAAAAGGTCAAAGCGAATATAATATTAAATTATATTAAAAATATATACAATATATCGAATTTTATTTTAAATTTTAAAATAAATGTTTGTATTTTAAAAAAACAGATGTATAATAAATAGTATAAAAGACGACAAAATCTGAATAAAAAAGGAGAAGGAGAAAATGAAGCATATTTATACAGGAAAAACAAAGGATGTATATGCTTTAGCGGATGGAAATTACTTGCTTAAATTTAAAGATGATGTGACTGGTGAAGATGGGAAGTTCGATCCAGGTGCAAATACTGTTGGGTTGACCATAGAAGGTGCTGGAAGAGCCGGACTAAAGGTAACAAAGTTCTTCTTTGAAATATTGAATGCTCGAGACATACCGACCCATTACATCGATGCCAATATTGAAGACGCTACGATGACTGTAAAGCCAGCGACTGCTTTTGGTAAGGGGCTAGAGGTGATCTGTCGCTATAGAGCTGTGGGAAGCTTTCTACGCCGTTATGGTATGTATGCTGAAGAAGGACAGCAACTAGATGCCTTCGTAGAAGTTACGCTAAAGGATGACCTTCGTCAAGATCCTCCGATTTCAGAAGATGCGCTGGATATGCTGGGCATCCTATCTAAAGAAGAATATAAGATATTGAAAGCATTAACTCAAAAAATAGGAACGATTATAAAGGAAGAACTAGAAAAAAAAGATATTGAGCTGTACGATATAAAATTTGAGTTTGGTAGGATCGGTGCAGATGGACAAATTGCTCTGATCGATGAAATTTCTGGTGGCAACATGAGAGCATATAAGAATGGACAGTATATAGAACCCTTGGAGCTGGAAAAATTAATGCTAGAAGCGTAAAATAGTATATATACTTGCTCCCTTGTGGTAAGATAAAATAGAAAACCATAAGGGCGCTTTTTTATGACCGAACCCAATTTATGCGACCAAAGGAAGATGAGATTTATGAAAAAAACCGTACTGATAACTGGAGCATCAAGAGGCATCGGCGCCTCCATTGCCAGAGTTTTTGCAGAAAACAACTATAATGTGATCCTAAATTATTCTAAATCTGAAAAAGAGGCATTGTATTTACAGAATGAACTTTCAAAGAAAGGATATTCTGTGCTGGCTTATAAGGCAGATATCACCAAACGCAAGGAAGTTGCAGCTATGTTTGAAGAAGGCATCAAAGCCTTTTCCACCATCGACGTGCTGGTAAACAATGCAGGGATTTCGCAGCAGAAGCTGTTCACTGATATTACAGAGGATGAATGGGACCGAATGATGGATGTCCATATCAAAGGGCTGTTCAATTGTTCTCAATATGCAGTGCCCTATATGGTCAGCAAAAAAAAGGGAAAAATTATTAATGTATCCTCTATATGGGGCATGGTGGGAGCGTCCTGTGAGGTTCATTATTCTACAGCCAAGGCCGCAATTATTGGATTTACAAAGGCCTTAGCAAAGGAGCTGGGTCCTTCTAACATACAGGTAAATTGCGTAGCGCCGGGGGTCATCGATACAGAAATGAATGCATTCTTAGATGAAGAAGCAAAGGCTTGTCTAATAGAGGATACTCCTCTGATGAGATTAGGAAGGCCGGAAGAGGTGGCACAGAATATCCTCTATTTAGCGTCGGAGGGTGCGGATTTTATAACAGGACAAGTAATTGGCATCAATGGGGGCTTCGTCATATAAGGAATCCTTGCTTGATTATGGAGATATCCTATGATACTATGTTGTTAAGAAAAAATGAATGAAAATGGAACACTGGGAGAGCTGGAAAGGCCGGCTGAGAGAAAGACCCTATAATGTCTTTGACCCCTATCACCTGATCTGGATTATGCCAGCGTAGGAAAGTGTAAGGATATTAGGCATTTTATAATATGCATAATTGAGCACAGACCGCAATCAGGTTTGTGCTTTTTTTATGACCTAACCCAATTTATGCGACCAAAGGAGCAATAAATTGATGGTAGGTCAAACGCAACGAATGCCAATTTTATCGACTGGAAGGAGAATAAAATTGTGCAATGAGACTGCGAAATAACCCAATTTATGCGACCGAAGGAGCAATAAATTGATGGTAGGTCAAACGCAACGAATGCCAATTTTATCGACTGGAAGGAGAATAAAATTGTGCAATGAGGCTGCGAAATAAAATATCAGAAAAGAGAGGTGTTGACAATGAAAAAAGTATTAACAATCGCAGGTTCCGATAGCTGTGGTGGTGCGGGAATACAAGCAGATTTAAAAACGTTCTCAGCCCACGGTGTATTTGGAATGAGCGTCATTACCGCAATAACTGCTCAAAATACACAGGGTGTATTTGCAGTACAGGATATTACACCAGAGATGATTCAAAAACAGATTGAAGTGATTTTCGAGGATATTTCTGTAGACGCAGTGAAAATTGGCATGGTTTCTAAAACAGAGACCATTCAAACCATCGCAGAAACCTTAAAGGCGTATAATGTTAAGAATTTAGTGCTGGACCCAGTGATGGTGTCTAAAAGTGGTTTTCATTTATTACAGCTAGAAGCAAAGGAAGCTTTAATCAAGAACCTTCTGCCAATGGCGACGATCATTACGCCCAACCTTCCCGAGGCAGAAGTCATTACTGGATTTGAAATCAGTACCGTGGAAGCCATGGAAAAGGCTGCAAAGGCCATTCATGACATGGGGCCACAATACGTTTTAGTAAAAGGCGGTCATTTGGAGGGAGAAGCTGTAGATATTTTATACGACGGAAATCAGTTTATTTATTACAACGCTCAAAGAATCCATACGAAAAATACCCACGGTACAGGCTGTACCCTATCATCCGCCATCGCTTCTAATTTAGGAAAAGGTCTTACGATTACACAGGCTGTAGAAGAAGCGAAGAACTATATCACCGTGGCAATTGAAAAATCCTTTGCCATTGGACAGGGCGTGGGGCCGGTTCACCATTTTCATCAGTGGTATTAAAAAGAAAGTTAAAATCTAAGCATCAATCATAGGAGGAGAATTATGGAGCTGAAAAATGAACTGTGTACTGTTTTAGAGCAAATTAAGGAAAAAACCCCACTGGTGCACCATATTACAAACTATGTTACTGTAAATGATTGTGCCAATATCACCTTAGCCATCGGTGGAAGTCCAGTAATGGCCGACGACCACAAAGAGGTGGAGGATATGGTGTCCATTGCTTCTGCGGTGGTATTGAATATTGGAACATTAAATGAAAGAACCATAGAATCCTTCGTATTGGCTGGAAAAAAAGCCAATGAATTAAATATTCCAGTCATACTGGACCCCGTGGGGGCAGGAGCCACTGCTTTTAGAAGTCAAACCATAGAAAAAATTTTAAAGGAAGTAAAGCTGTCTGTGCTGAGAGGAAATATGTCAGAAATTAAAAATATCTATGGAACAGGAACCCAGACAAAGGGCGTCGATTCAGTGGATAGCTCTTTAGATGGAGGAAAGGAAATCGCTATCAGCCTTGCTAAAAAACTTAGTTGTACCGTTGTAATAACGGGGGAAGTAGATATTGTTTCCGATGGCAATAAAACCTACGCTATACAAAATGGGCACAAAGCTTTATCCAGCATTACGGGTACAGGCTGCATGAGCGCATCACTGATCGGCGCTTGCTGTGGAACTGGCAAAGGGATTCTACAGGGCGCTATTTTAGGTACCATGATTATGGGGATTGCAGGAGAAAAAGCAAATGAAAGGCTGAAGGTTCACGAGGGTCTTGGAAGCTTTAAGGTTTACTTAATGGATGCAGTTAGTAACTTCGATCAAGATGATATTCGGAAGAGAGGGAAAGTTGATGAAATATAATCACACTGTAGATTATGGGCTGTATTTAGTATCGGATCGAGACGTTTTAAAGGGAAGGGATTTTATAAAAAGCTTAGAGGAAGCAATTCTAGGAGGCGCCACCATTGTTCAGCTACGAGAAAAGGAAGCCAGTTCCTTAGAATTCTACCAGCTTGCCCTAAAAGCAAAGGCGCTTACTGAAAAATACAACGTTCCTCTAATCATTAACGACCGAGTGGACATTGCTTTAGCAGTAGATGCCGACGGGGTTCACGTGGGGCAGAGTGATCTGCCGGCACATATTGTAAGAAGCATGATCGGACAAAATAAAATTCTAGGCGTATCTACCGCCACATTGGAAGAATCTAAAAAGGCTGCAGAGGATGGCGCTGATTATATTGGCGTAGGGGCTTTATTCCCAACTGGTACAAAAACGGATGCAAATCCCGTAACCTTAGATCAGCTGAGATATATTAAGGAAAACATGGATATTCCTGTAGTTGGGATCGGCGGTATCTGTGAAGACAATATAAAAACCATCATGGAAGTCGGTATAGACGGTGTTGCAATTGTTTCTGCCATATTAGGGAAGGAAAATATTAAAGAAGCTGCAGAAAGCTTAAAAGCTTCAATTAAATAATAGGAGTGATATACAATGCCTTCATATTTTAACGTAATGACGTTACTAACCGTAACGGTAATCAGCTTCACTGTGCTGGGTGTTTTGTACAGCCGTGGAAAAATAGAAACCATGGATGATTTTTTCACAGCGAGAGGAAGCACAGGGTCCAAAATATTATCCGCCACCCTATTGGCATCCTTTCTGGGTGTTTTTATACTGTTTACGCCACCAGAGGCTGGTGCCATCGGCGGGATCACAACCATTATTGGGTATGGCATCGGAGTTGCAAGCCTTTACTTTGCATTTCTAGTCATCAGTCCTAAAGTAAGGACGTATCTACCAGAAGGAAGTACATTGAATGATTACGTTTTAAAGAGATATGGATTTAAGATGTACCTATTGACCGTTCTATTATCTTTATTCTACATGTTCGTCCATCTCATAGCAGAACTGACGGCAATCGGTCTAGTAGCATACGAACTGGCAGGAGTACCGCTGCTCTATACCGCATTATTTGTCGGGATCGGTACACTGATTTATACAGCCTATGGCGGTCTTAGAGCAGCTATGTTTACAGATATGATCCAAATGATCTTAATTGTATTCCTGCTGATTATGGTAACCGTAGGGATTGTACACTATGGTGGCGGTGTAGGAACAATCATAAGTAGTGCTAAAACCAATGCACCGGATCTATTTAGCTTTAGAAACTGGGGTGGTATCGAATATGGTCTGACCCTTTGTATTGCTGTGTTTGCAGCTAACTTATTCAACCAAGGATATTGGCAGAGAGTATATGCAAGCAAGGACAATAAAACCCTTCGCAAATCTTTAATCGTATGTATTATCATTGCACTGCCAGTAATGCTGATTACTGGATTCTTGGGTATTGTTTCCATGGGATTGGGAATTGGGTCAAGTCCATCCGTGGCACTATTTTCACTAATCTATAAGTTTTTACCGAGTCAATTAATCGTAGCAGTTTTTATTCTAGCGCTGGTTTTAGTCATGAGTACAGTGGATACCCTTTTAAATGCCATTGTGGCCACCTTTGCCCTAGATAGTCAACAAATTTTCAAAAAAGTAAAATCAGAATCCCTATTGCCTTTTGCGAGGATGATGATGGTAGTGCTAATGATTCCAGCCATATTTATAGCAGCACGGGGCTACAGTGTGCTCTATCTGTTCTTTGTTGCGGATTTAGTATGTGCCGGTGTGGTCTTCCCAATATTCTTTGGACTTTTCAATACTCATTTGAGTGAAAGAACGGCTTTAGTAGCATCCATATTGGGTGTGGTTTCAGGCATACCGTTCTTTACAGCGAACAAATTGCTTCTAGCCTTTGCATTGCCAGTGATTGTTTCTGCTGCAATATGCATAATGAGTACTTTAACCGCTAAAAAATCCAATGATTTAAATAAAGCAAAATTTTAATTCGGGGAAATTAAAAACAATAAAATAGTTGGGCGAGAGATATTTTCTTGACCAACTATTTTTATAACCAATAGGAAAGTTCTATCTTAATATAGAAAAGAGTAAATGAGTTTCAAGAAAAGCTTCTATAGGAGCTTTTTTTATTATACAGATAGATATTATAAAAGTTTAATTAAGCGATGTACATAATTATTGATATACTGAACAAGGTCATAGCTTCCATCGTGTAAACACCAGTCATAGACAATACCTCTAACAGCAATAAATAAAAACTTTACCACTTCTTCAGCTGTCATATCCGTAGATAGTTCTCCGTGTTTCTTCCCATCTTCAATTATAGATTGCAATACAACTTGCATTGGTCTTCCTTTTGTAGCAAATAGATTATTTTTTCCTGTATATAACTGCTTTACAAAGTCTATACCTCGATCTATATTGTATTCAGCATAGTAGTTAAAAAATTTAGCGATCTTATCTTGAGAAGTGCCTTCACTTAAGTTGTTCGATACAACTGTAGAAAAATAATCGTCTGCTAGTTTAAATATTCGATCTAATATTTCGTGTTTCGATTTAAAATAGTTATAGAAAGACCCTACCGATACATGGGCTGCTTCGCATATTTCTGCAACAGTAATATTTTCGAATCCCTTTTTTTCTATCAAATTAATAGCGATTGCATAGATCTTATCATGAGTTTCTTGTGCTTGAATCTGACGTTTTGTAAGCTTTTTTTCCACCATAAAATCTCCTGTCTTATTTTATATTACAAACAGTATAACAGACATAAAAAATAAAGTAAAACTTGCAAAAGAGATTGACTAATAAATAACGATATTATATAATGAATACATTCGATGAATGCGTTCATTGAATGTATGGTATGAATAATCATTTAACTGCATTTAACTATTGAGGCGCCGGTAGTTAATGAATTCAATAAGTTGAGTGGTGTTGGCAGCGAAGGCAATAAATTTTAAGAATAATTTAAATGGAAAACAGTTTTAGTATTCACAAAAATATTTGTTAATAAAAAAACGAAATGGAGGAATATAGCAATGAATCAGATTAAAGTAATTAGAAATATTATGTGTGTAATATTATGTGTAATTATGCTTTTATCTATGGTTGCTTGCCAGCCGAAGGCAGTAGATTTAACAGAGACAGATATGTTTAAAGCTGGTACATATACGAGTACAGCAAAAGGTCATAGCGGTGATATAAAGGTAGAAGTAGTGGTCGACGAAAATTCTATAAAAGATGTTAAAATATTGGAGCATATAGAGAGTCCTAGCATATCGGACCCAGCAATAGAAAGAATTCCTAAAGCAATTGTAGATGGACAGACATTAGCTGTAGACACAATATCTGGAGCTACAGTTACAAGTAAAGCGATCATAGTCGCTGTGACAGAAGCTTTAAAACAAGCAGGTGGAGATATTGATTTATTAAGCGTTAAAAAAGAAAATACAAAAACCTTAGGTGAGACAGTTGAGTATACTACAGATGTTATTGTAATTGGTGGAGGCGGTGCTGGTCTTGCAGCTGCTGTGTCTGCTCATCAAAATGGAGCAGCGGTTATGGTTGTGGAAAAGATGCCAAGGCTAGGCGGAAATACGATTATATCAGGATCAGCTTACAATGCAGTAGATCCAAAACGACAATCAGCTCAAGGAATTGAGGATTCTATAGAAAAACACATTAAACAAACCTATGAAGGTGGAGATAAGCAAGGAAACTTAGCACTTATTGAAACTCTTGTAGAAAATGCATACCCTGCAATTGAATGGCTTGAAAGTTTAGGAATGGAATTTAAAGAGGATATATTTACAGTTTTAGGAGGCTTGTGGCCAAGAGCTCACAAACCAGTGAAGCCTCTTGGTACAGGTTTCATAAGTACATATGAAAACTATATCAATGAAAATGAAGGAGTAACGGTTTTACTAGATACAGAGATAACAGAACTTATTGTAGATAATAACCGAGTTGTAGGCGTTAAAGGAAAGGGATTAGAGGGAGAAGTTATAATTAATGCAAACAATGGCGTAATTATTGCAACTGGCGGATTTGGAGCAAACATTGCTATGAGGGATCAGTATAATACAAATTGGCCTTCTCTTACGAATATTAAGACAACAAATCATCCTGGTGCAACAGGAGATGGGTTAACTTTAGCTGAAAAAATCGGTGCAAGCTTAGTAGGATTGGAAAATATTCAATTGCTTCCAATGGGTGACCCAGAGACAGGAAGTCTTAGTGGAAATATTGAACAGGGTGTTGAAAATAGAATATTTGTAAACAAAGATGGAAATCGCTTTGTTGACGAAGGTGAAAGACGAGATGTAATGACAAAAGCCCTGATGGAACAGAAGGACGCAGCGATGTGGGTCATTGTAGATAAAAATTCTTACCCAACTGGAGAGACAAAGAATAATTTCAATGAATCCATTGATGAGCTTGTTTCACAGAATAGAGCTTTTAAAGCAGATACCCTGGAAGATCTTGCAAAGCAAATAGGTGTGAATCCTGATAATTTTGTTAAGGCAGTAAAGGAATTTAATGAGGCTGTAGATGGCACCCCTGATAAATTTGGAAGAACTTTATTTGATAAAAAAATTGATACAGCGCCATTTTATGCAGGTGCACGTGTACCGACAGTGCATCATACAATGGGTGGAATAGAAATCAATACAAGTGCACAGGTCTTGGACAAGGATGGAAATATAATACATGGATTGTATGCTGCTGGTGAAGTTACAGGAGGAATACATGGTGCCAATAGATTAGGCGGTAATGCTCTAGCGGATATAACCGTATATGGCAAAATTGCAGGAGAAAGTGCTGCTGCTAAAAAATAAAAATCTAAAATGTAATTTACAAAATATTTAAATAGATTATAATTTAAATATGACAACTACGAATGGATTTATAGAGAATCGATTATCTAGGAATAAAACGCTACCGGATAGGATTGCAGATAAGCTAAGAGATGCTATTATAAATGGGCAATTGAAAGGAGGGCAACAATTAAAGCAGGATGAAATTGCCAAAAGCTTTAATGCAAGTATGATCCCAGTACGAGAAGCATTAAGAATATTGGAGGCACAGGGCCTTGTGAAATTCTATGCAAATAAGGGTGCAGTCGTAAATAAGTTTTCTGTTGAAGAAATAGAAGAAATATTTGACATCAGAATAATGCTTGAAAAGGGTGCCTTAGAACTTTCAATCAATCAACTGACAGAAGAGGAGCTAAACTATGCTGAACATCTTCTTAAAAAAATGGATGCTCTCGACGAAGAAGAGTATCTAAGCGACCTGAATCTAAAGTTTCATAATGTGCTTTATGGCGCTGGTAAAAAAGAAATGTTATTAGAGCTGATCAGAGAAATGCATACGAAAGTAGAACGATATATGCGAATTTATTTAATAAATTTAAGTTCCCATCCGGTATCTCAAGAAGAACATTACATGCTATTAGAAGCATGTCGGAATAAGGACTTGGATTCAGCAGTAGAGATTTTAACGGAACATATGTCCAGGGCTAAAAGATTCCTTATTGAATTTTTAAAAAGTAAAAGTGAATAGAATTTATCTAAATAGAACCCCTTTATTATAATTGATAAGGGGGTTTTTTTATGACCGAACCCAATTTATGCGACCATAGGAAGTAATAAATATTTTATAATGTATACAGTATATTTTATAAAATATAATTTACAAAATATTTAAATACTTTATAATTAAAGATAAGGATTCAAGTAAATTAATAAAAAATACGAAGCAATTCCTCATGAACGAAAATGTAATGGTGTGTATTTTTATTAATCATAGAAATCACTGAAAGGATGTACCCTTAAATACACAATATAAGGAGAGGATTATATGAGTACTGAGCGTATCGCCCAATTAAAAAAGAGCTATATCAACACCAAGCCATCCATCTGTGTGGAACGAGCAATTGCCTTTACAAACTCCCATAAGAAAACAGAAGGAGAGGCAATGATTCTTAGAAGAGCAAAAGCCTTTAAAGAAGTATGTAAAGCGGTGCCTGTCACCATATTTGATCAGGAATTAATCGTAGGAACCCCAGGCATCTATAAAAGATCGGGCTTTATATGCCCTGAATTTTCATGGCAATGGGTGGAAAAAGAAATGGATGATTTTCAAAATAGAAGTCAAGATGCTTATTTAATCGGCGAAGAACAAAAAGAGATTTTGAAAAATGATATATTTCCATATTGGGTAGGAAAATCCCTAGAGGAAGCATTTTTATCTAGAATCCCAGAGGAAACCAGAAAAATAGCAGTAGATACAGGAATTGTAGACAATGATTCAAAGTGGCGAAGTGCAGTAGGAGAGATTACCCCAGATTATCAGGATATTATCTTTGTCAAAGGCTTTGGTGGAATCAGAGCAGAAGCCATGGAAAAGTTAAGGAAGCTAGAGCCTCTATCAGCGGAAGCTCTAGAGAAAATAAACTTCTATCAAGCCATCATCGAAAGCTGCGACGGTATTATAAATCTTGCTAAAAGATATTCTAAGAAAGCATTGGAAATGGCAGAGGCTGAAAAAGATGTCAAGAGAAAAGAAGAGCTGATAAGGATCCATCAGGTCTGCAAAAATATTCCTGAAAACCCACCAAGATCATTTTACGAGGCGATTCAAATGGTTTGGTTTGTTCAATTAGGCTCTATTTTATCAGAAAATTCACTGGCACTGAATCTAGGGCGCTTCGATCAGTATATGTATCCTTTCTATGAGAAAGATTTAAAAGATGGAAAAATAAAAGAGGAAGAGGCACAGGAATTAATCGAAGCACTTTGGCTCAAATTATCTGAATGGGTATGGGCGATTTCAAAAAATACAGCACAATACTTTGCAGGATACAACTCCTTCCAAAACCTAACGGTAGGTGGAAGAAAGAGAGATGGAAGCGACGCTACCAATACCATTTCATACATGGCATTAAAGGCCAGTAAAAATGTTAAAACCCATCAACCGGGACTCAGCGTAAGGATTCATCCAGATTCACCGCAGGAATTTTTAATTGCTGTATGTGACTTAATCCGAGAAGGAACTGGATTTCCAGCGGTGCACAATGATCGCATCGGCTCTCAAATGCTTTTAGCAGCAGGACTTTCTCCAGAAGATGCTAGAGATTGGAGCAATTGTGGCTGTGTTGTACCTCATTTTAGAAAGGTTGGAGAATGGACATCTGCTGTAAATATCAATCTAGCAGCTGCATTGGAGTATGCATTAAATAGTGGGAAAAGCCGTATTACCAAGGAGCAAATGGGACTAAAAGAAGAGAATCATCTAGGAATGAACTCTTTCAAAGATATCAAAGATCATTTCTATCGACAGCTTTCGAATTTAATCAAGCATGGCGTCATATCCTCTGTGATTGCCCAGCAGATTCATACAGAAATGGTGCCAAGACCGTTCCTATCCACCCTTGTAGATGGTTGTATGGACAAAGGGGTTGACTTGAGCAAAGGTGGTGCTTTTTATAACATCGGACCTGTTCTGACTGGAATCGGTATTGCAGATGTGGCCAACTCCCTGATGGCCATAAAAAAACTAGTGTATGAAGACAAAAAAATAACCCTCAATCAGCTCAATAGTGCCCTGAATAATAATTGGGAGGATCAGGAGGATCTAAGGAAGGAAGCCTTGAACTGTCCAAAGTATGGCAATGACATCGATGAAGTGGATCAAATTGCAGTGGAGATCTCTGATTTCTATAATAAAGAGATTAAAAAATATAAAGATTACTTTGGTGTACCATTCAACTCTGCATTTATGGGTATTTCAAACTATATTCCAGCAGGTAGCGTTATCGGTGCAACACCGGATGGTAGAAGATCTGGGGACCCATTAACAGAAGGTGTATCCCCTCATGCAGGAACAGACCTTACAAGCCCTACAGCCGCCATGAGGTCTGCAGCAAAGATCAACCACGATATTCATACGGGAGGAACACTTTTAAATGTGAAGCTTTCTCCAGAATTATTAAAAACAGATAAGAGCTTAGTGAACTTGGCTTCTCTGATTCGTGCTTATTTCGAGCTGGGGGCCTTCCATGTTCAATTCAATGTAATATCCGTAGATACCTTAAGGAAGGCGCAGGAAAATCCAGAGGCTTATAGAGACTTGCTTGTAAGAGTAGCAGGATATAGCACGCAGTTTGTGAACCTGTCGAAGGAAGTACAGGATGCCATTATCCAGCGAACAACCTATGCAAATATGTAGAACTTTTAAATAGAGCTGAAGGTGATAAAATGAAAGATATCGATCAATCCTTAAAGGGTTCTGTGTTTCAGACCCAAAGATGGAGTCTCCACGATGGAGAAGGAATTCGAACCACCATATTCTTAGGGGGATGCCCCCTGAGATGTAGCTGGTGCCACAATCCAGAGTCTTGGAATGAAAATCCAATCCATAGGGTAACCGTTAAAGAAGTGATGGATTTGATAGAGCGGGATGCAATTTTTTACAGAACCTCCGGTGGAGGCATTACCTTCTCTGGAGGAGAGCCCACGAGACAAGGAGAGTTTTTAAAAACCTTGGTTAAGAATGCTATGTTTCTCGGCATTGATACCGCCATAGAAACCAGCGGATATTTTAACTGGGAAGAACAGAAAGAAACCTTTGAAATGCTGGATTCTGTCTTTGTAGATATAAAGCATATGGACCCTGCTGTTCATCGAAAATTTACTGGTATAGATAATTCATTGATTCTGGAGAATATCATGAAGATCAGTGATTTAGGGAAGCGGCCAGTCATAAGGATTCCGCTGATATCCGATGTCAATGATGATGGGGATAATATCGAAAAAACGGGGGAATTTATATTAAACCATTTAAGTATCGAAGGTGTGGAGATCCTACCTTATCATAATCTGGGAGAATACAAATATAGAGATTTAGGAATCGAAATAAAGCACCAGTTCTTCACGCCTAGGTCGGAAAAAATCCAAGAGGTGAAGGAGATACTGAAGAAACTTGGCGTAAATTTAGTATATTAAAGATTTCGGAGATAGAGTAGACTTCATAGGAAAACTAAAACAGGGGTTCAGAATCAATTGATTCTGGAGCCCCTGTTGTATATAATGCTCATTTTGTGAATATGCTCTTTATGTCTCTATTCAATGATAGAGATGTAATATTAATTGCTACTTCTTCAATTGCAGACAAGGTCGCTATAACAAGAACGAAATATACTATTTGATTTATTCCATATACTTGATATACGAGTGGAGAGCAAAATAATATGAACCCTGTTGCCTTGTTAGCATAGGTATGCAAGCCAGCGAATGTCCGATATTTTATATATCCAACGGCGAGTGAGAAAATACGAATAAACGCTATTCCTATAATCCAATAAACGATCCATGTCGTAAAAGGAATAATAGGCATGAAAATAAACAACGCAACAGCAACGAATACCATATCGGCAACACTATCCAGTACTGCTCCCGCTTTGCTAGTGTTCCCTGTTTTTCTTGCGACATAGCCATCTAAAATGTCGGTTGCACCGCAGAAAATGAAAACTAAAAAGAAAACCATTGATAATGGTTTTAAAAACAGTAGTACGATACTACTCAATATTCTAAGACATGTTATGATATTAGGAACCTGTTTCATGCTTCTCACCATAGATTAATTATATAAAAAATATGAATATATTATAGCATTTCACCAAATAGAGTGTAAAATACTTCCAGCATCCATAGCCACAATCAGGCGGGCAAGCATATGGTTTGTATAGACATAAACAATTCTTGTGGGACATTGCCTCAAATCCCACAAAACAAAGAAAAGGCGGATAGTCATAGATATCCGCCAATACTTCTCTATTATATTAGTGCCTATATCACAATTTTTTAATATTATATTGGATAGATTCTAATTTAGATTCCACCTTCAATTACCAGATCATTCGGTGCAATATCATCGCCATATACTGGAAGCAAAGTATCCTCATAAGCCTTTGTGATAAAGCTTTCCTTGCCTAATTTTGCAAGTTCTTCATTGATCCACGCCAATAGTTCTGTATTGCCCTTTTTAACCGCCGGTGCAATCACATCTTGATTTCCTAATACTGGGATACCTACGGTAAAACCAGGATTCCCCTTAGCCCATGCCAGAACCTCTGTATTATCATGGGCTAAGGCAGCACCACGGAGATCCTTCAATGCCTCAAAGGCTTCTGTATTTTGGTCATACTTCAATAGCTCAATTTCTGGATGGTTTTTTGTAAAATAATCTTGCGCAGTGGTTCCTTTGTTCACGATCAGCTTTTGATCCTTTAAATCCTCTATAGAAGTGATTAAAGCACCATCGGGAGATACGATACCAAGAGAAACCTTCATATAAGGATTTGCAAAATCCACTTTTTCTTTTCTTTCCTCAGTTACAGTAAAGTTTGCCATGATGATATCAACTTTGTTTGATTCTAAGAATGCTACCCGATTTGCTGCTTCAACCAATACGAATTCAACCTTAGATTCATCGCCTAAAAGATCCTTAGCAAACCTTTTAGCAATATGGACATCGAAGCCTTGATTCTCTCCATTGGCATCTACATAACCGAAAGGAGCCTTATCGCTGAATACACCAATTCGAATGGTACCTCGCTCTTTAATGGCATCCAGTGAGTCCACAGTTCCTCCTGCCTCAGAACCTGCTTTTGGGCTGCAAGCTACTAAACCTCCGATGACAACAATACCAACCAATAATGTGGCTAAAACTTTTTTTATGATTTTCATTTTATCTCATCCTTCCTTCTATATGATATATGATCTAATATTGAAACACATTTAAAAACTGCTGTGCACGTTCTGTTTTAGGACTTGTAAAGAATTCCTCCGGTGTTGCAACCTCACAGATACTTCCCGAGTCCATGAAAACGATTCGATCGGCAACGGATTTCGCAAAATTCATCTCATGGGTGACGATGACCATGGTCATTCCCTGTTTTGCAAGATCCAACATAACCTCTAGAACCTCGCGGACCATCTCAGGGTCCAGAGAGGCTGTTACCTCATCAAAGAGCATAATTTCGGGATTCATACACAAGGAACGAACAATGGCAATCCGTTGTTTCTGTCCTCCCGATAGTTGTCTTGGGTAATCATGGATGCGATCCAATAGACCGACTCTTTCAAGTAGCGTCTTTGCTTGGGCTACAACTTCCTCCTGCGGGCGTTTTTGCCCCTTGGTAGGCCCTAAGAGTATATTTTCCATAACTGTCATATGGGGAAATAGTTCGTAATTTTGAAATACCATACCAATACGCTGACGTATCTTTTGCCAATCTGTATGCTTTGAAGTTAGGCTGTCTCCAGATAGTCGGATATCGCCTCCTTGAATGGGTTCAAGTCCATTGATGCATCGAAGGAAGGTGCTTTTTCCACAGCCGGATGAACCTAATAGAACCACAACCTCTCCTCTATGAACTTCAAGATGGATGTCCTTGAGGACTGTTTTTCCATCGTATTCTTTATGCAGTCCATCGATCTCTAGTAAAGTCGGATAGTTTTCTTTTTTCATAAAAATCCCCCCTTAGCTAAGCCACTGTACTTCCAATTTTTTAGAAAGCAAAGATAGTGGATAACAAATAATGAAATATAAAATAAAGATGAATCCGTAAATCCAGAAGGAAGCAGTATCTATCTGAAAACGAGAAGCATCGATAATCTGCTGACCTACTTTGACAACTTCCACAGCACCAATGAGCGTCACAAGGGAAGTGGTCTTAACCATTCTTGTGGCTAAATTGATAGCACCAGGGACCATCCGCCTTACAGCTTGGGGAATCAGAACGTATCGATAAAGCTGTATAAAGCTGAGACCCAAAGCTTTTCCAGATTCCATCTGGTGCTTTGGCAGGGATTCTAAAGAACCCCTTACAATATCCCCCATCTCTGCAATGCCCCAGAAACTAAACACGATAATCGCCACGATTTCACCATCTAAATGGATGTTTAAAGCGCTGGTGATACCGAAATATACGATATAGAGCCAAACGAGAATCGGTATAATTCGAAAGGTCTCCAGATAGAGGCGGCTGATGAAGCGAATCCATTTCGACTTTGAGGTCATGATGAGACCGAAGACAATACCCAATACAGATCCAATAAGGATGGAAATAAATGCAATGCGAGCAGTTACGCCCAGTCCACCCAGTAAACGCATAATATTCTGTTCCGTAAAAACAATTTTAATTGCCGAATTCTGCATAGCGCACCTTCCTTTCCAGCCATGTTAGGAAAAATGAAAGGGGTAGCAGGATAATCAGATATGCCACCACCAGCATCAATAGGGAGTCAAAGGTTTGATAATACATACCGATTAAGTCCTTCGTTACGTTCATCAGATCCAATGTGGAGATAGCGCCAAAAATAGAGGTTTCCTTCAATAGGAAAATACAGTTAGCGCCGATAGCAGGAACACTGAAGGAAATTGCCTGGGGTATCATAATGTGCCGTACAATCTGCATCTTAGATAGCCCTAGGCTGAGTCCAGATTCGATCTGAAACTTACTGACAGCTTCCAGACCACCTCTGAAGGCCTCTGCCATATAACTGCCACCTAAAAAAGATAATCCAATAATTGCACTGGTATTTTCACTTAATACAATGCCCACCTTTGTGAGACCGAAATACAGAAAATAGAGTTGTATCAGCAGCGGTGTATTCCTCGATAGCTCAATATAGGCTTTGACTAAAGTTTTCAGCCATCTTACGTTGAAATACAGGATTAAACTACAGATCATACCAATGAGTAAAGATGCTAAAATTCCGAAAAATGCAAGCTTCAGTGTCAATAGAGCAGCCTTCTGATACAAAGGTATGTTATTCACGATGAATTCCCAATGGATATGCATAAAATGGCCTCCTTTTTATAACGAATAGGAAAGTTCTACTTACAATGTATTGCCAAAGGAGAACTTTGCCGTAAATGAGTTTCAAAAAAGGCTTCCTTATAATGCTTCTATAGAAGTCTTTTTTATATGTATTTGATTAAGTAAATAATACACTATAATTCATATCGGTTTACTACGAATTAAAGTCAATTATAATAACATCCCTTAGATTTGTCAACTAAAAAAATGCGTACTTGTACTAAAAAGATGCTGTCTCAAAGCAAAAATTTATAAATCTTAAATAAATAAAAACCATGGTTCAAAGAAAAATTAAATTTCTTTGAACCATGGTTTTTGCATAAATAGGCTATTTTACACATTGCGTTAGATATTAAATAATCAGAGCGGAAACATCGTTCTGTCAATGGCATTCATTACAAAATGGAAGCCCTCACTTTGCTATAAGCATATGCAATGGAAGAATCTAAATTATTATTGTTTTTGCCGCCGCCTTGGGCAGAAAAATCACTACCGCCACCTTTGCCATCGATTAAAGTAATGGCATCTTTTAAAAGTACATTCATGCTAAGGAGCTTCAATTCCTTAGATTGAGCAAATAGTAAATGGGCTTTATCGTCAGCTTCTATACCAAATAGAGCAATGACGTTAGGATATGCCGTTAGCTGTGTAGCAATATTATTTACATACTTTAAGTCGATGTTTTGATAAACTTCTTTGATTACTTTGATGCCATCGATGGTCTCTGCGTCTCGGAGCATCTTTTCCACGGTATGGCAGATGACTTCAGATCGTAAGGCCCTCACAGAGCTATGAAGGTCGTTGATATCACTGGACATATGATGGACCCTTGCAGGAACATCCTGTTCATTGACGCCGAGAAGTCGAGCCACTTCCTTTAGACTTTCCTGTTTTTTAGAATAATCCCCAATGGCCCTTTTCCCACATAAAAATTCGATTCTCATGCCAACTTTATATTTCTCTACCTTGATGATTTTAATGAGTTGAACCTCCAAGGTGGATTTCGGGTGAGTTCCGCAGCAAGCCACCAAATCGAAATCTCCAATTTTGACCAATCGAATAGGCCCCTGCACCTTCTCAGAGACCTGCTTTCTCAGAGGAAGTTTTCGGAGCTCCTGTTCCGTTGGAAATAAGGTTTCTACAGTTAAGTTGTTGGCAATGGTTTCATTGGCTAGATCTTCTACCTTTTTGAATCCATCACTATCGATGACTTTATCAATATCGATGGTGGAATATTCCTTGCTGAGATGGAAACCGATGGTGGTGGCATCAAAAAGTTCTACGAAAGATGCAGATAAGATATGTTGCCCCAGATGTTGCTGCATATAATCGAACCGCACCTGCCAATCAATTTCACACTGAACCTTTTTAAATTTAGAAGGCTTTCTTTCCGTTACGTGATAGATAAGATCCTCTTTCTCGTAGACATATATAATTGGAGAAGACTCAATATATCCCACATCGCTGGGCTGTCCGCCACCTTCAGGATAAAAGTAGGTTCGATCCAATCGAATATGGAACTGATGATCCTCTTCAATGACCTCTATTATATTTGCAACGAAGTTTCTCTCATAGGCATTTTCGTAATAAAGCTTTTCCAATTTAACAGCTCCTTTTCAAAAATATATTATGTACATTCTATCATAATAAAAAGATCATGGAATTAATTTTTGAATAAATGCTAATAATTGTATATAAGTATTGAAAGAAAGCGGTGATTAAATTGAGAATACCAGAGCATATCGGGATCATTCCAGATGGAAATAGACGATGGGCAGAAGGAAAGGGGTTATCTAAATCAGAGGGTTATCAATCAGGAATCGACCCAGGACTTTTACTGTTTAAAATGTGTGAAGCAGCAGGCGTAAAAGAAATAACCTATTATGGATTCACTGTGGATAATACAAAAAGGCCCACGGACCAAATCAAGGCATTTACAGATGCATGCATCCATTCTGTAGAGATACTTTCAAAGGAAAATGCATCCCTTCTTGTGGCAGGCAATACCCAATCTCCAATGTTTCCAAAGGAGCTACTGCCCTATACCACTCGGCAGAACTTTGGTAATGGCGGCATCAAGGTTAATTTCCTAGTGAATTATAGCTGGAAATGGGACTTAAATTATTTAAAAAAATCTAAATCCAAAAGCAACAACATCAATAAACAGATAGAAACATACGATATCTCAAAAG
Organism: Alkaliphilus oremlandii OhILAs; assembly: GCF_000018325.1. GTDB lineage: Bacteria > Bacillota > Clostridia > Peptostreptococcales > Natronincolaceae > Alkaliphilus_B > Alkaliphilus_B oremlandii. Next base: position 2,912,430 of record NC_009922.1, on the reverse strand, counting down.
TAGATTTGATTGTCCGATGGGGAGGAAGGCGAAGATTGAGCGGTTTTCTTCCGGTACAATCCATCTATGCAGATTTCTATGTGGTCGATGATTATTGGCCGGATTTTAAACCGAGTCATTTTATAGAGGCATTAAACTGGTATAACAACCAAGATATTACCCTGGGGGGATAAATATTTAAAGACACGAGGTAAAAGAGCATTTTCTTTGTCCCATTTCTCAAAGTATAGGTGACAAATGAAATGTTCTTTTATTTTACTCGTGATAGGAATTATTTACCCATACTGTTGACTATTTATTTTTTATAGATATAATAGATATTATACTTAGCCGACTAACTAAATGGAGAGGATAAAAATGAATTTTCACGATCCGAACTCCCTGCAGCATATTTTTGCGCAGGTCATACGATTATATCATCAAAGAACCCAAGGTTTATTAGATAAGGTAGGGGTTTATCCAGGGCAGCCCTTCCTTTTATTTGCTCTTGTCCATATGAACGGACAAAGCCAAAAAGATTTAGCAGAAAAGTTAAATATAAAAGCTTCTACCATTGCGACTATGGTGAAACGGATGGAAAAGGTGGGGCTGATAGAACGAAGACAAGACCCTGTAGATCAGAGAGTTTCAAGGGTTTACATCACTGAAGAAGGCAAGAAGGTATGTGAAGAGGTTATGAAGATTAAAGAGACCATATCCCAAGAAACCTTCTGTAACTTTACCGAAGAAGAGCAGTTATTGCTTCGAAGACTATTGATGCAGGTTCATGAAAATCTTAAAAATGCTTGTCGAAATACTTAGTCAGCTAAGTATATTGACTAAAATTTCTGATTTTCTGCGAAACACCTAGACTATAAGTGAGCTTCTAGAAAAACATAAAGCAGAAAAATTAAATGACATGATGATGCAAGGAGTGATAAGAATGAAAAAACTGTTTCAGTTTTTAAGACCATACCGATTTGCAGTGATGAGCTCCCTAGGACTCATATTCCTACAGGTGCTTTCTGAATTGTTTTTGCCTACATTGATGGCAAATATTGTTGATATCGGATTGGTCAATGGGGATACTGCCTATATTTTTAAAATAGGAGCCCTCATGATTTTAATTACCATATTTGGGATAGCATGTGCCATTGCTGCCAGTTATCTATCCTCTAGAACTTCCACAGCCTTTGGAAGGGATTTACGGAGAGCAGTTTTTCAAAGGGCAGAAAGCTTTTCCCTCAATGAATTTGATAAAATCGGCACATCTTCTCTAATCACTAGAACCACCAACGATATTGCTCAAATACAGCAATTGGTGATGATGTCCCTGAGAATCATGGCCAGAGCGCCAATGATGGCAATCGGTGGTGTGATTATGGCAGTATATAAGAACCCGAAGCTATCATTGATTCTGGTGTTTACGGTACCATTCATTGTGGTCGGTATCGCCATTGTCGGTAAATTTGGAGCGCCACTTTTTAAAGTGATGCAAACAAAATTAGATAAATTGAATCAGGTTTTGAGAGAGAGCCTGATGGGGGTCCGAGTTATTCGGGCATTTAATAAAGTGGACCATGAAGCAAATCGCTTTAAAGAAGCCAACTACGACCTTACAAATACAGCCATACGGGTGAACCGAATCATGGCATTAATGCTTCCCTTACTATCCATCATACTGAACTTTACCACCATCGCAGTTATATGGTTTGGTGCCATCAACATCGATGAGGGAACGATGAAAGTTGGGGATTTAATGGCGTTTATCCAATACGTATCCCAGATTATGTTCTCCTTAGTCATGGTGTCCATGATGTTTGTCATGGTACCTCGTGCTGCCGCTTCTGCTGCAAGGATCAATGAAGTTTTAGATATGGAGACTGAAATTAATGATCCGGAAAAATGGGTCAGTGCGCCTAAAAAGGGCGGTGTGGTGGAGTTTAAAAACGTATATTTCAACTATCCAGGTGCAGAAGAAGCAGTGTTGAAGAATATTTCCTTTAAAGCGGAGCCGGGAAAGGTGACCGCGATTATCGGTGGTACTGGGTCAGGAAAGTCTACCATATTGAATCTGATCCCCCGCTTTTACGATGTAACCAGCGGAAGTATTTCCGTAGATGGCATCGATCTTCGTCATATGCCGCAGAAGGAACTGAGAGATCAAATTGGATTTGTTCCTCAGAAAGCAGTTCTTTTTACTGGAACGATTTCGGAGAATATCCAATATGGAAAAGAAGATGCAACAGAGGAAGAAATTCAAAACAGCACAGAGATAGCACAGGCATCGGAATTTATTAGAGGCCTGGAAGATGGATTGAATTCCTTTATTGCTCAGGGCGGAACCAATGTGTCTGGCGGACAGAAACAGCGTCTTTCCATAGCGCGGGCATTGGTTCGGAAGGCTCCGATCTATTTATTTGATGATAGTTTTTCTGCACTAGATTTTAAGACCGACGCAAAACTGAGGGAAGCTTTAAAAAATGAAGTTTCTGATTCCACATTCATTATCGTGGCCCAGAGAGTCAGTACAATTATAGATGCCGATCAGATCATCGTATTGGATGAAGGTGAGATTGCAGGCATAGGAAGCCACAAGGATCTTTTAAGAGACTGCAATGTATATAGGGAAATCGTATCTTCCCAGCTTTCAGAGGAGGAGATGGCATAATGAAGGATAACAGAGAGAAACATTCCATGGCACCGAGAGGAAATAGAGGACACGGTGGTGGACCAGGTGGTCCTATGATGCGAGGGTCCTCTGAGAAAGTAAAGGACTTTAAAGGAACCTTTAGACGGTTACTAAGGTATCTAAAACCTTTTCAATTTAGATTGATTGTGGTACTGATCACAGCCATCTTAAGTACGGGCTTTAGCATACTCAGCCCAAAGGTCATTGGTCTTGCAACAACGAAGCTGTTTGAAGGCATGACGAATCCGGGAGCTGGCGTAGATTTTGACTATATCGTAAAGATCTTGATGCTGCTGGGGGTATTATATATAGCCAGTGCCATTTTTACCTATGTCCAAAGGCTGGTGATGGCTACCGTTGCACAGAAAACAGTTTATAACCTGCGCAATGAGGTGAATCATAAGCTTTCTAAATTGCCCCTTAAGTTCTTTGATGCCCATACCCATGGAGAGATATTGAGTAGGGTAATCAATGATATTGATAACATCAGTAGCACCTTAGAACAAAGTATTACTCAGATAATTACTTCTGTGATCACTCTAGTGGGAATCGTTGTTATGATGCTTATTATCAGCCCGACCATGACACTGATTCTAGTTGTAACATTGCCTTTATATTTTCTATCAACAAAATCCATTGCCAAACGATCTCAGCGATATTTTGCAGCGGAGCAAAAGACGCTGGGCGAGCTGAATGGGCATATTGAAGAAATGTATACCGGTCATAAAATTGTAAAGGTTTTTTCTAGAGAAAAAGAATCCCTAGACAGATTCAATCAGATTAACGATGAACTTTTCGAATCTGGCTGGAAAGCCCAATTTATTTCAGGGATTCTGATGCCTTTTATGACATTTATTAACAATATTGGATTTGTTTTAATTTCCGTGGGCGGTGGTATATTAGCTATTCGAAACGGGATACAAATAGGAGACGTGCAGGCTTTTATACAGTATTCAAGACAATTTACGCAGCCCATTATTCAGACAGCCAATATTGCCAATATACTACAATCCACAATTGCATCGGCAGAAAGAGTATTTGAAATTTTAGACGAAACAGAGGAAGTGTCCGACAGCAATGGAAATACAGAGCTTGCAAATCCAAAGGGAGAAGTTAACTTCCGGGATGTAAGCTTTGGGTATAAGAAAGATGAGCTCCTGATTGAAAATATGAACATCGATGTGAAATCAGGGCAGACCATTGCTATTGTAGGACCAACGGGGGCGGGAAAAACGACTCTGGTCAATCTTCTAATGCGGTTCTACGAAATCAATAGCGGCAGCATTCAAGTAGATGGCGTCGATATCAGAAATTTAAAAAGAGAGCGCCTAAGAAATATATTCGGTATGGTTCTTCAGGATACCTGGCTCTTTAATGGAACCATACGAGATAATATCGCCTACGGAAAGAAAGATGCCACAGAGGAAGAAATTATAAATGCAGCGAAAGCGGCCCATGCCCATTATTTTATTAGAACCCTGCCGGATGGATACGATACGATCCTCGGAGAAGAGGCCTCCAATATATCCCAAGGGCAGAAACAACTTCTGACCATTGCTCGTGCCATCCTTGCGGATCCAGCAATATTAATTTTGGATGAAGCCACAAGCAGTGTGGATACGAGAACGGAGCTGTATATACAAAAAGCAATGAATACATTGATGGAAGGTAGAACCAGCTTTGTTATCGCCCATCGATTATCTACCATAAAGGACGCAGACTTAATCTTAGTGATGAATCGTGGTAGTATCATCGAAAAAGGAAACCATAAAGAATTACTAGAGCGAGATGGATTCTATGCAGAACTTTATAATAGTCAATTTACAAGGGGTAAGAGATAATCTTACCTCTTTGTTTTGTAGAGAACAAATTTTATGATAGACCCTTATAATTCTAAGGATAAAATAGTATAATGAAAGTTATAGAATATAGGATTGCAGTCACTTGAATAAAGAGTCAATCTTGCAGAGTGGAGGGACAGGATAGATGAACGAACTATGGGAATTGTTCACCATATTTTTTCGCATTGGTGCATTTACCTTCGGTGGAGGCTATGCAATGCTGCCGATTATACAGGAGGAAGTAGTGAACAAACGGAATTGGGCAACGGATGAAGAAATTATAGATTATTATGCAATCGGTCAATGTACGCCAGGCATTATTGCTGTGAATACGGCAACCTTCATTGGCTATAAAAGAAAAGGGGTCCTAGGTGGCATCGTCGCAACCATGGGCGTGGTATTTCCGTCTTTAATCATAATAACCTTAATATCGAAATTCTTTATGCATTTTCAAGAAAATACAATAGTGCAACATGCCTTCGGAGGGATTCGTGTAGCCGTAGTTGCTTTAATTACCCATACCGTATATAAGATGATGAAGCAAACCGTGAAGGATTGGACAGGTATTGCAATCTTTATTGCTGCATTTGTAGTCATTGTATGGATGGATGTTTCTCCGATTCTCATCATCCTTTTATCAGCGTTCACTGGTATTATAAAAGGAAGAAACGATGCAATGAAGGGGGAGAAAAGATGATCTATATTCAAATATTTCTTGAATTCTTTAAAATTGGATTATTTTCTGTAGGCGGAGGACTTGCAACCCTGCCCTTTTTGAGACAGCTCATCGATCAATACGGGTGGATTACCCATGAGCAGCTACTGGACATGATCGCCATCTCAGAATCCACACCGGGACCCATCGGAATCAACACAGCTACCTTCGTAGGGCATATCGTCGGTGGTGTAGCTGGAGGGGCAGCAGCTACCGTTGGAATCGTAGCGCCCTCTATTATCATCATCATTATTATCGCCCATTACTTTAGTAAATTTAGCGAGAACCCCATCGTAAAGGCTGGTTTTTCTGGAATTCGTCCAGCAGTGGCAGGCTTAATAGGAGCTGTCAGCTTTGAGGTAGCTAAAATTGCTTTGCTTCATGTAGAAGAATATAAGGCCACAAGAAATGTATTTGCGATATTGAATGTAAAGGCTGTCATACTGTTCTCAATTATTCTGTACTTAGTCAGCAAATATAAAAAGCATCCCATCGTATATTTATCAGCAGCGGCGCTTGTAGGGATCGTATTGAAATTATAAAAGGAGTGGCATCATGAGAGAAAAGAAGGTTTCTATGGTAGGCACAATAGCCATTGCTGCGGTAACATTTTCGCTAATCGCTATGGCTATTGTTTTTAATATATCCCTTGTTTTTGCATTTTCAGCAGCTTCCCTATTCACTTTAGTAATACTGCTAAGAAATGGGTACGACCCTAAAGAACTGGGGCGCTCTGTCCTAGAGGGAATTAAAGAGTGCAGATCTTTGTTTGCTGTAATATTAATGATGGGGGCAACGGTATCTACTTGGTTGGCTTCCGGTGTCGTTCCCAATATTGTATATTATGCATTTAGCTACGTTCAGCCCTTTAACTTCATCGTTCTAGCTTTTCTATTTACACTGATTCTGGCATATGTAATGGGTACAGCTGTTGGAACCATCAGCACCATCGGTTTAGCGATGGTGACCATTGGAAATGGGTTCATGCTACCGACCCATGTAACCCTGGGTGCAGTAATTTCTGGCGCCTTTATTGCAGATAAAATAGCACCCATATCTTCTCTTAACAATTTAACCCTGGGGATAACAGAATCCAGCTATTTAGATTACATAAAGGCTGCGATTAAAACATTACTGCCAACCATACTCCTATCGACAGTGATTTATTATCTTATTGGTAAGGTCTATGTAAGCAGTGGGGATATGAGCAAGGTTCATGAATATCAAACTTTGATTCAAAATTCTATGGTAACATCACCCTACCTTTTATTATTTCCGATACTGGTGATCATCCTTGCATTTTACGGAGTGAAAACCATCTATAATATGTCCATCGGCGTAGCGCTTGCAGCGCTGGTCGGGATCTTTGTTCAAAAAATCAGCCCTGCTGTTTTAATCAAATCCATCCTCTGGGGATATGAATCTCAAACAGGAATGGCGGAGCTGGATGCCTTGGTATCCGGTGGAGGGCTGATGAGAATGGTAGAAATCGTATTCATCATAACGGGAAGTGTTGCCTTAAGCTGCCTTTTTGAAAAGGGTAATCTATTGAAGCCCCTCTTAAATCACTTGTTTAAGGACGAGGACAGCAGGTTTGCGCTCATTGCTAAAACAGGGCTACTCAGCGCTTTAATTACAACAGCAACTTGTGACCAAACTGCGGGCATCATCATTCCTGTAAAAACAACAAAGGATAAATTTGCAGAGCGCAACATAGAGCCAGCCGTACTGGCAAGAACGGTAGCTGATACAGGTACGGTCATTGCACCACTGATGCCGTGGAACGTCAATGCGATCATTGTAAATTCAATTCTGGGCATATCTGCGCTACAATACGCACCATTTGCCGTGCTATGCTTTATCAATCCCTTGGTGATGATATTGGTGGAGTACGTAATAAGCCTCAAGAGAAAAAATTTATCCATGGAAGCCTCTCGTTCCTAGGCAGGGAAATAACCTTAGGATTTCATTTCCAGAAACCAACCCTACAGAAAAGTAGAATCTATCCACGTCTTATGGTATAGTTAAACACATGAGGTGTAAGGCATAGAGATTAAATATTGAAGATAGAATTCTTACTTTTATGGAGTAAGAATTTTTTTAGGAGAACTTAAATATTTTAAAGATACCGTATTATATGAGAAGAGGAGGGACATCGGTGGCTAAACTTCTCAAGTTTTTTAATAAGCAAGAAACTTTGGAGCAACGTGTAAAGCATATACAAGCTGGTGATGAAGAAGATAAAAATAGATTGATACAGGAATATATTCCTTTTATAAAGAAGGTTATTTCCAATCATATTGGGGCTTATGTGGACGTAGAAAACCATGATGCCTTCAGTGCTGGACTCATGGCTTTTAATGAAGCAATAGAAAAATATCAAGAGCATAAGGGGAATTTTTTAACCTTTGCGTCCCTCGTCATCAAAAGTCGATTGATCGATGCCCATAGAAAAGCATCCAAGACTTCCAAGGAGGTTTTTGTCAGTCAACTAGAAAACGATTTGGAGACTACGGCAGAACATATCATGGCTGTAGATGGTTTCGAATCGGAACTAGAGATGAAATTAGATCTAAGAGAGCTGATACGGAGTATGGAGGCGTTCGGCGTTTCACTGGAGAATCTCGTAGATGAGGCACCGAAGCATGAAGATACAAGAAAAATGGCCATAAAAATAGCTCGATACATAGTTGAGCATAAAGAGCTTTGTAATAAAGTATTGAATACCAAGAATTTGCCAACAAAGGATATTATGGAGAATCTGAAGGTCAGTAAAAAGGTAATACAGAGGAGTAGAAAATTTATTATTGCTGTGATATTAATACTAGAAAGCGATCTAGATACACTGAAAAGATATATTTTAAACGCTGAAGGGAGGGAAGAAAGTGATTTACAGAGGAAGTATAATTGAAGTTAGGGAAAATATGCTGATCGTAATGCTGGAGGATTCTTCATTTCAAAAAGTAAAGAAATTCAATGGATTAAAAGAAGGGATGGAAATATATTTTGAAGAAAGAGATATCATAAAGGAAAGAAATCTCAGCTTTAGAAGGATTTCAATGGTTGCTGCTGCCCTATTTCTATTGATTGCAACCTCATTTTACGGCATCGATCTATGGGATACAAACTATAAAGCAGTGGCTCTGGTTTCGGTGGATATAAATCCAAGTATCGAATTAAAAGTCAATCGAATGAATCATATCATCAACGCTGTAGCCCTTAATGAAGATGCTAAAAACCTTCCTTTATTAGAACTAAAAAATAAACCTTTGGACAAAGGGTTAGAAGCTTTAGTTGGAATGGCAAGGGCGGAGGGGTATATAAAAGAGACGAAAGAAAACTATATTTTAATCGCATCCGTAAAGCTGAAAGATAATGTCGAAGATACAGAAGTCGAAGAAGTTATTACAAAGGCCATGGAGAAAATAGAGCTTTCTTCGAAGGATACGGGAGAAAAAATAGAGATTACATCTATTTCATCCAATAAAGAGACCTTGAAAGAGGCTCATAGAGAGAAAATTTCAGTTGGGAAAAAAGAAGCAGAAAAACGGATGGAAAAGACAATAAAAGAAGAAGATAAGAGAGATAAAGAGCGGGAGAAAGAGCAGGAAAAGCGGCAGAAGGAAATAGAGAAGAATATAGAAAAAGAGCTTAAGGGAGAAATCAAGAAGAATCAGGAACTTGAAAAAGCACAAGAAAGACAGAAAAAAGAAACAGAGAAAGAAATTAAAAGGAATGAGAAGCATATAGAGAAACAGCTCAAAGAAGAAGAGAAGAAAAAGAAAGAACAGAAGAAGGAACAAGAAAAATGGGAAAAAGAATTAAAAAATAGAGACATAAAAAAAGAAGAGAAGAACAGTGATAAAGAGAATAAAGGTCATGAAAAAGAAAATAAGCAAAAAGAAAAAAACAAGAAAAATTAAAATGAGAAAATACTTTTAAAAAAGTTACATTCTTTCCCTTCAAAGGCTACCTAAAAATTTTAGGTAGCCGTATTAATTTAATAGAGTAGGATTTAAAGGCTCTAAGGATACATACTAGAATATAAAATTTAGGAGGAATGAAAAATGAAAAAGCATTTGGTCAGCTTAACAACTTTATGTTTAGCGTTAATGATGGGAGTCTCTTCAGTAAGTGCACAACACATACCACCAGGATTAGCTAAGAAGGGCGGTTTGCCTCCTGGAATCCAGAAGAAATTTATTCAACAGGAAAAGGACAACAAGGAATATGAGGCAACGATAAAAGAAATAGACCTTAAGGAAAGAAGAATAACCATTGAAGACGGAACGGCGTTACTCAACCTACTAGTTTCAGAAAAAGCTAAAATTCAATTAGATAAAAAAGATATAAAATTTGAAGACCTTAGAAAAGGCGATGAGGTTGCTATCAAACTAGACAAGGATAATACCGTTACAGAACTGAAAGCTACAAGAACAGAAGATGCCCAGTATACTGTGAACGGAAAGTTTTTAGTAGCAATAAAGGATCAAAAGAAAGTATATCTCTATAAAGATGAGAAAACCGTTGAGTACCAATTAGATTCCAATGTTGTAGTTAAAATGAATGGAGAAAAATCAAAGCTGGATGATTTAGAAAATGGAATGGAAGTAAAGCTTACCTTAGATAATGACAAAGTAACACTGATAGAGGGCATTAAAGATACAGAGGATCGAAGAATAGAAGGAAAGATTCTTGCTAAATATGAAGGAAAAAATCCTTTGATTATCATTAAAATAGAGAACGACATTAAAGTGTTTTCCGTAGACAAGGATGTAAATCTCTCTAAGATTGAATTAGACGAAGAAGTAATAATCTATGTAGAAGACAACAAGGTTACATCCATTCGAATTAAATAGGATATAGAAGCAGGTAGCATAACGGTGTTGTGCTACCTGTGTTTATTATGGGGCTAATGCGGGCAACTTGGCACTGAAAGTCCAAAACTACCTAAACTTCAAGAAGTAATGTGGTAGATATAAGAAATTGAAAGTGGTAAATTCTATGAGGAATCCTTTCATAGGTATAGTAAAGAAGCATTTAAAATTTTATACAAAAATAAATAATAATAGCAAAAACTACTTGTTAAAAAAATAACATGAGTATATAATGAAAGTAACGAGGTGTTATACCTTTTTTCTTATGAATTTAATATAGAGGTGCTAGAAAATATAACGAAGATAGGGGATAGTACTATGTTACTGGAGGAAATGGTATTTTGGACAGAAGAAGAAACGATGAGCAATACTGGTTGCATTTGTGAAAATTTTATCGAAAATGTTCTAGAGTACATTTTTAGTGAGAAAGTCTCGGAGTTGGATATGAATGAGTTGTATAGCAAGTCCTCACAAAAGATGGAAGAACCCTATAGTTATTCCTACAAATATATATATTGTAATGATGAGACAGATTAAGTCTCATCATTTTTTTTTGAGCACTTGAAACTCCAAGTTTTATCTAGAGTTGAGTGGACATAAAATTTGTGAGCCTAGTCGAATAAGCTTTATTTGAGCACTGAAAGCTTAAAGGAAAGCTTTAAACTAAGTATAACAGCATAAGGGAGCAAGTTATATGTTGCAATGAAAATCAGAGGCTCCTTGATAGAACCTAAGAGCAATGATAAAATGTTAATATTAAACGGAAGAGAAGACATTCGCGCTGCGAGCCATTGCACAAATTATAGCAAGGAGAATTAAAATGGAAAACTTGGTCAAGGATTATGAAAGAGTGGACGATTTACAAATAAATAATTTAAAAATCATACAAAATCCAAAGGGATTTTGCTTCGGTATCGATGCAGTTTTATTAGCGAACTTTGTAACTTTAAAAAAGAATGCGAAGGTTGTGGACTTAGGGACTGGAACAGGGATCATCCCTATTTTACTGGCAGGGAAAAGCCAAACCAGCCACATTACGGCCCTGGAAATACAAAAAGAGGTAGCGGATATGGCCCAGCGCAGCGTTCAGCTGAACCATTTAGCAGATCGGATTCATGTACTGAATATGGATTTGAAAGATGCAGAAAAAAATCTAGACGTAAATGGCTATGATGTCGTAACTTCAAACCCACCTTATATGCACCCCGAAGGATTATTGAACATAGAGGACAAAAAAGCCATATCCCGTCATGAGGTGAAATGTACCTTAGAGGATGTAATTCGAACGGCTTCTAGACTTTTAAAGCATAATGGGAAATTTTTTATGGTACACCGCCCCATACGTTTAGCAGACATCATGGTTTATTGCAGGCAGTATAAATTGGAGCCTAAAAAACTACAATTAATCCACCCTACCTACGATAAAAAACCAAACCTACTGCTGATAGAATGCGTAAAGGCAGCAAAGCCAGAGCTTAAAATATTGGATCCCCTATACGTATACCATAAGGATGGAAGCTATACAGAGGAAATATTCAAAATCTACGGCAGGACTGAAATAGAGAAAGGGGATGAGGTAAATGAATAAGGGTACGCTCTATATCTGCCCTACACCCATCGGAAACTTGGAGGATATTACAATCAGAGTGCTGAACACATTGAAGGCTGTAGATTTAGTGGCTGCGGAAGACACGAGACATACGCTAAAGCTATTGAATCATTTTGAAATACAAAAACCTTTAATCAGCTACCACGAGCACAACAAAAAAGGAAAAGGGCAAATATTAATCCATAAGCTTTTAGAGGGAGAAAACATCGCCCTAGTTTCAGATGCTGGAATGCCAGGGATATCGGACCCTGGTGCAGATATTATAAAATTATGCATTGAGGAAGAAATCCCATTCTATGTTTTACCGGGAGCTACGGCATCAATTTTGGCTTTAGTAGCATCTGGATTGGATACGAACAAATTTACCTTCGAAGGATTTTTAGATCGAGACAAGAAAAATAGAAAAAAGAGATTGGAGCTGATCCGAAAAGAAGATCGGACATTGATTTTCTACGAGGCGCCTCATCGAATTCTCAGCACATTGGCGGATGTTTTAAATATATTCGGAGATCGGCAAGCTGTTGTAGGAAGAGAGCTGACGAAAAAATACGAGGAGTTCATCCGTGGCAGCTTATCGGAAATCATAGCCCATTTAGAACAGAATCCACCCAAGGGAGAAATGGTCGTTCTATGTGAAGGTGCAAATTTAGAGGAAAAGCTTTTAGAAGAGCAGAGTAGACTTGAGGAAATCCCCATGAAAGAGCATATATTGATGTTCATAGAGCAGGGAATGGACAAGAAAGCGGCAATTAAAGAAGTTGCTCGACTTAGAAATATTTCAAAGCGAGAGGTATATAAGGAATCCTTAGATTTATAACTCAATTTAAGAAGCAGAAAAATAAAGAGCCCAGAAAGGGCTCTTTTAAATGTAATTTACAAGAAGAGTATATTACATAATGAAGACTATTTTTTTAGTTCTGCAAAGCAATCGCCGCAGATATTTTTTCCTTTATAAAGGGTAATGTTTTTAGCATTATCGCAGAATATACAAGCTGGCTCATATTTCTTCAAAATGATGTTTTGTTCATCTACATAGATTTCCAAAGCATCCTTTTCTGCAATATTTAATGTTCTTCTAAGTTCGATGGGTAGAACCACCCGACCAAGTTCGTCTACTTTTCTTACAATACCTGTTGATTTCAATTGAAATCCCCCTTCTTTCTAGTGAAATATAAGATTCATATAATACAACATAGGAGAAAAAAATACTCTATGTTACATAATTCGACAACCTTCCTTTAAAGAATACCAATTATTCCATTATTAGTCAATAGGAAATTGGAAAATAATAATAATTATTCTTCGCGGAACTGATCCATCATTTGGTTTTTTAAATCCCAAAGTTTTTTAGAAAGATCAACCTTGTACAGTTGCGGTCTATTTAAACGGCGATATTCAGGCCACAGGGAATCCAACTCACTTTGCGCATGTTTCCTTATTTCTTTTATGGTCTTTCTTTCGTAAACCAATTTTCCTTGTTCATAAATTGGAACGAGAAGGTCTTTGGTCTCATAATTTCTAAAGGTCTTCTTTTTCCATGTATAGATCGGGTGGAAGATCGTTAGGGGCTCATTGGTGTTAATTTCTTCCGAATCTAACATAATCAAATCGGCTTGTGCTTTCTTATTTTCTTTATCATAAATACGGACTACTTTTTTATAACCAGGATTCGTAATTTTTTCAGGATTTTCAGAAATCTTAATCTTAGGAATAATTTGGCCATCCACTTCAATTGCAGAAAGCTTATATACACCACCTAAGGCAGGACAGCTTTTGGATGTGATGAGATTGGTGCCAACACCCCAGAAATCAATGGCCGCACCTTGTAATTTTAAATTATTGATCACATCTTCATCTAAGTCACTGGATGCTGTAATCTTAACATTTGGGAGACCAGCAGCATCCAGCATTTTACGGGCTTCCTTAGATAAATAAGCGATATCGCCAGAGTCGATTCGAATTCCTTTCGGTTCATATCCCTGTTCTTTCAATTCGTTAAAAACAGTAATCGCATTCGGTACGCCGCTGTGCAGAACATTGTAAGTATCTACAAGGAGGGTAGTGCTATTTGGATAGGACCGGGCATAGGCACGGAACGCTTCTAGTTCTGAATCGAAGGATTGAATCCAGCTATGAGCATGGGTACCGACCACAGGAATATCAAACCTTTTACCTGCAAGAACATTGGAAGTCCCCACGCAACCACCAATAACTGCAGCTCGAGCACCATAAACACCAGCATCTGGACCTTGAGCACGTCTCAGACCGAACTCAAAAACTGGATCTCCGTCTGCAGCAGAGCAGATACGAGCAGCTTTTGTAGCGATCAGGGATTGGAAGTTTACTATATTTAATAAAGTCGTTTCAATTAATTGAGCTTGTATCACAGGCGCCTTTACCCTTAAAATGGGTTCGTAAGGGAACATTACAGTTCCTTCGTCAACGCCATAAATCGTTCCAGTGAATTTGAAATTTCTTAAATAGTCAATAAATTCATCATCAAAAAGATTGAGTCCTTTTAAATAAACGAGACTTTCTTCATCGAACTTAAGGTTTTCGATATAATCGATGACCTGTTCAATTCCCGCTATCATCGTATAGCTATTGTTACAAGGATTCGTTCTAAAGAAAAGATCAAAGATGACAACATTCTCATCAGCGCCATTTTTAAGATACCCATTCATCATAGTGAGCTGATAGAGATCTGTCAGCAGAGTCAAATTTTTCATTTCTATACCTTCCTTTGGTTAAATTTGTAATATTACACCATGTGACTAATTTCTATCTATTATATCAAAGTTACCTAATAATAGCCAACAAAGTCAAATTTTTAACGAATCTAGGGGCATGATCCAAATCCACATATGGGAAAAGCCTCCCATCATATAATAGATTAAAACAAGAAAGGATGCACATAAATGAATGTAATTTGGATCGTGATGATATTAATAGGAATCGCAGTTGCCGTACTCACAGGGAAGCCTGAAGTCATAAACGATGTCATTATACATGATACCGGAGAAGCCATTGTATTTGCCATAGGTTTAACTGGAATTATGTCCTTCTGGCTTGGACTGATGAATATTGCCAAGAAATCTGGACTCATTAATAGCTTTGCAAAATTGATGAAGCCAATAACTCGGGTTCTGTTTCCCCAGGTGCCACAGAACCATCCTGCAATAGGAGCTATGATGATGAACATGGTTGCAAATATGTTTGGTGCCGGAAATTCCGCTACAGCCCTTGGACTAAAAGCCATGGAAGAATTGCAGAAGTTAAACCCAGACAAAAAAACAGCAACCAACGCCATGGTCATGTTTTTAGTGATTAACATGTCTTCCATTCAACTAATTCCTCTGACCATATTAAAACTAAGATCCGATGCAGGCTCCAACAATCCATCAGAAATTATCATCACATCAATTTTAGCTACTATTGTATCCACTGTGGTAGGAATTATTGCATGTAAAATAATGGAGGTAAAAAAATGATCAGAATACTCAGCTATTTATCTATCATAGCAATTCCCGTAATGATGACGATCATATTGATACATGGATGGATTAAAAGAGTGAATCTATACGAAGCCTTTGTAGAAGGAGCAGCCGATGGATTCAAATCTGCCATATCTTTAATGCCTTATTTGGTGGCTATTTTTATTGCCATTGGCTTCATGAGAAAATCCGGTGCCATCGATTATTTAATTAAGGGAGCAGAGCCGATCATGGCTTGGATCGGGATTCCGGCAGAGGTACTTCCTTTAGTCATCATGCGACCTATTTCCGGGAGTGGTGCATTGGCCATCTTAAAGGATATTTTAAATACCTATGGTGCGGATAGTTTTATTGGAAGACTCAGCTCTACAATGATGGGCTCTGCAGAGACTATTTTCTACACCATGGGTGTATATTTTGGCTCTGTAGGCATAAGGAGAGGCAGGCACGTAGTAGGAGCTGCCCTCATATCGCATCTAGCATCTATGGTGGCAGCCCTGGTTATTTGTACTTATTTCTTTTTATAATTTGTGAATGTAGGTGAATAAGCTTTATTTTAAGCACTTGAATTCTAAGCTTTACCTAGAATTAAGTGCGCCATAAAGTTTGTGAGGCAGAGCAAACAAATTTTATTTTAAGCACTTGAATTCTAAGTTTTATCTAGAATTAAGTGCGCCATAAAGCTTGTGAGGAAGAGCGAACAAATTTTATTTTAAGCACTTGAATTCTAAGCTTTACCTAGAATTAAGTGCGCCATAAAGTTTGTGAGCCAGAGCGAACAAACTTTATTTTAGAGTATCGATGGCAATTTTACCGATCCACAGAGTTCCGGTAACATCGTCAAAAATAACCTCAAGATCACCATCTACATCGGTATTGAAAGGAATTTGTATCAATTCCCAGCCATTGGTAAATAACGGTTGATGTGTCACTGTTTTATTAAAGGTCGATACATTGTTGACATAACCCTTTACCGTTACCTTAAAGGCTTCACTGGAGTCTGCTTTGACCCATAAGATAAACTGAGAGCCCTCTTTATGAATGGATTCTTCATGGATGGATACTGTGTGCGGTCCTACATCGTCACCGGATATAACCAATGAAAAATCGCCGTATTTGGTAGGAACGTGGTTTTGCTGGATGTGTTCACTCACATAAGTGATATTTTTATTGGGACCAATTGCATCACCACCAAGATCCGCTGCGCCCACTTCTTTAGAAGAAGTCACTTCCTTCTCTTCACCAGCCACATTCTGTACACTGGCAATCTCATGGGGCGGCATCTTCTGATCTGCAGAAATATTGTTTTCTATAGGGAGAATTGACTTAAACATCAACATTCCTGCTACAGCGACAGTAATGGCGCCAGCGGTACCAATGGCAACGGTAAAACTTCGTTTATTGCTTTTATCTGCCATTCGGATGATATCCTCATCAATAGCGCTCACCTTTTTTCCTACTAAGCTCGTCGGTTCAAGATAGGATAGCCCCTGCTGGGCACCAAAGGCGCCTTGCTGGGCATGGAATATATTTTCAGTATCATCAATACTAGAGGAATCACCAAGATCGATTTTTTCGAAGTCACCCAACAGTTGATGAATGCTGGTATATGTATGCTTATTTTTTTGGATTTCATCTAAGAAGCCAATAGTATGAATGAACAAAGGAAGTTCGTCATAATCAATATTTTGTAGCTTGGTCAAATCTTTTAATACAGATATAATGTGATCCATCGTAGGCTGAAAGCCTACTGCATTGGCAGTATTTTCGTCGAAGATAATCAGTTCATCAAAATAGATGCGATCCTTGCTTAAAATAATCTGAGATGGATCGGCTAAAATAGATTTTATAGGATTCGGTAGAAAATCATATTTTTGAATTCCTTCTAAGTATTGATGAATCAAATGAACTCTTTTAGTAAAGCTCGGCAAGGCTTCCTCCAAGTAATCGTTCAAGGAAAGACCTTCCTCTACTTTCGTAACGAGAACCACACCATCTTCCACTGGTTCAAAATGAAGGACATTATTTAATGGATTTTCATATAAGCTTTCGATCAAACTCAGTGTTGGACTACCTTCTCCAGAAAAAATATGATTGATTACCACCGCTTGATTGGTATTGTTGTCCGTAGCAATATATACCTTTTGAAACTCGTTGGATTTAAATATTTGGACAACCGTATATTTACTTAAATAAGAAACATTCATATTGAGCCCACCCTACCTGTAAATGTTTAAAATATCCCATATTAGATCTATTATCCCAATATACGACGAAATCTGTCAATAGGTCAAAATATTTAATTACAAAATGGCTAGGAGAACATGGTTGACATTGTGTGTATAATTTAATATATTATTGTATAATACTATAATCATCTAAAAGCAGTGATGGGAAGAGTAATTTGCATGAATAGTAAAAGAGAGCCGGAAAAGGTGAGAGCCGGTACTAGGAATTCAAGTGAAAATGGCCCCGGAGCTTCGTAGTCGACAAATTTATTGAATTTTAGACTATGACGGAGTTGCAACCGTTAATCTTGCAAGGTGACATGGTCACTTACTGAGTTTGTTATCGTGAGATAATAATAAACTAGGGTGGTAGCGCGAGAATATATCCTCGTCCCTATATTTTTATAGGGGCGGGGATTTGTTTTTTTATATAACTAAATTAAGGAGGAATAAATATGAGCAAGGGAACATTTTATTTAACGACACCCATATATTACCCAAGTGGCAGACTGCATATCGGCCATACTTATACAACCGTAGCAGCGGATGTACTGGCTAGATTCAAAAGATTCACAGGGTACGACGTACAATTTCTAACAGGCACCGACGAACATGGAGAAAAGATACAGGAGGCAGCAGAAAAAGCAGGAGTTTCACCGAAGGAGTATCTAGATAAAATCGTAGAAGAGATAAAGGATCTGTGGAAGAAGATGGACATCTCCTATGATATTTTCATCCGAACAACGGATCAGGAGCATGAAGAAAGAGTACAGAAGATTTTCCAAACCCTATACGATAAAGGGGATATTTACAAAAGTGAGTACGAGGGCTGGTATTGTACACCTTGCGAATCCTTCTGGACAGAGACACAGTTAAAGGAAGGACACGTATGCCCAGACTGTAATCGTCCAGCTCATTTAGCAAAGGAAGAGGCTTATTTCTTTAAATTATCAAAATATCAAGATCGATTGCTTCAATACTTTGAAGAACATCCGGAAATATGCTATCCAGAATCTAGAAAGAACGAAATGGTCAACAATTTCTTAAAACCAGGATTAGAGGATCTTTGCGTATCCCGAACAACCTTCGATTGGGGAATTAAAGTGCCATTTGATCCAAAGCATATCATATACGTATGGTTCGATGCAGTATGTAACTATATTACAGCATTAGGCTATGGCTCAGACAATGAAGAAACCTTTAACAAGTATTGGCCAGCAGACGTCCACTTGGTAGGAAAGGAAATTGTTCGATTCCATACCATTATTTGGCCAGCCATCCTTATGGCATTAGAAATTCCACTACCTAAAATGGTTTATGGCCATGGATGGATTCTTTTTGGCGCCGATAAAATGTCGAAATCTAAGGGAAATATTGTTTATCCAGAGCCATTAATTGAACGCTATGGTTTAGATGCGATTAAATACTTCCTTTTAAGAGAATTTACCTTTGGACAAGATGGAAATCATACCAATCGAAACTTCATCAATCGATTGAACTCAGATCTTGCAAATGATTTAGGAAATCTTGTCAGCAGAACTGTATCCATGATTGAAAAATATAATGAAGGCATTATTCCATCCCCTGGAGTAGAAGGAGAATTCGATGGTTCTCTAAAGGAAATTGCCACAGGTGCAGCGAGCAAGGTAGAAAATGCAATCAATAAGCTACAGTTCCACGACGGCTTAGAGGAAATTTGGAAGGTTGTCCGCAAAACAAATAAATATATAGATGAAACCGCTCCTTGGGTTCTTGCAAAAGATGAGGCGAATAAAGAACGATTAAATACTGTATTATATAATTTAGCAGAAGCCATTCGAATTATCTCTGTTCTAATAAAACCATTTATGGAATCTACGACAAATAAAATTTGGAGCCAAGTGGGCATAACAGAGGATCAAGGAACCGATTGGGAAAGTACAGGGACCTTTGGGAAGTTAAAGGCAGGCACTGCTGTAAAAAAAGGAGAAGCCTTATTCCCAAGATTAGAATTAGAAAAGGAAATGGAGGCCCTAGAAAATATCAATGCAGCTTATCTGGAGAAAATCAGTGGCGCTCAGGAATCAAAGGAAGAAGAGATTGTGATCACCGCTAAGGAGCAAATCACCATCGATGATTTTGATAAAGTAGAACTTAGGGCAGCAAAGGTTTTAGAGGCAGAAAAACATCCAAAAGCAGATAAGCTGCTGGTTCTGCAACTACAGGTAGGCAATGAAAAAAGACAGGTCGTATCAGGGATCGCAGCCCACTATAAGCCAGAGGACTTGGTTGGTAAGACAGTGATATTAGTGGCGAACTTAAAGCCAGTAAAGTTGAGAGGCATCGAATCCCACGGTATGATATTGGCTGCTTCTACAGATGAAAAACTGGTATTGGGAACCGTGGACAGCGACATACCGAGTGGTGCTTCCATTAGCTAAGGAGGAAAAACGATGATTTTTGACAGTCATGCCCATTTAGATGATGAGCGTTTTGATGGAGAGCGGGATCAGATCATAGCTCGGGCAAAGGAAAGTGGCATTGAGCTGATACTGAACCCGGGAGCAGATCTAAACACATCCTTAAGGGCCGTAAATTTGGCAGAAAAATATGAGATGATCTATGCAGCGGTTGGTGTTCATCCCCATGATGTAAAGGACATGGATGAAGATACCATCGAGGTTTTAAGAGCTTTAAGCAATAAAGAAAAGGTGGTTGCCATCGGGGAGATCGGTCTAGATTTTTACTATGATCACTCCCCTCGGGAGCTTCAGCGAAAATGGTTCCGTAGACAGATAGAACTTGCAAAGGAAGTCAATCTTCCGATGATCATTCACGATAGAGATGCACACGAAGAAACCTTTAAAATTCTGAAAGAGTACGATGCTGGAACCTTAGGCTGTGTAATGCATTGCTATGCCAGCAGTGTAGAGATGGCTCGTGAGTATATAAAAATGGGCGTCTATATTTCTCTAGCAGGTCCAGTGACCTTTAATAATGCAAGAAAAACCTACGAAGTAGCAAAGGAAATTCCTTTGGAATGGCTTTTAGTAGAGACAGATAGTCCTTATCTGACGCCAGTTCCATATCGTGGAAAGCGAAATGAGCCAGCCTATGTAAAGCTGGTGGCAGAAAAGATCGCAGAGGCAAAGGGAATCACTTTAGAAGAGGTAGCGAGACAAACCACACTGAATGCTAAAAAGCTATTTAAAATTGATTAAAATCAGAATTTATGTCAAAATTCCCAATTTTATGATATAATTTTCAGTAAATAATAGGAGAACTGCTATTTGCACCACTATGCTAGGGGGATAAAAATGCAAATTAAAATGAAGAGTAGCCAAATATTTGTAAAGGATATTGAAGATGG
The DNA here is from genome assembly GCF_000018325.1 of Alkaliphilus oremlandii OhILAs. Classification (GTDB taxonomy): domain Bacteria; phylum Bacillota; class Clostridia; order Peptostreptococcales; family Natronincolaceae; genus Alkaliphilus_B; species Alkaliphilus_B oremlandii. The sequence goes on along the minus strand of NC_009922.1, from coordinate 2,891,646 downwards.
GATGATCATCGCCAGAGATGTATTTGACTCGGAAGGTGGCCTTTTGCTGGCAGAAGGATTTGAAATTAAAGAAGCCTACAAAGCGAAGCGACTCCTAAATCAACATAAAATTCTATTTTTGAAGGTATTGAGAGAAGAAATAGAAATAGCTCCAGCGCTCAATTCCATTGGAACAGAAGAGGAAGTTGATATTGCAACACTAAATAAAGCAATTGAAGAGATCAATGAAAATAAAGAGATCTTAAAAGAATCCTTAAATAAGTTTATTACTGGAGAGGATATCAGGCAGGAAGAAATCGAAAATGTCATTGAAAATACACTGAAGCTATTTCAGAGCAATATCAATGTTTTTCAAATTATGCAAAGCGTAAAGGATGTAGATGATATTACCTACGCCCATTGTCAAAACGTGTCCCTTGTAAGTTACTCCATTGGTCAATGGATGGAATTAGATCGTGAGGACTTAGAGGAGCTGGCTCTGACAGGAATGCTCATCGATATTGGCAAAACGAAAGTGGACAGTGCTGTATTAAATAAAAAAGAGAAATTGAGTAACGATGAATTTGCAGAGATGAAAAAACATTCCATCTTTAGCCATGAAGTAATCAAAGAATATGGGTATATCAGTGAAAGAGTAAAGCGTGCCGTATTGTTCCACCATGAAAGAATGGATGGAAGCGGATATCCAATGGGCTTGAAAGGAAATAGTATTCCTCTATTCTCTAGGATTGTTGCCATTGCAGATGTGTACAATGCTTTAATCTCTCATCGACCCCACCGCAGTAAAAAAACACCATTTGAGGCGATTCGAGTACTAGAGACAGAATACATGGACAAACTGGATCCTAGTATTTTGTACTTATTCCTTAGAAGGATTGCAGCAAACTATATCGGACAAAGAGTGAAATTAAATAATGGGCAAAGTGGAGAAATTATTTTTATTCCGCAGATAAACCTCCATCGACCGATTCTTAAGATCAAAGAGACCGATAAAATGATAGACCTATCTAAAAGCGACAACGCACATCTGGACATTGTAGAATTTATATAAGAATATATTAAAACCCCTATACATAAACTATATTTTAAAACATAGTTTTGTATAGGGGTTTTTTGCATATAATGGAGGAGAATAAAAAAAGAAATTTCGGAAACACTCTAATTATTCCATCGATTGCAACAATTGCCATAGGTTACCAAAAACTATTGACAAAAATAAAAACTTAGAATAAAATTAGAAAATGTTTCATCCTTAATTAAAAATGAATAGGAGGAAGATTTATGGAAAGTCACCTGAGCCACAATAAGACTTTGACTAAAAAGACTCTTATTGTAGCTGTCGCAGTAGCATTACTGTTAATGGGAGTAGCTTTTGCTGGGCTTCTACATACAGTTGTGATTGCATATGATGGACAGGAAATTCAGGTTTCAACTCTAGCGAGTACAGTGGAAGATGTTCTGCAAAGACAAGACATTGTCATTAAAGAGGGAGATAAAGTTATTCCGAATCTAAGTGAAAAAATAAAGGATGGAACGAAGATAGAGATTCACAGAGCTTTTACAATAAAGCTTGTTGATGGAACAACTGAACAAGAAATACTTACTGCAGAAAACAATGTAAAAGATTTAATGGAATCACTTAACATACAGCTTCAGGAAGAAGACAAAATTGAGCCAATGCTAGAGGCGCCGATCGGGGCAGGAGATACGGTTACCATAACCAGAATCACCCGACAGGTAGTAGTTGAAACACAGGAGTTACCTTTCCAGACCATTTTCAAAAATAATGAAAACCTAGAGAGAGGTAAAACTCAAAAAGTTCAAGAAGGAAAAAAGGGATTAAAGGAAATCCAGCTTGAACTGGTATATGAGAACGGCGTAGAAGTTTCTAAGGAAGTCTTAGATGAAAAAATCATCGAGAATTCTACGAACGAAATCATAGAAAAAGGCACATTAGCCCTAGTAGCAACCTCCAGGGGGGATATAAGCAGATATAGTAAGATGATTACTATGACAGCAACTGCTTATACAGCCGACTATGCAAGTACCGGCAAGAAGCCTGGAGACAAATACTATGGGGTCACTGCCAGTGGTACGAGGGTTCGTCCAGGCGTTGTTGCCGTAGACCCGAAGGTAATTCCTTTAGGAACGAAGCTATACATCCAGTCCACTACCAATGGAAGGGCAGACTATGGCTACGCAGTTGCAGAGGATACCGGTGGTGCTATAAAGGGCAACAAAATAGATCTTTACTTTGAAACTTCGAAAGAAGTGAAAAGCTTCGGTAGAAGAACCGTAAATGTATATGTGCTAGAGTAAAATAGGTCAGAGGATGCTCTGACCTATTTTATTTACTTTAAAAATTTTCTTAAATAAAATAGAGAGAATCATGTATAATATAGAGAGAATATGGTGGATACAATTTTAAAAGCGCTGGAGGTTTTAAATGAAATTTTAAACTGAAGGCACCATGCCATAAGGTTTGTGAGTTTAAGTGAACAAATTTTATTTTACATATTGAAGATATAAAGGAGTTTCAAAAAATGATAAAAGAAATTATAGTAGTAGAGGGGAAGGACGATGTGTCTGCTATCAAAAGAGCCATCGATGCAGAAACCATCACCACAGGAGGCTTTGGCTTAGGCAATCATGTCATAGAACGAATAAAGTCTGCGGCAGAGAGAAGGGGTGTTATTATCTTCACCGACCCCGACTTTGCAGGAGAAAAAATACGTGGGATCATATCCGCACAGGTGCCGGGGTGTAAACATGCCTTTTTACCCAAGGAGCAAGCCATGAAGGATGGGGACATCGGCATAGAAAATGCATCGCCAGAAAATATTATACTGGCCCTTCAAAGAGCGAGAAGTGAGTCTGTGGAAAAGAGCAATGAATTTACCCAGAAGGATTTATTGTCCAATGGATTAATCGGTTTTGAAGGTTCCGCTGGCCGCCGAGACGAAGTTGGAAGAATACTAGGAATCGGCTATGGCAATGCAAAGCAGTTCTTGAGCAGATTAAATAATTACGGCGTTTCGAGAGAAGAATTCGTAGAAGCGCTAAAAAAAATAGAAGAGTAGGTATGAACTATGGATAGAATATCATCACCAAAAAAAACAAAAGAAATCGTACAGAAATATGAGTTTAAGTTTTCTAAAAGTCTAGGACAAAACTTTTTAATCGACCAGAATATCCTAGACAATATCGTAGACGGTGCAAATGTTTCCGAAGGAGATTGCATTATTGAAGTGGGGCCGGGAATCGGCAGCCTTACACAGAATATCGCCGAAAGAGCGGATTCTGTACTTGCTGTAGAAATTGATAAAACCTTAATTCCAATTTTAAAGGAAACCTTAGGCGCATATCCAAACGTTGAAGTGATTAATGAAGACGTTTTAAAGTTAGATCTCCACAAATTAATAGAGGAAAAGTTTCCGGGCAGAAATGTTAAGGTAATTGCCAACCTTCCCTATTACGTAACGACACCGATTATCATGAAATTTTTAGAAGAGAAGGTTCCAGTAAAATCTTTAACGATTATGATCCAAAAGGAAGTTGCAGACCGTATGCAGGCAGGCCCTGGCACAAAGGATTACGGTGCGCTGTCCATTGCAGTGCAATACTACTCAAATCCTAAAATTCTTCTGAAAGTGCCGCCTTCAGTTTTTATTCCACAGCCAAAAGTAGAATCCACAGTCATTCGATTGGATATACTGGATACACCGAAGGTTTCTGTGGAAAGAGAGGATTTATTCTTTTCCTTAGTAAAGGATGCCTTTGGCAAACGAAGAAAAACTCTATTGAATGCTTTAAGCACAGGGGATTTAAAGCTGGAGAAAAGTCTTCTAAGAGAAGTTCTAGCTGCCAGCAATATCGATGAAAACAGAAGGGGCGAGACCTTAACCATCGAGGAATATGGGGTACTAGCCAATAACTTGGCAAAAAAATTATAATTATGTGGCAAGTATTGCTTCTTTCATACATATATTAACTATAGAGACCGAACCGCAATTTTGTTTGAATAAGCCATAGGATTCTATAATTTTTATGATATAAGGGGGAGAAGCATTTGGAAAGGCTATATAAAAGATATTTTATTATGCTAGAAACAGAAGATAAAAATCTTGGAATCGTCCAAAGTCAGCTACCAAAGGGCTACGGTAAAATAGAAATTAAAAATGAAGAAAGTGTACTCACCATTAATTGTCAAAATCTAGGTGAAAATAAGAATCGGAGATATCGCTGGTATTTAATCAATACCAAAAAAGAAGGGGAGCCTACCATTGTTGAAATCGGCCCGATGGAGGTGGATGACAAAGGAAAAGGCGAGCTGGTGTGGGAGTTTAATACGGACAATGTAAAGGGCTCCATGGAGGCCGTAGAAAACTTCAATGTTCTGGTACTAGCAGCGCAGAATAAAAACGATAGGACAAACGTGACCATACCATTGGTAGGCCATATGGATAAAGAAAAGACCGGAGCCTGGCGATATGCTTTAGAAAAGCACCTCAATGTAGGAATCAAGAAAGAAAAATACGTGGAAGAAATAAAGCCTGCAAAGGAAGAAAAAGAGATCAACAATTCAATCGAAGTGAAGCTAAAGGAGAGTCAATGGGAGGAAGCAAAGAAAATACAGCATCCTGAGGAAACCCCAGAGGCTTTGGAGCCCCTACTGTCCGAAGAAAGCAGCAAGGAAGTAGAAGCGGACGAAGAAGAATGCTTAGCGTACATACCGATTCACGAGAATATAGAGGAGATGCTGGAAGTTTCCTATTCCGCTCAGATGCAGGGATATATTGAAAATGCATTGAGAGATTTTAAACAAGTTACTCCTTTCGTAAGCAATCTAAGAGAGTATAGCTGGTGGGAGATTCCTTATAACAACCAAACCATCTATAGAGCCTATATGCCTTTTATTTTGTATGTAGGGGAAGGAGAGGTGCCGAGCGGCTACTATACCTCGAAGCTGATAGAGTCCGTTGATGCTTATCAGCATCATATCTTTGGTATCTTATATAATGAAGATGGCACCACAAGATATTATGCTTATGGTGTGCCTGGTAGAAATATTGCATCGGAGCAGCCTTATACAAACTATTTCCATTGCACCTACTGGCATCCTAGTGAGCCAGATCCAAAGGACATGGCTACCCATGGATATTGGATTCTTCTAGTAGAGCCAGAAACAGGAAAAATTATAGAAGAGCTATAAATAAAACCCCATGGCTGGGGTTTTATTTATAGCTCTTTTGAGCACTTGAAACTCTAAGCTCTATCTAGCGTTGAGTGCGACATAAAGTTTGTGAGCCTAAGCAAACAAATTTTATTTTAGTAAGAACACAATTCCTCCAATGACTAATAGTGCGATGATTGCAGAAGAAATATAAAGGTGCTTTTTTTTGAATATGAGTATTCTCATTATTTCACCCCTTTTTTAAACTTATGATGGAAATCACGGATCCATACCTTCTACTAATATATTTTATAATGAAGGACTTTATGACACGGTTATGGAAGGCGATGTATTTGGATAAGATCGGCATAACGTCCATATTTTAAAAAATATAAAAATAAAAAAATGCCATTTATTTGATATTGATAGAAGAGAAAGTAAAAATGTGCTAAAATAAAAACGTGTATATTATTAACGATATATACCAGCACTCATATTTTATATGGAAGAAAGGAAGATTTGAAAATGACAAATCCAAAAACTAAGGACAAAGGGTTGTTCAACAAGTTTTTAAATGGAATCGAACGTGTTGGCAACAAACTACCACATCCAGTTACTCTATTTGCCATTTTTGCTGCGATTGTTGTCGTGATTTCAGCTATAGCTGGAAAGGCAGGCGTTAATGCAGAGTATAAGAAGTTCGTGGAGGGTAAGCTGGTTATAGAGACTGTACAAGCAGTCAGTCTGCTAACGCCAGATGGCATTAGAAAGATATTTACCAATGTTATCGGAAACTTTACAAGCTTTGCACCATTAGGAACCGTATTGGTTGCTATGCTTGGTGTTGGTGTGGCAGAGGGCAGTGGACTGATTGGAGCATTGCTTAAAAAGCTAGTTTTAAGCACACCGAAGCGACTGATTACAGCAGTTATCGTATTTGCAGGAATTATGTCCAATGTGGCATCCGATGCAGGGTACGTTGTATTAGTACCACTGGGCGCCGTAATTTTTGCCAGCTTTGGACGCCATCCATTGGCTGGTCTTGCAGCAGCCTTTGCAGGTGTTTCCGGTGGATTTAGCGCCAACTTGATCTTCGGCTCCACCGATGCGCTTCTATCAGGCTTAACACAGCCAGCAGCGCAGATGATCGACCCAAGCTATATCGTGGAGATTACCTCTAACTGGTATTTCCTAGCGGCATCCACTATATTGATTACCATCATCGGTACATTGGTTACAGAGAAAATAGTAGAGCCAAGATTAGGAGAATTCAAGGGCAAAGCAAAAAAATCTGAAGACATTGATAAGCTAACTTCAGAAGAAATCAAGGGATTAAAATTCGCAGCTCTTGGACTTGTTGCATTTACCTTAGTAATAGCAGCGTTAGTAGTACCAGCAAATGGTGTGCTAAGAAACCCAGAGACAGGATCGATCCTTTCAGGTTCCGCATTCATGGGGGGCATCGTGCCAATTATATCCTTAATGTTCTTAATACCAGGGATCACCTACGGATTTGGTGCAGGAACCATTAAAGGCGATAAGGATATTGCCAACTTTGCGGCGAAATCCATGTCCTCTATGGGCTCTTATATCGTTCTTGCATTCGTATCTGCACAATTCGTAACATTTTTTACCTGGTCCAACCTAGGAACGATTTTAGCCGTAAAAGGAGCGACGTTCCTAGAAGCAATCGGTCTGGTAGGTTTACCACTATTGTTTGGATTTGTTTTGGTATCTGCATTTATCAACCTATTTATCGGAAGTGCTTCTGCTAAGTGGGCGATTATGGCACCGATATTCGTACCGATGTTCATGCAATTAGGATTTTCACCAGAGCTGACTCAGGTTGCATATCGAATTGGAGACTCTACAACGAATATTATTTCTCCACTGATGGCCTACTTTGCCATCGTTATCGCTTTTGCGCAAAACTATGATGAAGAAACAGGAATCGGAACGCTGATTTCTACAATGCTACCGTATTCCATTGCTTTCTTAATCAGTTGGGCAATATTCCTTGCATTCTGGTTCCTATTCAAGCTACCATTAGGACCGGGAGCAGGTCTTTTCTACTAATAATTAAGATAAAATCCCTTTCTTCCTTTTGGAAGAAGGGGATTTTTATAACGAATAGGAAAGCTCCTCTTATAATATAATGTATTTTCAAAGGAGAACTTTACCGTAAATGAGTTTCAAAAAAGGCTTCCTTTTATAGAAGCCTTTTTTATAATCGAAAGTGAAATGATATTGTGATAAAATAAAGGATATAATATAATTTAGACAGGACACAAAATATATTGAGGAGGCGTATAGTACATATGGTCAATCAAGAACGCGTAGTGAATGAATTTTTAGAGCTGATTCAAATCGATAGTCATTCTGGTAAAGAGGGTGCCGTTGCAAAGGTATTGGCAAAGAAGCTAGAGGAAATGGGATTGGAAGTATGGATTGATAATGCAGGAGAAAAGGTAGGCGGAGAGACAGGAAACGTCATAGGAAGATTAAAAGGAAGCAAACAGGGACCTACCATCCTATTTAGTAGCCATATGGATACGGTTACCCCTGGAGAAGGCATAAAGCCCGTCATAAAAGATGGGGTCATCTATAGCGATGGTACTACAATACTGGGCGGAGACGACAAAGCTGGTATTGCTGCAATCTTAGAGGGCCTTCGACATGTGAAGGAAAGCAATATAGAACATGCCGATGTAGAAGTTGTTTTCAGTATTTGGGAAGAAGGCGGACTCTTAGGCGCTAAGAACTTAGACCGAAGTAAAATTAACGCAACATACGGTTTCGTACTAGACAGTGGCGGTTCTCCGGGAGAAATTATCATCACAGGCCCTGCTCAGGACAAAGTCAATGCAAAGATCATTGGTAAGCCTGCCCATGCGGGCGTTGCGCCGGAGGAAGGCATCAGTGCAATCATGATAGCAGCCAGAGCCATTGACAATATGAAGCTACTCCGAATCGATGAGGAAACAACAGCAAACGTCGGTATCATTTCAGGAGGACAGGCGACAAACATTGTGGCACCAGAGGTCTTAGTCAAAGCAGAATCTAGAAGTATCAATGAAGAAAAGCTAAATGCACAAACTGCACATATGGTGGAAGTATTCGAAAAAGCGGCAAAGGACTTCGGTGGTAAAGTAGAGATGGAAGTAGAAAGAATGTATCCTGCTTTTAATGTAGACCCATCCGATGATATCGTTCAGAAGGCACAGGAAGTATTTAAGAGAATGGGATTAGAAAGCCATACAGCAGCTACTGGTGGAGGCTCCGATACCAATATTTTAAACGGATATGGAATCAAATCCATTAACCTAGGAATTGGAGAGAAAAAACCACACACATTAGAAGAGCATTTACATATTGAAGATTTAGTGAATGCATCAAAGATGGTTGCAGAGATCATTCAAATATTTGGAGAGTAAAGACGAGGAGGCTAACAGCCTCCTTTTTTATGACCTAACCCAATTTATGCGACCAAAGGAAGCAATAAATTGATGGTAGGTCAAACGCAACGAGCACCAAATTTGCACGACCAGAGGGAGTGAACAAATTTGAGTTGCGAGACTGCGAAATAACCCAATTTATGCGACCAAAGGAAGCAATAAATTGATGGTAGGTCAAACGCAACGAGCACCAAATTTGCACGACCAGAGGGAGTGAACAAATTTGAGTTGCGAGACTGCGAAATAACCCAATTTATGCGACCAAAGGGAGAATGAAATTGTGCAATGAGACTGCGATTAAGCATCGGTATGAAAAATTAATAAAAAATATTAGGCAGTTATATTTGAGGAACCTATTGATTGATAGATAAAATTTTTAAAAAATAGAAGGAATTTGAAGAAACATGATTAATTATAACTATAGCAATTAAGGAGAGAATGCTATGAAAATATGTCAGAAAAGTCAGTAATTAAGGAGTGGAACCATGGGACAGAGAGCAAAGGCAAAAGAGATTATAGAAAATATGAAAAAGGTCATCATAGGAAAGGACGGAGTTTTAGAAAATGTAATGGTATGCTTTCTAGCGCGAGGGCATTTATTAATAGAGGATGTACCGGGACTAGGGAAGACTACATTGGTAAAGGCATTGGCAAAAAGTGTGGACCTTACTTATGGAAGAATACAGTTTACACCGGATTTAATGCCTTCAGACATTACTGGGATCACAATTTACAATAAGCAGAAAGAGGATTTTATATTTAGAAAGGGCCCCATCTTTAACCAAGTGATACTGGCCGACGAGATCAACCGTACATCACCCAAAACACAATCCAGTTTACTGCAAGGATTGGAAGAGGGACAGGTATCCGTTGAGGATGTCACATACAATTTAGAGCAGCCCTTCATAGTTTTAGCGACGCAAAATCCTATTGAGCATTATGGAACATTTCCCCTTCCAGAAGCCCAGCTGGATCGTTTTTTAATGAAGATATCCATCGGATATCCATCTGCCGAAGAGGAAAAGGAGATTATAAGGAACTCTTCCAATTACAAGGATTTAAAGCATATCCGTGCTGTAGCTACCAAGGAAGAATTGCTTAAAATGCAGGAAGAAGTGGATCGGATCTATGTCAGTGAAGATGTGCTGGACTATATCACCAATATTGTGGCGGCTACGAGAGAAGAAAAGTCGATCCAGCTTGGGGCTAGCCCTAGAGCTTCCATCGACCTGTTTCGAGCATCGAAGGCTCTTGCCTATATCAAAGGAAGAGAATTTGTCATTCCAGACGATGTAAAGAAATTGGCGCCCTCTATCTTAAACCATCGGATCGTATTATCCATAGAGGCGAAGATGGAAGGCAAGAAAGCAGAAGAGGTGATCGGCTTCCTATTAAAAAATATATACATACCAGTGGTGAGCAAGAATGATCGATAAGATAAAATTCCTACTATTATTATTTCCCGTAGCATTTTATGCAATGAGTGTCGGTGGCAAAATCCCTTATTTTTTGCTGTATACCATGGGGGCTCTTCTTTTAATGCCCATCATTCATGGAATCATCGGAATACTCACCATTAAAGCGGAGGTTTATGTGGATGACCATACGGTTCACGCAGGAGATACCGTAGACCTGTCCTATCAGATCTATAGCAGGTTTCCTTTGCCCTTTCCAAATATTCAATTGGAGGATGGCATCAGTGCCACCCTTACTGGAGAGAAACCACCTCTTGAGCGGTATGCTCTAAACAGCAGAGAAGCTTACACTAAGCATATAAAAATTCACTGTAAACGTCGAGGAGACTATACCGTCGGTTATTTTAAAATCACCATAGGCGATATCTTTCATTTTTTCAGATTTAATAAAAGAATTGAGGTGCCCCTCAACCTTCGTGTCTATCCGAGGGTAGTGGATATCCACAAGGTATTGATTCAGCCCAAAATGTCCTTGGGAGAAATTTTAATCAACAATCTGCTCTTTCAGGACTATACGGAAATATCCGGCTTAAAGCGCTATGAGCCAGGAGATAGTATTAAAAAAATCCATTGGAAGGCATCTGCCAAGCAAGAGGAAACTCTGGTAAAGAGCTTTGAGATGAAGGGGGAGACCAATCTGGTTCTATTCATCAACGCCTCTTTAGAAAGCTATCGAGAGGATACCCATGGGTTCCTTGAAGATCTGGCAGTGGAAACATCCCTATCCATTGCAAATTATTGCCTGAGAAAGGGAATTCGGGTTTCCTTATGTTATGAAAAAGGCGGAGCGCTAGTGTACTTAGAAGGAAACCATCTATCGGATTTCAAAAAACTTATGGAAGAATTGGTGACCTTCCATCCTACTGGAACGATTGACTTTGCAGAGCAAATTTCTAAATACACCACAGGGCTCCCTTCTGGTACAACGGTAATTTTTATTACGCCGGAAATCGATAAAGAGATAGGAATCAACAGCATCTATCTAAAAAGGAAAGGGATTCATGGGGAATATATTCTGCTACAGAACATGGAAGCTTCTGGTGCAGAACAGGAACTAAATAAAATAAGAAAAAGACTAGGTGGGGAAGGAATCAAAGTTTATGGGATTGGTAGAACAGAGGACTTAAGTATGGGATTGGGGGTTTATTATGAATCAGGAGCTTAGAATGAAACTTCATCGGACCTACGATATGATCTACCTGCTCCTGCCCTGTACCCTAACCTACTTATTTGGCACAGTACTGGAAGTAGGTATATCCAATGGAAATCAATTCCTATACACCTTACTCATCGCTTTGGGTGTTAAAATCCTTACCGTATTTCCTATAATTTTTGCCATCGCTCTACTTTTATTTGTGTTTGGATCGCTCATTAATTCGTATTACTTCAATAGCTTTAAAGAGAATATTGAAAAAATAGGAGCATTCATTAGCAATGTTATGGATCATGTCAATGGTAGGGAAGAAATACTGAAGGAAAATCGGATCATCCTATGGATGATTCTTGCTCTACTTTTTTGTATCCTCACCTATCTTTTCATATTTAAAATAAAAAAATCATTTTTTCTAATGGGACTATATTATCCTTTTTTTATCTATTACTGGTATATCTATATCGATGAAGCCTACAAAATGATGGTGATCTTTACCTTCCTATGGATTCTCTTTTTTTCCCTAAAGGGATACGACAGAGAAAAATTGAAGCTAAGGTATCAACCTTGGTTAAAAACAGCCATGACCTATAGCCTCCTTGCCATTTTGGCAGGCAGCATTCTGCCATCGGAGGGTCGATTGCTCTATTGGCCGTGGCTAGAAGATAAGGTCTACGAACATGTTCCTGCACTGTATAGCCTTCGAATAGATGAAACCAACGTAAGGAGCGAAGTGGGGGATGGTGATCTGTTTAGCCTGAAGCAAACGGGATTCCATCCAGATGGAGGTCGACTGGGTGGACCGGTAAAGCAAAACAACCATGTGGTAATGGAGGTGAAAGCCCCTTATTCCACCTACTTAAGGGGACGTGTTACAGAAACATATGAAAACAATCGATGGGAAACGGGTTCGTGGAACAAAAATAGAGCTTGGATGAGCAAACATATTCCCAAAGAAATAGAGCGAGATACTGTGGAAATGGTCATTACCTATAGCAATCTTTCCTCTAAAACCTTATTCGCTACTTATTTACCTCTATCCATTCAGGAATTAGATGGGAAAACGATTTTTGCAGATGAGAACAACCAACTAACGGTACCGTCGTCCATTCAGAAAGGAAAAAGCTACCGAGTAACATCCATATTGCCAGACACGAGATTCGGTATTGAAGTGGAACGGAACTTGGAGATGGCTTATTATCTTCAGCTTCCAGAATCCATACCCGACAGAGTCTATCGCTTATCAAAATCCATTACGGTAGGGAAATCCACAGCCTACGAAAAGGTTCTCGCCATATCAGATTTTCTTTGGAAGAACTACAAATATTCTCTGGATGTAAGCTATGTGCCAGAAGATAAGGATTTTGTAGATTATTTTCTCTTTGAAGAAAAGAAGGGATACTGCACCTATTTTGCTACGGCAGCAGCCGTGCTATCCAGAATGGAAGGCGTGCCAACCAGATATATAGAGGGCTATCGAATGCCTTCCGATGCTAGAAACGGGGTCTATACGGTGCGTCAAAAAAATGCCCATGCCTGGATTGAGGTTTACATTGCTGGCAGAGGGTGGATCACTGTAGATCCAACGCCACCACTGTGGATAAACTACTCTGAAAATGACAATACTTCAGAAGCTGTAGAGGAAAACTCTTTTTCCGATGAAGTGGAACAAGCTCTTGTGGGGTCCGCCCCACAGGATGAAGAAAATTTACTTCCCGACACAGTGGATGGCAATGAATTAGAGAAAAGGGAAGACAAGACGCTGCAAGATCGTGGCATTTTCAAATGGACCAAGACTTCCTTCCTAGTGCTTCTATTTTTTGCTACGGCTCTTTGGTTCCTTTTCAAATTTTGTATGTCCCATAGGCGCCGACAGAAACATGCACAGCTCATGGAAGGCTTGTCGCCAAACAAAAGCAGCGTTTATCTCTATCATGATATCCTAACCATCTTAGAAAAGCTTGGATTCGGTAGAATGAAAGATGAAACACCCTATGAATACGCAGAGCGGATTGCATATAAAATATACGACCAAGAAATGGACTTTAGACAGCTGACAGAAATCTACTTAAGAGCAAAATACAGCCAGGAAACTATTACGATGGCAGAGAACGACTTATTTAAGCGCTATTTTGTATATGTAGAAAATAAGCTGAAGGTACAGCTGGGCAAATGGAAATATATACATCATAAATACTTTTCATAACCGTGTTAAAATGTAACAAAAGGGTTAAACTTTTGCTTCCCTATCAAATTATAGGGTCTAAGTATAGATTATTCTATCGAAATTTGATATAATGTAGCAGGTTAGTTTTATAAAAGAAAGATATGGAGCTGAAGGCTTTAGACTAGAGAAGGAAGTGGATAAAATGAAGATATTCTGGAAGGTGTTTGGTGTAGCCTTTCTTTCCTTTGTTGTATTATTTAGTGCCCTCACTGGGATGTTCAACACCTATATGAAGGAAAACGAATCAAATAATTTGCCCGTTGTGATAGAGGAAAATGGAAATGAGCATATAGACGAAGAGGAATTAGATGAGTTTACAAAGCTAGTAAAATCCAGCGATCGAGTAAACTTCATATTGTTGGGACTAGAAGGTCCAAGAAGTGATATGATGATGTTTCTATCCTTCGATCCCAAAGAAAAGAAATTGGACGGGATCTCCATTCCTCGAGACACTTATTTAGTAAGAGAGGGCTACCCGAGATCCGATCAGAAGAAAATCAATGCAGCTTATGGTGCTCACGGTGCCAGTGGTGTTAAAACTGTAATCAGCAGCTTGCTACACGATGTTCCGGTGGATCATTATATTACCATTACCTACAAAGGGGTGGCAGCAATTGTAGATTCCATCGGCGGCGTTCCTGTGACCATACCGAAGCTCATGGACTACGACGACCCTTACGATAGTCCACCACTGCACATTTATTTTGAACCAGGAAACTATGTGTTAAAGGGAGCCGATAGTGTGAAGTTCCTAAGATATAGAAAGCCGAACAAAGGCGTTGATGCATTAGACAGAGATGGGGATATTGGTAGAATACAGGCGCAGCAAGAATTTATGAAATCTGCCATGAAGAAGGTCCTAGGACCGAAGCTACCCAATGCAGTTGGTACAGCATTTAAGCATGTAAAGACCGATATCGATCTACAGGATGCCATGAAGCTTGCAACCAGTGCGGCAGGCCTAAAGCTCGATAGCGTAAACATCCATGTAATGCCGGGAGAGGCAAAACTCACAAACGGTGTATGGTATTTCTACCATGATTCAAAGGCATTAAAGGATCTTCTGACAGAGATCTACTCAGGAGAAAGCCAAATCGTAGAGAGTGGACCAAAAACAAACAATACAGGAAATTAAAATGTAAAAATATTGGAATAGGTAAAATATTAGAATAGATCGTAATCAAAAAGCTTCTATCGAAGGGTTAAAAGGAAGTTGTTTTGAACTCATTTACGATAAAGTTCTTCTTTGAAAACACAGGATAAGTAGAGCTTTCCTATTCATTATAAAAAAGAGTAGAAATTTGATTTCTACTCTTTTTCTATCCATTTGGGATGGATAGGGGGAGTGGGGTTATGTATTTATAAATTACCCTACTAAATTTCCTCTAAACACTAAACCCAAAAATATTATGGATAAATATTATTCATTATGTCGCTGTAGTATTTTTTGACCAATTTGATAGACGTTCCCCGCCCCCATGGTTAGAACCAAATCCCCCGGCTCCATATGATCGTAGATATAAGCTGCAATGTCCTCGAAATCCTTCATATAGCGAACCTGGCTGTGCATATTATTTTTTTGAATCATATTGGCTAAAATTTCACTGTGCACTTCTCCCGTATCCTGTTCCCGAGCAGCGTAGATGTCCGTTATGATGATATGGTCTGCATTGGTAAAGGACCTAGAAAAATCCTCTAACAAAGCCTTGGTGCGGCTGAAGGTATGAGGCTGGAAGACACACCATATTTTATTATGGGGATAATTTTTTGCGGCTTCCAATGTAGCGCTGATTTCTACTGGATGGTGGGCATAATCATCTACTATTTTACAGCCTTTCACCTCTCCTAAAATATCGAAGCGTCGATGGATTCCTCTAAACTTTTTAATATGGTTTTGGATTTCAGAAGGTTCAACACCCAATAAGTAAGCAGTAGCAATGGAAGCTAAGGCATTGTAGATATTGTGTTTGCCAGGAATATTCAGTTCGAATGTCCCCATGCTTTCTCCTTTAAAGTCCACTGTAAAGATGGGATATCCATCATTGGTAAAAGATATGTTTCTTGCTACGAAAGTATTGCTACTGTCCAGTCCGTATGTAATAAGGTTGCATTCAATAGAGTGAAGGATTTCCTGCACGTTGGCATCATCTCCATTGGCGATTAAAAAGCCTTCCTGTGGAATTAGATTTATGAATTTACGAAAGGCTTCTTTGATATGGTTCAGATCTTTAAAATAGTCCAGATGATCTTCGTCAATATTTAAAATAATACCGATGAAAGGGTAGAACTTTAAAAAGCTTTCCACATATTCACAGGCTTCTGTGATGAAATGCTCACTATTGCCGATTTTAATATTGCCGCCAATTTCATCCAGCTCTCCGCCTACCATTATGGTTGGGTCCAGATTGGAATATTCCATAATCAGAGAGATTAAAGAAGTCGTTGTTGTTTTTCCGTGGCTTCCGGAAACGGCAATGGCTTTTTTGTAATTTTTCATGATGATGCCCAGCATTTCTGCTCGATCGATTTGCGGGATGTTCCGCTCCTTTGCAGCCATACGCTCTGGATTGTGCTCCTTAATCGCCGCAGTATATACGACTAAGTCTGGATCTTTCACATTGTCCTCGTTATGGCCGATAAAAATTTCAGCACCATGGGCTCTCAATTTATTGATGATATTGGAATCATTCATATCAGAACCAGAAACGCGATAACCTTGGTTTAGCAGAATTTCAGCAATGGCACTCATACTAATACCACCGATTCCAATTAAATGTATATGTTTACCTAAGTCTTGGTTCATATCAATCGTCGTCACAGTCGTCACTCCCTTTACATGAGGTATTTATTATTCTTTCCAAATTAATGATTTTTATTGTAAGTAATCTTTGATTGCACTGGTTGGATAAAACTTCTCTTATCATAAATATGAAACTCTATTAAGTATAATAACATAAAAATAGGGAGAATGAACAAAAATTACTGAAATCCATTCTTTAAAATTTAGAAGAAATAAAGTTTATTTGCTTAAGCTCATAAACCTTATGACGTACTGAATTTCAAAAACCACTTAAAATTTCAAGTGCTTAAAAATAAATTTTGCTTGAGTTTCATAAACTAAGAGAATAGAATTAGAATAGAATATTCGTATCAGGAGGAATCATAGTGGGAAGACTAAAAAGAAACGAACGAATTGCAGCTATTGTGAAAATATTGAGTGATAACCCCAACCGAACATTTACACTGAGCTATTTTAGCGACCTTTTTCAATCTGCAAAATCAACCATCAGTGAAGATATTGTCGTAACAAAGCAAGCCATGGAAAAGGCAAATTTGGCAAAGATAGAAACCATAACAGGAGCTGCTGGCGGTGTTCGCCTGATTCCTACCACCACAGCGGAAAAAAACCAAAAAATACTGACAGAGCTGTGTCATAGGCTGAAAGAAAAAGACCGAATCCTACCCGGTGGTTTTTTATATATGATCGATGTCCTATATTCTCCACATCTCATTCATAGCTTAGGAGAGGTTTTTGCCTGCCAGTTTGATTATAGTGAAGTGGATTACGTAGTTACAGTGGAAACGAAAGGGATTCCCATCGCCTTGATGGTAGCAAAAGCCATGAATCTCCCGCTGATCATCCTAAGACATGAGAACAAGGTAACAGAAGGCTCTACCGTGAGCATTAATTATATTTCAGGCTCCTCTGGAAAAATGCAGCGCATGTCCCTTTCAAGAAGAGCGATTAAGCCGAAGTCCAAGGTTATTCTCATCGACGACTTTATGAAAGCAGGAGGAACCGCCAAGGGAATGGTGGACATGATGAAGGAGTTCGATGCAGAGGTGGTGGGCATGGGCGTTCTCATCGGCACCAAAGAGCCGGAGAAAAAGCTGGTCAGCGATTATATTCCACTTTTGATTTTAGAGGATGTAAACGAGGAAAAGGGCGAGATTCAAATCTATCCCAATCAAAATCTAATACTGTAAGTAACCCAACGGCTTCTATCCAAAAAATCTGAAAATTTCTCTTATTTAAAGAAGGAGATTTCAAAACAATGGAGAATAGATTTAGAAAGTCGGATAAGTCGGTTTTTACCAGTAGGGCAGAGTGGGAAAATGCGGGCTGGTAAACTTGACAAAAACTTAAAGGGGTGAAAGACAGATGCAAGTTACAGATGTGAGAATTCGAAGGGTAACAGCAGAAGGAAAGATGAAGGCCATTGTATCCGTAACTTTTGATGATGAGTTTGTAGTTCATGATATTAAGATCATCGAAGGACAAAATGGATTGTTCATCGCAATGCCAAGCAGAAAAATGGGTGAAGGTGACTTTAGGGACATTGCGCATCCAATAAATTCAAGTACTAGAACGAAGCTTCAGGATGCTATTTTTGCAGAGTATGAAAAAATGAGTGATATGGAAGAAGAAGCTGCGAACGAATAATATTCAGAAGCGAAAGGGGGCCTAGGCTCCCTATTTTATAGCCAATGGGAAAGCTCTACGGATCATGTATTCCAAAAGAAGAACTTTGCTGTAATGAGTTTTAAAAAAGGCCTCCTTAAGACGCTTCCATAGGAGCCTTTTTTTATTGTGTGGAAAAGTATGAGAATAAGGAAAATAATACATAGATAAAATCAAAAAGGGGGTTCATTATTTATTAAAAATGTAATAAACTATTAAAGGGTACGAAGAATAAGTTGATTGATCGGCAATAATGTATGAAAAAGCTATTTAAATATAGATCGAGGTGAAGAGCGTGAAACTAAAAGCGATTATTCTTGCAGCAGGTGCAGGGACAAGAATGAAATCTAAGCTGCCGAAGGTACTCCACAAGGTTTGTGGTCGAACAATGCTGAACCATGTAATCGATGTTGCAAAAGGTTCTATGGTCCAAGAATGCATCGTCGTTGTTGGACACGGAGCAGAGGATGTAAAAGAAAGCCTCACTCCAGATGTGAAAACTGTACTGCAGAAGGAGCAATTGGGTACAGGACATGCACTGATGATGGCAGAACCGTACATTGACGATGGTACGATTTTAGTTCTCTGTGGAGATGGTCCCCTGATAACAGAGGAAACCTTGAATAGAACCGTAGCATACCACAGAGAAGGAAATTTTAAGGCCACTGTACTCACTACCGATCTTGCCAATCCCAAGGGCTTGGGCAGGATTGTAAGAAATGCAGAAGGGCAATTAGAAAAAATAGTGGAAGAAAAAGATGCTACAGAGGAAGAAAAAGCTATAATTGAAGTTAATTCGGGTATCTATTGTTTTGATGGGGAAATATTAAAAGAAGCACTTCCTAAGCTAAAAAATGAGAATGCCCAAAAAGAGTATTATTTAACGGACATCCTATCGATTATTCGAAATATGGGTTTCGGTGTAGGCGTATACAAACTAGAAGAATACGAAGAAATTATGGCTGTGAACTCTAGGGAACAGCTGGCAGACGTTGAGGCCATCATGCGAAGACGAATCGCTAAAAAGCATATGGCAAACGGTGTAACCATTATGAATCCAGAGCATGTATACATAGAAAAAACCGTCACCATCGGTGCGGACACCATCTTGTATCCAGGCGTCATATTAACAGGCAATACAGTAATCGGAGAGGACTGCATCATTGGACAGAATAGCCGTATCGAAGATACGATCATTGGAGATGGCGTCGAAGTTCAGAGCTCTACGATCATCCATAGTAAGGTGGGGAATTTTACCCATATCGGACCTTATGCCTATTTAAGACCGAACAGCAACATCGGTGAACATGTAAAAATTGGAGATTTTGTTGAAGTTAAAAATTCTAACATCGGCGATCATTCCAAGGCATCCCATTTGGCCTACATCGGAGATGCAGATGTTGGACAGAATGTAAATATTGGATGTGGTGTTGTTTTTGTGAACTATGATGGCAAGAACAAACATCGAACGACGGTAGAGGACAATTCCTTCGTCGGTAGCAATTCCAACTTAATAGCACCCGTAACAGTGAAGGAATCTGGCTATGTAGCCTGTGGATCAACCATTACAAAGGATGTACCAGAAGGTAGTCTTGCAGTGGCCCGTGCACGCCAAGAAAACAAAGAGGGCTGGACAAAGAGAAAAGGCTTATTGAAGAAGTAAGGTGCACTGAATACTTTAGAGAATGCCATATAAACTTAAGGAGGACAATTGAAATGAATATGAGTGGAAGCGAAGTTAAAATCTTTAGTGGGAATTCGAATCAAGATTTAGCACGAAAAATTGCAGAATCTATAGGATTACCTTTAGGAAATGCAACCGTATCAACTTTTAGTGACGGGGAAATATCTGTAAATATTGAGGAAACTGTAAGGGGAACCGATGTTTTCGTGGTTCAGCCCACATGTCCGCCAGTAAACGATAATTTAATGGAGTTATTAATCCTAATCGACGCTTTTAAAAGAGCTTCTGCAGGAAGAGTAACGGCAGTGCTACCTTACTACGGATATGCAAGACAAGATCGCAAGGCAAAGGCAAGAGATCCAATTACAGCAAAGCTTGTCGCAGATATTTTGACATCAGCCGGTGCAGATAGAATTCTAACTATGGATTTACATGCTGCTCAGATTCAAGGATATTTTGATATTCCAGTGGATCATCTTTTAGGAGTACCAATCCTAGCTAAATACTTTAAAGAGAAAAATATAGAGGACCTTGTAGTAGTTTCACCGGACTTAGGAAGTGTAACGAGAGCTAGAAACTTCGCAAACCACTTAGATGCACCGATTGCCATTATCGATAAGAGAAGACCGAAGGCAAACGTAGCAGAAGTAATGAATATCATAGGGGATATCGAAGGTAAAAATGTTATTTTAATCGACGATATGATCGATACTGCAGGTACAATTGCCCAGGGAGCAGATGCCCTTAAGAAATTTGGTGCGAAGGAAGTGTATGCTTGCTGCACACACCCAATACTGTCAGGACCAGCGATCGAGAGAATCCAAAATTCTGTCATAAAAGAGCTGATCGTAACCGATACAGTACCACTATCTCCAGAGAAGATGATTGACAAAATTCAAGTAATATCCGTTGCACCAGTATTTGGAGAAGCAATTCAGAGAATCTATAAGAACATTTCAGTAAGCAAATTATTTGATTAATCATAGAGAGACCCTGTGATTTGAGGTGAGGATATGCATATAATTGTTGGACTAGGAAATCCAGGAAAAAAATACGACGCCACAAGGCATAACATCGGCTTCGAAGCCATCGATATGCTGGCGAAAAGAAACAACATTGAAGTAAAGAAGCTAAAGCATAAGGCACTATGTGGTGAAGGCACCATCGGAGGAAATAAAGTGCTTTTAGTAAAGCCTCAGACCTTTATGAACCTCAGCGGTCAAAGTCTTTTAGATATTGTGCAGTTCTATAAAGTAGACCCGAAAAATATCGTCGTACTCTACGATGATATTGATATTCCGGTGGGCACCCTTCGGATCAGAGAAAAAGGAAGCTCTGGTACCCATAACGGAATGAAATCCATCATTTATCTGCTGCAAACCGACCAATTCCCTAGAATCAGAATCGGTGTTGGAAAGCCCCAATTTGGAGACCTAGCAGACTATGTTCTGGGAAGATTCCCAAAGGAAGAGATTCCAACAATGCTAGAGACCTTGGAAAGAGCTTCCCAAGCAGTAGAAACTTTAGTGAAGGATGGCATCGCTGTATCCATGAATCGATATAACGGGTAACCGAACATGATTTATGATGTATAACCATAGGACAAAGGACAGAAACTAGATTTATAAAATCTAGTGTATTAAAGGAGTCCACCCATGTTTATACTTGCAGGAATTATTGCAGCGTTTCTGTCCTATCTATGCAATAAAGCAGTTTTAAAAAAGTCAGGGAACACTGGCATCACCATTGTGATTCCCTTTATAGAAGAAATGACCAAAACCATCAGTGCTCTTGCCATAAACACCAGCATTATAAAGACTCATTTTATATTCGGCATCATAGAAGGCATATACGATATGGCCACATCCAGCAAAGCAGTAGGCAAATGGGCGGCATTGGCCAGCATTGTCAGCCACAGTTTGTTTGGGGTGGTTACATATTGTACCATAGAAAACGGCTATTCCTTTTATTGGGGAATATTCTTAGCGTGGTTGATTCATAGCACATGGAACTGGTATATAACAAAATATTTGTAGATAAAAGCCTAGGGATTGTTACCTAGGCTATACCTATTTACGACTTAGGAACAGGTGGTGATTGTCATGACAAAAGAACTACTTCTTGCACCAATAAGAAATTCCACGGACTACATTCAGGTTCGAAAAAACATAGAATCCCGCAAAAGTCCCATAGCGCTCTATGGATTGAACGATACGCAGAAATCCCATATCGCCTACGGCATACAGGATGAAATCAAAGGACAGGTATGTATCGTCACATACAATGAAATGGAAGCAAGGCAAATCTATGAAGATTTAAAATTCTACGCAGGAGATCGGGCCATCTTTCTTCCATCAAAAGAGATTATGTTCTACAATATGGAAGCAACGAGCCGAAATGCCCAGGAAGAAAGAATGAAAGCAATAGAAACCATATTGGAGGGTAGCGACTGCATCGTCGTCACTGCCATCGATACCTTTCTTCGTCTAATGCCGCCCCCAAGCGCCTATACGAAAAATCAAATTTCTTTTCAGGTGGGAGATACTGTTGATCTAGAAAAGGTCATAGAAAATCTTGTGATGCAAGGCTACGAAAGAGAAGATATTGTGGAGGAAAGAGGGCAGTTCAGCATTCGGGGAGATATTATCGACATATTCCCTAGCTCTGCAGAAATGCCAGTAAGGGTGGAGTTATTTGGTGATGAAATCGATTCCATAAGGAATTTTCAACCAGCTACCCAAAGATCTTTAGATAAAATAGAAGCTGTAAAGGTCTATGCAGCGAAGGAAACCACCATTGAATCCTTCGATGTTGAAGCAGTGATTCTAAAGCTGAATCAGGATTATAAAAACATAAGCAAAAAACTGAACCAAGCCGCAAAAGAAAACCTAAAGAACAGCCTAGAGGAACTATCAGAAAAGCTTCGGTCCCTAGGAAATTTTAGAGGCGTAGAAAAACTGCTGCCCTACATCTACGAAAAAACCACATGTCTTTTACATTATTTCAAAGACAATGCACTTTTCATCCTAGACGAACCCAGTCGCCTCAGAGAAAAATCCGAGGGTTATATTGAAGAATTCAAGGAGAGCTTTAAGATCCTCGTGGAAAGAGGCGAGGTTTTCCCTGGACAGGGTAAACTGATTCTTTCCTATGGAGAGGTGATCGATCGGCTCAAGGAAAAAAGAATAGTGACCCTCAGCTTACTTCCCAAAGCCATTAAAGATTTTCCACCAAAGGAAATCATCAATTTCGATACGAGGCCCATGGCTTCCTTCCATGGAAAGCTGGAGCTTTTGGGAAAAGAGATTCAACGACTTCAGTACAAAGGCTATAAAATCGCCTTAATCCCAGGAACAAAGGAAAGATGCCTCAAGCTGCTGGAATTTTTAAGGGAGAAAGAGATTCCTGCAGAGTACTTGGTTGGAGAGAAGCAGGACTTAGTTACAGGAGAAGTAGTGATTCTCAGTGGTAATTTGCGCCGAGGCTTTGAATACGTTAAGAATAAATTTGCAGTCATAACGGATTATGAAATATACGGGGTCCATAAGCAACAGAGAAAAACTAATAAAACAAAGGATGCTTCGCCAATTAAATCCTTCATCGACTTAAAGGTTGGGGACTACGTGGTTCATGAAGGCCACGGCATTGGGAAATACATCGGCATTGAGGAATTGAAGGTAGAGGGCGTCAAGAAGGACTATTTAAAAATACGGTATTCTGGGGAAGGCTTCCTCTACGTACCGACGGATCAGATGGACCTGATTCAAAAGTATATTGGAAGTGACGATGCGCCGCCAAAGCTAAATAAACTGGGCGGTAGCGAATGGGCAAAGACCAAGACCAAGGTAAAGAAAGCCATAGAAGATATGGCAGGAGAATTGATCAAGCTCTATGCAGAACGAGAAAAGACCAAAGGCCATGCTTTCAGCCCGGATTCCGACTGGCAGAAGCAGTTCGAGGAGCTATTCCCTTACGAGGAAACGCCGGACCAGCTAAGGTGTATCGAAGAAGTAAAACAGGATATGGAAAAAGAGAGAGCTATGGATCGTCTGCTCTGTGGAGATGTTGGGTATGGAAAGACGGAAGTGGCTATTCGTGCTGCCTTTAAAGCTGTAGGAGATAGCAAGCAGGTGGCGTTTTTGGTGCCGACCACCATCCTTGCACAGCAGCACTATAATACCTTTAAGCAAAGATTTTCCGATTTTCCCATTACAGTAGAAATGCTCAGTCGATTTAAAAATGCCACGGCACAGAAAAAGATCATAGAAAATATTAGAACGGGCAATGTGGATATTGTCATCGGAACTCATCGACTGCTGTCCAAGGATATTGAATATAAGGACTTAGGTTTACTGATTGTCGACGAGGAACAGCGTTTCGGTGTAAAGCACAAGGAGGCTTTAAAGAAGCTGAAAAAGTCCATTGATGTGCTGACCTTAACTGCAACGCCAATACCTCGAACCCTTCATATGTCCATGATCGGCATTCGAGATATGAGTGTAATTGAAGATCCACCGGAGGAAAGATTCCCTGTACAGACCTACGTCCTAGGTTACAGTGAATCCATGGTAGTGGATGCCATCAGTAGAGAGCTTGCTAGAGGTGGACAGGTGTATTACGTCTATAACCGAGTTCAAGGAATCCACCAAGTGGCCAATAATTTAAAAGAACTGGTGCCTCAAGGACGGGTAGCTGTTGCCCATGGTCAGATGTCGGAGCGAGAACTAGAGAAAATCATGCTGGAATATATGAATGGCGAATACGATATCCTAGTGAGTACCACCATCATAGAAACAGGAATGGATATTTCCAATGTGAATACCATCATCATACAGGATGCAGATAAGCTGGGCCTCTCTCAGCTATACCAATTGAGAGGGCGCGTTGGAAGATCCTACAGACAGGGCTATGCCTATTTAATGTATGAAAAGGATAAAATTCTTTCAGAGGTTGCAGAAAAAAGATTGAAGGCCATTAAAGAGTTCACAGAGTTTGGCTCTGGCTTTAAGATCGCAATGCGAGACCTTGAAATACGAGGTGCAGGAAACCTATTAGGCGGAGAGCAGCATGGCCATATGGCAGCCATCGGATACGATCTCTACGTGAAGCTTCTAGAGGAAACCGTTGGCGAAATGAGGGGAGAGTATACGGAGAAATTCGAGGATACTACCATAGAGCTCAACGTCAATGCTTATATTTCGGAGAAATATATTGGCAATCCAAGCCATAAAATAGAGATTTATAAAAAAATTGCTTCCATACGGAACAAGGAAGACATGTACAGGGTAGAAGAAGAAATTGAGGACCGATTTGGGGATATTCCGTTGAGTGCTCGGAATCTTCTCTTAATTTCCTATATCAAATCCTTGGCCAAAGGTCTAAAGGTTACCGCCATTACGCAAAAGGATAAGGAAATACGGATTCAGTTTAAGGACGGCAGTATGTTAAAACCAGAGGGAATTGGCAATGTGCTTCATACCTATCACAGAAAAGTATCCTTCAATGCCACAGCGGAACCATATTTCATCTACAAGGTGCTAACCATGGATCAATACAAGGTTTTAATGGAGCTAAGGGATATTATAGAAAAAATTAGTGGTTTTCAAACAGAGCCAAGTTCGATATAATGGTTTGTATCTATAAAATTTATGAGAGGAAAAGGGTGGCAAAATATGAAGAAGAAGCTTACCATACTGATTATAGCAATGCTTACAATGGCAATATTGATAACTGGATGTTCTAAAACTGGATTGGCTGAAGGTGTAGTAGCCAAAATAGGCAATAAAGAAGTGACAGAAGCAGAATACAACAAATTATTAGATTACTACTTATCCATTGCAACAACACAGTACAACTTAACAGAGGAAATTTTAAATACAGATAATGGTTCTGGTATGACCCTGCTAGATACGCTAAAAGCAGAGGTGTTGGACATTATCGTTTTAACAGAGATCATAGCAGATAAGGCAGCAGAAAACAAAGTGACAGTAACAGAAGAAGAGGTTACAAAGGAATTTGAAGAAAACCACGTGAAGGTCATGGAAAGTGATGAAAACTATAAAAAACTCATCGAAGAAAACAAACTAGATGATGCATTTATAAAAGAACAAATCAGAAAAGATTTAATCGCATATAAATACAATCAATTCTATTTAGAAAAAACAGAGATCAATGAAGCCGCTGCAAAAACCTTTTACGAAGAAAATCCAGAGGGCTTCCACAATGAGCAAGTAAGTGCAAAGCATATCCTAGTGGAGACAGAAGAAACCGCAAAAGAAGTCATTGGAAAGTTAGAAGCAGGGGCAGATTTTGCAGAGCTTGCAAAGGAATACTCCACTGAGCCAGGAGCAGAGCAGACCGGCGGCAACCTTGGATATTTCAAAAAAGGACGAATGGTACCAGAGTTTGAAAAAGCGGCATTTGCCTTAGAAGTAGGTAAAATAAGCGAGCCAGTTAAAACTGATTTTGGATACCACGTTATCGTTGTAGAGGATAAAGTTGACGAAAGCATATCTTTTGAAGATGCAAAGGCAGATATTGTAGATTATCTAAAAAGATTGGACTATCAAAAACATTTAGAAGAAGCGCTAAAGAAAGCCAATGTAGTTAAAAAAGATAAATTATAATAAATCTCTTACAAAAAAGTGAATAAAACCCCACTATTGGTAAAATAATAGGATTACACAGGATATATTTTACTTAATAGGAGGGAATTAGCTTGAAGGCAACAGGAATTGTAAGAAGAATAGATGATTTGGGAAGAGTTGTCATACCGAAGGAAATTAGAAGAACATTGAGGATTCGAGAGGGAGACCCTTTAGAGATCTTTACAGGGAGAGATGGAGAAGTTATACTGAAAAAATATTCACCAATTGGCGAACTCAGTGAGTTTGCCACAGAATATGCCGAATCCCTTCACGAAGCCCTACAACATAATGCGCTTATCAGCGATAGAGATACCATCATCGCTGTTTCCGGTGGTTCTAAAAAAGATTATTTAGAAAAGAGAGTCAGCAAAGCATTAGAAAAAATTATGGAAGATAGAGAAACAATGGTTTTAAATCAAAGTGATCGCATGATTCCTTTCGTATCCGATGAAGCAGATACGGCGAAGTATAATGCACAGGTTGTTGCACCTATTGTAACCCATGGCGATCCAATTGGCGCTGTCATTCTATATTCTAAAGATAAGAATATCAATATGGGAGAGGTTGAAAAGAAAATAGCAGCAACAGCAGCAGCTTTTTTATCTAAACAAATGGAATAGTAAGGTCCCCTGGTTCTCCCCAGGGGATAATTTTATTTTAAGCACTTGAATTCTAAGCTCCAACTAGAATTAAGTGAGTCATAAAGTTTGAGAGCCTCTGCAAACAAATTTTATAATCCCATCTATAATCTTGGAAAAGATTTTGGTATAATGTAGGGAAGGTCATAGGAAGACTGACATAGGACAGAAGTGAGTTTTCAAAATATAGGAGGATAAGTTATGAAAAAGGATACCTTTTTAAAAGGTGCATTTATTTTAGGATTAGCAGGAATTTTAGTTAAAATAGTAGGAGCATTCTTTAGAATTCCCCTAGGAAATATTATTGGTTCTGAAGGCTTTGGCTACTATCAAGTGGCATACCCAATCTATACATTCTTACTATCGTTTTCGGCTGCAGGGTTTCCAACGGCAATTTCAAAGCTGGTATCCGAGCACAGAGCCAGGGGAGACATCCGAGGAGGGCATCGAGTTTTTCAGGTATCCTTCCGTATATTAGCGGCAATGGGTATTGTTAGCTTTTTATTCCTAGGTTTAGGTGCGAAATTTTTAGTAAATAATTTTATAAAGAGTCCAAGTGCTTATTATTCCGTTTTAGCATTGGCACCAGCACTTTTAGTCGTTCCTTTAATGGCAGCCTATCGGGGATATTTCCAAGGGCTTAAAAATATGGTACCTACAGCGGTCTCCCAAGTAACGGAGCAGATCGGGCGGGTAGCATTGGGACTAGGTTTAGCTGTTATTTTAATGCCAAAGGGAACGGAATTCGCTGCAGCAGGTGCTTCCTTTGGAGCCGCAGCAGGAGGGATTGCAGGGCTATTGACCATGCTTGTGATTTATTTCAGAAAGAAAAAGAGTATTGTTTCAGATTTTCAGCCCATAGAGCAATACGAAGAAGAAAGTGTCGGACAAATAACGAGGGATCTTTTAAGAATTGCGCTGCCGATTATCATTGGTACAGCAGTGCTGCCCTTAATCAATATGATTGACTCCATGGTGGTGCTTAGAAGACTTCAAGGAATTGGCTTTAGCTACAAAGAAGCAAACGTGTTGTTTGGACAGCTAACAGGAATGGCTGTCACTTTAATACAGCTACCGCCAGTAATTACGGCGGCAGTTTCCATGAGTATCGTGCCAGTGATTGCAGAATCCATGGTAAAGAAAGATTTAGTTGCAGTGCAGAAGGATAGTAAATCTGCTGTTCGTGTGTCCATGCTATTGGCGTTGCCTTCCTTTGTAGGCTTAGCCGTATTATCTACACCGATTATGACGTTATTATTCCCAAGAGAATCCACTTCCGCAGGACAGGTGCTATTGTTCCTATCCTTTGCCACCTTCTCCCTGTGCATGGTTCAAACCTTAACTGGTATTTTACA
Source organism: Alkaliphilus oremlandii OhILAs (assembly GCF_000018325.1). Taxonomy (GTDB): domain Bacteria; phylum Bacillota; class Clostridia; order Peptostreptococcales; family Natronincolaceae; genus Alkaliphilus_B; species Alkaliphilus_B oremlandii. Next base: position 2,863,380 of record NC_009922.1, on the reverse strand, counting down.
GGGACTAGGAAAGCCAGAAATCCCAGTACGGAACCTTTTAATTGGGGCGCTGCTAAAGCTAGTGGTAACCTATACCTTAGCAGGAATTCCATGGCTTAACGTTAGAGGTGCGGCTCTCGGTACGGTGACTGCATATACCGTTGCTACAGCATTGAACTTTATATCCCTTAAAAAGCAGATTAAGGTCAAATTTGAGCTGATGCAGTTCGTTGTAAAACCCATCATCTCTGCGGCTACTATGGGAATCGTGGTGTTCCTTTCCTATAAATTGATCTATCCTATCCTAGGGAACAGCCTTGCTACCATCGCTTCTGTTGTAGTAGGAGGAACAATTTATGGAATCATGCTCCTAGTTACGGGAACAATGGTAGAAGAAGATTTTGAGCTTCTGCCGAAGGGCGATAAAATTGCTCAAATTTTAAGAAAAGCGAAGCTACTAAAGTAGGAGGATATTATGGGAAAGTTGACCATCGTTGGACTAGGGCCAGGAGGAAAAGAGCATTTAACCTTGGCCATATATGAAGCAATGAAAAATCATACAAATATATATTTACGTACGGAACAGCATCCAGTGGTACCTTATTTAAAGGAAATGGGCATTCTCTTCCATACCTTCGATGGTGCCTACGATCGATACGAAACCTTTGAAGAAGTCTACCAGCATATAGCGGATACTGTCCTTCAGGAGGCTAAAAGTAAGGATGTGCTCTATGCAGTACCAGGGCACCCTTTTGTGGCAGAGAATACGGTACAGCTGATCATAGAGGGCTGTAAGGAGCATCATATAGAAAGAGAAGTATACCCAGCTATGAGCTTTGTGGATGCCATGTTTATGGCGCTGGAAGTAGATCCAGTAGACGGTTTTCAATTGATTGATGGCCTCAATCTCGATGTGATGAAGCCAGACCCCAATATGAATACGGTGATCACCCAAGTATACGATTCTTTCATCGCTTCCGATATCAAGCTAAAGCTGATGAACTATTACGATGATGAGCAGGAGATCTACGTTGTAAGGGCAGCTGGTGTTCCAGGGCTTCAAAAAATAGCAAAAATCAAGCTTTATGAGTTGGACCGACTAGGCTGGGTGGACTATTTAACCACTGTTTTTATAAAAAGGATTGAAAATAGTGAGAAAAAATATTACAATATGAATAATTTAGTACAGATTATGGAAAGATTAAGGAGTACAGAGGGCTGTCCTTGGGATAGGAAGCAAACACACGAAAGCCTCAAGAAATATTTGATAGAGGAAAGTGGGGAAGTGTTGGAGGCGATCGATGCTTGTGACGATAGCTCTATAGAAGAAGAATTGGGAGATGTACTTCTCCAGGTTGTTTTCCATAGCCAAATTGCAAAAGAGAGAGGCGCATTTCAAATAGAGGATGTGATTCGAGGAATCTGCAAAAAATTAATCTTTAGACACCCTCATATTTTTGGGGATCAAAATGCATATACAGAAGAAGATGTGGCTAAAATATGGGAAGAGCAGAAAAAGAAAGAGAAAGAAATGAAGAATAATTAACAAAATATGGAATAAAACTGGTTTTAAAAAAAATATTTGAAAAAAACCATGGAAATTCAACAAAAAAGAAGGAATTTTAAAATTTAGATAGAATAAAAATATACGTATTATAAAATTAAGGAGGAATTACAAATGAATAAAGCTGAATTAGTTGCTAAAATGGCAGAAAAAGCTCAATTAACAAAGAAAGATACAGAACTTGCTCTAAATTCATTTATGGAGACAGTAGAGGAAGCATTAGCAACTGGAGATAAAGTGCAATTAGTAGGTTTTGGTACATTCGAAGTTAGAGAAAGAAAGCCAAGACAAGGAAGAAACCCAAGAAATCCAGAGCAAGTAATCGATATCCCAGCTTCAAAAGCTCCTGTATTTAAAGCAGGAAAAACTTTAAAAGAGCAAATGAATAAATAGTTTCAACAGAAAGAGGAGTACATACGATAACCCCGCCCAGTAGCATATAATATTACTGTGGCGGGGTTTTTATGACCGAACCCATTTATGCGATTAAAGGAAGCGATCAATTGCTGGTGGGTCAAAGGCAACGAATGCCAATTTTATTGACGGGATGGAAAATAAAATTGTGCAATGAAACTGTGAGAATGGAGGTAGGAAAATGAGACTGGATAAATATCTAAAAAATTCAAGAATTATTAAGAGAAGAACTGTAGCAAAAGAAGCCTGCGAAGGTGGCAGAGTCTCCATCAATGGCAAGGTAGCGAAGCCCAGTACAGAAGTTGCTCTGGGCGATATCATAGAAATTCAATTTGGGGATAAAACCCTAAAGGCAGAAATAACCAATGTGGCTGAGCACGTAACCAAAGAAGGATCAAAAGAGATGTTTACCATTATTGAATAGATGCACATCCTCCGTAGCATACTAAAGGCATAGTAAGCTTTAAGGAGGATGTATATGTATAAAAAAATAAGCTGGATTGTAGTTGTATTACTTACAATATCTCTTGCTGGATGTGGACCAGCCAAAAAACCAAAAGAGAATGTACAAGAAAAGAAAATCGTTGAAGATATAAAAAAACCGCCCATCCCAGATGCGATTAGCCAAGGAGAGAACAAAGAGCCTAAGGTGAAAGTATACTTGACCGAGGGACAGCGAGTGGAGGAAATGAAATTTGAAGATTATGTGGTAGGCGTTCTTGCAGGAGAGATGAGCAATAACTTTCCAGAGAAAGCCTTAGAAGCACAGGCGATATTGGCAAGAACCTTCGTTATGGAGTTTGTTACAGAAAAAGGACAATCCAAATATGAGGGTGCCCACGTTTCTACAGATATAGAGGAAGCACAAGCTTGGAATGCAAAGGAAGTCAATGACAAGATCATCAATGCCGTTGCCAATACCAGAGGGCAAGTCCTTCTACACGACGGTAAATACGTAAAGGCTTGGTTCCATGCCCATGCGGGGGGAATGACTGCTACAGCCAAGGAAGGCTTGGGCTATAAGGATCAGGAGCCGCCCTACATTCAAGTAGTAGAATCTCCAGACTCTAAAAAAGCACCACCGGAAGCTGCCAAGTGGACTGCTCAGTTTACAAAGCAAGAAATAAAAAATGCTATGGAGAAAATCGGGAAAAAGCCCATGGATTTTAATAGCATAGAAATTGTCAATAGAGGGCCTTCTGGCAGAGCAACAGAGCTAAAAATCGGAGAAGAGACAGTGGAGGCAGCAGCCTTCCGAGTGGCTTTGGACAGTACTAAAATGAAATCTACGAAACTAGAATCCATTACCGTATCGGGGGATCAGGTCAATATGTCCGGTACGGGATATGGTCATGGCGTTGGTATGAGCCAATGGGGCGCCTACCAAATGGCAGAGGAAGGAAAAAGTGTGAAAGACATCATCAATCATTACTTTAAAGGTGTAGAAATCGTAAAGCTTTGGGAGTAAGGGTTCTAATCTGCCCTTCCTATTCATAAATAATAAGTATACACTGAGAATAGGAAGGTGGTATCTTGGAGGATCGAAGAACGACGAGAGCAAGAAACCATAGTATTATGCTAGAAAACAGAGAAAAACTCAATGTTTCTGGAGTAGAGCATGTCAATAGCTTTAATAGTGAGCTTGTGATCCTAGAAACAATCGCTGGTGTCTTAACCATTAAGGGAGAAGAACTGGACATTAGCAAGCTAAACGTGGAAGATGGCAATGTTTCCGTTAGCGGAACGATCTATGCGTTGAATTATAGCGATAGAGAGAGCATCGGAGCGAAAGGGGCGGGCTTTTTAGGAAGAATGTTTAAGTAACTTTAGGATAAGTGAAATAGGCAGATAACAAAAACTAAATTGTTATTTGCCTTTTTATTTTTTCAAAAATATGTAACGATACAAGCAGTAACCACATAAGATATAATACCAATCCCTATGAGGTGATCAACTTGAATATATATTCCACTCTTCAAGAAAGCTACATACTACTTGCCACTATGTATGGCGGTATATTTATAGGATTCATCTATGATGTATACCGTATATTTAGAGGGTTTTTTACGCCTAAAAAAATTGCTACCATGATACAGGATTTTATGTTTTGGTGCATTATATTTATTGTGGCATTTTATGTGATCATATTTAGCAATGAAGGTGCCATAAGATACTATAATTTTCTGGGGTTCATCTTAGGGTCCATTTTATACCAATTTATACTGAGTAAAATCGTAATAAAGAGCTTAGTATTTCTATTAAAATCTATAAAAAATTTTCTATATGACATTTATCAGGTACTTAAATATCCTTTCAATGTCGTATTATGTCTAGTATCGGGACCTTATTCTTATTGTAAAAATAAGACAAAACCGTTATACTATAAAATAAAAAGGTTAAAAAAACTACCGGGGAATTTTATTAGAGATACTAAAAAAGCAGCGGCAACCTACATCCGAAAAAAATAAGTAAAGAGGAGGCACCCTTATGGCAAAATCTAAAAGGAGAATTAATTATGGAAAACTAGTATTCAGATCTCTATTTATTTTTGCCATCGCCTACTTTTCCCTTACCTTTTACGATCAATATAAGGAGATGCAGGACTTACAAGGTAGAGAGCTCATTTTAAATCAAAGTCTAGAAAAGCTGCAAGGAGAGGTAGATTCTCTGAAGGTTCAAATAGAGAATAGCAATACAGACGAACATATAGAGAAAATAGCCCGTGAGCACCTGAGAATGGTGAAAAACGGTGAGAAGATTTTTGTAGATTTAAATAAAACACAGAAGTAAATAAATAGGTATACCTTTTAGGAAGTCTATGTTATAATATATTTCGAATATACACATATTTTGAAGGAGGATTCTATATTTATGCCGGCACAGGTAGGAGCAATATTAGATGGCACAGTTTCAGGGATTACGAATTTCGGTGCCTTTATTGATCTAGGAGAGGGAAAAACTGGACTAGTACACATTTCGGAGGTAGCGGATGATTACGTAAAGAACATCCATGACTATCTTAAGACACAGCAAAAAGTTAAGGTAAAAGTATTATCCATAGAGGATAATGGCAAAATAAGTTTATCTATTAAACAGGCAGCCCTGCCTAAGAAGAAAACGGTAAAGCCACCAGCTTCAGTGGAGTGGAGCAATGTCGGAGAAAAACAACCTACAATGTCCTTCGAAGATAAGTTAAACAGATTCTTAAAAGACAGTGAAGAAAAAATGTCTTCAATTAAGACAAAGGCGAAAGACGGTAGACGTGGTAACGGCTATAGCGGTAAAAAATTAAGAGACTAGTAAATTTCAACCAGGGATACCCCTGGTTTTTTTATGACCGAACCCGGTTTATGCGACTTCAAAATAACCCATAAGGAGGAAGAACGAATGAACAGATATGCAGCCATTGACATTGGAACAAATTCTATGAGGCTATTGCTTGCTTCAGTAGAACAGGGAAACATGGTAGAGCGAAGAAAAGAAGTCAACACCACACGCATCGGAGGCTCCGTAGATAAAAATAAGCAAATCAGCGAAGAGGGCATAGAGCGAAATATAGAGGCTCTCGGTCAGTTTGTGGAAGAAGGAAAAGCGTACGGCGCAGAAAAAATACTGGCCATAGCAACCAGCGCAGTTCGAGATGCAGCCAATGGGCAGGATTTTGTAAAAAGAGCTTATGAAAAAACAGGGGTCTCCATCGAAGTTATCAGCGGTGAAGAAGAGGCGGAGTTAGGCTATCAGGGTGTAGCCATGGGCTTGGGACGCACTGCTTCAAATAAACAGCTGGAGGAACGGATTTTAGTGATCGACATTGGTGGCGGCAGTACAGAGCTGATACTGGGACAGGGGAAGAAACTACAAAAGACCATTAGCTTAAATGTTGGTGCCGTACGCATGACAGAACGACACATTACTACAGACCCAATAGAGCAAGAACAATACACACAAATGGAAGCCGACATTTATAGCATAGTAAAGGACACCCTAGAAGAAATCAAAGCACAACTGAAAGAAGAAAAAAGTGCGGTGCCAGTTAAGCTGATGGGCATTGGGGGAACCATCACCACATTGGCAGCCATTCATCAGGAGCTAGATCCCTATGATTCAGATAAGGTCCACAATTATAAACTAACCTCAGAAGACGTAGCAGCATTAAAACGGAGGCTTTCTATGCTGAAGGTAGAAGAGGTACGAAACCTAAAGGGGATTCATCCCAAGAGAGCCGATATTATTTTGGCAGGCGCTACGATTCTAACTATCATCATGGAAAATTTAAATAGCAATGAAATTACAGTCAGTGAATACGACAACCTAGAAGGATTAATCCTACCATTCTTATAACCTACTATTATATCCACGGTAGGACCCAATGATTCAAAAACATTTCTGCAAGGAACACCATAGAACCCTAAATAAACAGTAGAAAAATTTCAAAAACAATACATATAGTGGACAAATTATATATAAGGCACCATATATTTGAAGCAATTTGTCAAAAGAGCCGTAATAAATGTCAAAAAGTTTTTGAGACCAACAGACCAATGTTGACAAAAGTTTTAGAAAGAATCTGGTACACTTTCCATATAAACAAAGAGAAGAGGAAGGTGTTACTATGGCAGATAAACCGACAGTAGTTCCATACCAACGGAGCTATATTGAGCTAGAAAGTGTAAGACAAATAAACAAACCGAAGGAAACACCATGGAGCAATATGGATGGCAACCTTATACTCTTGCACATCGTTGCCTTTCTTTTGGGGCGAGCGGGAATACTGAATGGGTTAACGCCCTTTGGCATCGGTTTTTTTACAGCCCTTAGCCAAAAAGATCGAAAATATGGACCCATCGGTATTACTACATGGATAGGAATCGTCAGTATAGGAGGGATTACCAGCAGCATACCCTATGGCTTTTCCTTAGCAATCATCTACTTATTATTCCAATATGCATTGGATATTAGAAAGACAAAGGTATTGAGGGCTTCCTTAATCGGTTCCGCTGTATACCTATTAACGACGGCATTATTTCTATCCTTTACTGGATTTTATCTATATGATTGGCTCATAGCAGCCTTTGAAGCGGTGGTTATATTCGTTATCGTATATATTTCCTCCTATTCGATTCCGATTATGCTACAGAACAAAAGCAGGAAGATACTCTCTACAGAAGAAATTATATGTATTGCCATATTGACTGCTTTGGCACTATCTGGAATCAATGATACTTATATTTTAGGCGTTTCCATTCGAAATATTTTAGGAATCTTAATGACCATTCTCTTTGCCTATAATGGAGGGGCCAGCATCGGAGCCGCAGTGGGTATTACCTTAGGTCTTATTACCAGTATGTCTACCAGCGGTACCACTGTTGTTATCGGCATATTTGGATTCTCAGGTCTCTTAGCAGGCATATTCAAGGACATTGGGAAAATAGGAAGTGCCTTTGGGTTCCTAGTAGGCAATGCAATCCTTACCTTTTATATCAATGGATATTATGAAGTATTCATTCAATTTAAAGAAGTCATCGTTGCCTTCCTATTGTTTTTATTGATACCCAGCGACTGGATCTCTCAAATGGAAAAGTTCTGCAACACACGAACCGGTATTGTGAACTCTAGCAAAAGCCACAGTGACAGAATGCGGCAGCTGACCTACGATAAATTGAGAGAGTGTGCAACTACCTTTTCAGAACTATCGACCACCTTCGAGAAAATATCAGAGAAGCAAGAGCACTTTCAAAACGAAGAAATATCCAAGCTCATAGAAAAGGTGGCCAATAATGTATGCCACAGCTGCGGTATGAAGAGAAGCTGTTGGGACAACAACTTTACCAGCACCTATCAAAGTATGGTGGACATGCTGATCAACATAGAAGGAAAAACCGTAATCAATAGCGAGGATATGCCCACCTCCCTGAGAAGAAGATGCATTCGTCAAAATGCAGTAATGGAGAAGGTAGCCCATTTATATGAACTGAACTATTTAAATTTAACCTGGAAGCAAAGGCTCATAGAAAGCAGGGAGCTGGTAGGACAGCAGTTAAAAGGCGTAGCCAACATCATCGAAGAGCTGGCCACCAGTGTCAATGAAGAGGTCAACTTCGACGTTGATTTAGAGGATGCCATATACGTCGCCTTAGATAAGGCAGGGTTATCTGCAAAGAATATTATGGTCTCCAACAATGAAAAAGAGAATTTAGAAATAACGATAGAAAAGAAGCAATGCTATAACCGGAACGACTGCAAGGAGAAATTTATCACGGTAGTATCGGAAGCCGTAGGTGTGGGCTTAGTGAAAAAAAGCCGTAGCTGCAATAAAGAAGAAGGAAAAAATACCTGTACGTTTACTTTAGTAGAAGCAAATCGATTTGCCACCTGTACAAAATCAGCCGTGGCAATAAAAGAAGGAAACCAATTATCGGGAGACAGTCACACCTTTATGGAGCTGAGAAACGGTCAGTATATGACAGCTCTAAGTGATGGCATGGGTACTGGAGATAAGGCTCATGTACAATCCAGTGCCACCATCGATATGCTGGAGAAAATGATGGAAGCAGGCTTTAATCGGGATATCGCCATCAAAACTATTAATTCCATCCTTATGTTAAAGTCAACGGAAGAAATGTTCTCCAGCTTAGACATCAATCTAATCGATCTATATAAAGGAACGGCAGATTTTATTAAAATAGGCAGCTCCCCTAGCTTTATAAAACACAAAGACGGGAAAATAGATCAGATCACATCCTCCACGCTGCCCATTGGAATCCTAAACGATATTCAAATCGAAGGCAATGTACAAAAACTAGAGGATGGCGATTTAATCATTACAGTTTCAGATGGCATCATCGATTCCAACCAAGAACAGGGAGAGAAATGGATCATAGATTTTTTAAAGAATGCCAATTCGTTGAATCCGCAGGAAACCGCAGATGGAATATTGCATACTGCTCTAAAATTTAGTCAAAATAAAGCCACAGATGATTTAACCGTCCTAGTAACGAAGGTTTGGGAGGTTAACTGAACAATAGCTCATTTCAAACCATAGCTCTACTTTACTTTAGGTTTATTTCGCAGTCTCACAACTCAAATTTGTTCACTTCCTCCGGTCGTACAAATTTGGTGTTCGTTGCGTTTGACCTACCATCAATTTATTGCTTCCTTTGGTCGCATAAATTGGGTTAGGTCATAAAAAAAAAGCCCCTTCTTACAGAATATTACCCTATGGGAATATTACTGAAGAAGGGGATATTTATTTAACTGCAATTTTAACATTTAAGGCATTGCTGACAATCACTGCAATCTGACCACGATTAATAGGGGTATTGGGAGATAGATTCATATTTTTATCGAGACCTAGATCCTTTGCTTTATTTATGTAGTTATTCGGCCAGCTACCAGTCACATCTTTTTCGTAGCCTAGGATACGAATTACTACAGCTAAAGCTTGAGCATATGTGATTTGCTCTTCCGGCTTAAAGGTTTTGTCCTCAAAGCCCTTAATCAGCTCTTTAGAAGAAGCGATATTAATATAACCAGAAGCCCAATGGTTGCCACTGACATCCTTAAATGGGGTAGCACCTTTGTTTGCTTCCTGCTTATCATCTAAGCCCTCTATTCTTACAGCTAGGGCAGCAAATTCCGCTCTCGTAATGTTTTTATTGAGACCCAAAGTACCATCTTCGTAGCCCTTATAGAGTCCAAGTCCTTTTAGCTGCTCTCCTGCCTGTTCCTCTACAGATAGGGCATACGCACTGGGAATAGAGAAACTAAAGAGTAAAAGGAAGCACATAAAAACAGATAAGATCTTTTTCATAGCATTTCACCTCCTAACTAAATTATATCAAAGGATTGAATCTGTGATATTAAGGTTGTATTACAAAAAAGCAAAAAATGTTTTTGTACAAGCAGGACTTTTTATAAAAAGACAGAATATATATTAAAATATGATTATACCGCTTCGTATATTGGTGATCATGGAGATGAATCTAAATTTGTAATGATACTGTAATAGTAAAGAGCCGCTTTTCATTGTATAATGATATTATGAAGGTTGGCTATCAGTAAGAGGTTATTGGCTTTATAGCTCCGATAACTTAATATTACAGTTATATTACAATCTTCATCTTTGCATTGACCAAGTATAAGGTCGATGGTATAATTCTTGATATAGTGTGCGACGACATTACATATAAGGATGGCAGTCGCATCTATATAATTTTAAGGCTGGCTGGTTTTTACGGAAGGGGTTACGGCCAAGCTTAAAAATTTAACCCACTTCTACAAAAAAGAAATCAATATCAAGAAGGAGGAACACATAATGAAGAAAGTATTATCATTTATACTTGTACTTTCCATGGTTCTTAGTAGCTTTGGAATGGCCTTCGCAGCTCCAGCTAAAAATGAAATCGCTGGACACTTAAACGAAGACGCTACTCTAAGACTTGCAGATCTAGGAATAGTTAAAGGTGATGACAGAGGATTTGCTCTAGATGCAAATATCACAAGAGCAGAATTTGCAGTATTATTAGTAAGAGCTTTAGGTTTAGAAGGTTCTGCTAACGTAGCTAAAGGAGAAACTCAATTTACAGACGTAACAGTAGCGGCTGGATACGAGTGGGCTTCCGGAGCTATTAACGTAGCAACAAGATTAGGATACATCCAAGGATATGGAAATGGTAAATTCGGACCTGCTGATAACATCAGATACGAAGATGCTATTACATTAATGGTTAGAGCATTAGGATATGAGCCAGCTGCACAAGCTAAAGGTGGATATCCAGTAGGTTACCTAGTAGTTGCTGAGCAAGATGTTAAGAATACAAAGCACGTTGAAGGCGCAACAGGAGTTGCAATCACAAGAGGTTCTGTATTCCAATTACTAGACAACTCTTTAACAAAAGCTAAAATGATCCAAGTTGGATATGGTTCAGAAACAAAATATGTAGTTTCTGGAAAAGATGACACTAGAAAAGAAACAATCTTAACTACTAATTTAGGTTTTGACGAAGTAGAAGGTACAGTAGTAGCGAACTACAGAGTAGAGAAGCTAAAAGCTAACGAAATCAAAATTAATGTAGAAAAAGAAAATGGAAATAAAATTGACAAAACTGTAAAATATACAATATCTGATAAATTCGATTTCGATGTAGATGCTGTATTAGGTTTAAAAGTTTCTGCATGGTATAACGATGATAACGAAGAAATCTTCAGATATGAAGTAGAAACAGCTGAAAGTGATGTTGTTTACGGTACAGTTGTATCAAACAAAGAAGACAAAAAGACATTAAAAGTAGAAGTTAGAAATAAAGACAACTCAGCTACAAAGTACGAGTGGGCTGAAAAAGATTCTAGAAATGGTATCGATGCAGCTGTAGTATATATTGGAAATGAAAAAGAAGATGTTGAAGACGTTAAAGATGGTCTTTATGGAAAATTCGTATTAAATGAATACGGAGACGTAGCTTTCGCTTACCTAATTAAATTCGATGCAGATAAAGTAGGTATGGCTAAAGAAGTTAAAAAAGATGAACTTAAGTTTGTAAGTGTTGAAGCTGTAGGTGAAGACACAATCGAACTTGATGATTACAAAGCAGCAGATGTATTTGTATTCAATGCAGACTTTAGCAAAGCTTCTTTAGAAGATATTAAAGAAGGTACAGCTATCTTCGGATGGGAAAATGATGATGATCAGTTATTCTTCGTAATCAGAAATGATGTTGTAGAAGGAAAACTTGAAGCAGTAAGAGCAAGAGATAACAGAGTAACTGTTAACGGAACAAACATTGTAAGAGATGCTAACGATGCAATCTTCTCTGGAAATGAAGGAACAGATTTCGAAGAGTGGGCAAGCACTAACTTTGAAAAAGTTGAAGAATTCATTGATGAGAAAGTAGTAGTAGTTCTTAACCTTCAAGGAAGAGCTATGGTATTAACAACAGATGCAGATTACACAAGCAAAACTATCTACGGTGTAGCTACTTACCTAGAAGATGGTAGAAATCCTGTATTAACAGTATTCACATCTGAAGGTAAAGAAGTAGAATACAAATTCGAAGATAGAAAAGATGTTACATCAGCATTAAAAGTTGATTATTTAAAAGATGAATTTGTAGCAGTAGAATTCAAATTAAACAAAGATGGCGAAATCAGCAAAGGTGATTTAAAAGTAGTATCTAACGTAAAAACATTATCAGCAGAGAAAAAATCTGACGATAAATTTATAACTATTGGTAAAGACAGATTCTACATTAGAGAGAACACAGTAGCTATTAAAGCTATTAACAGCAAAGGTGAGCTTAAGCCTTCTCTAATCAAACACAGCGATATCGCTAAGAGAACAATTAAGTCTGGTGAAAGAGTAATCGTTGTTGGAGATGCAGGAAGAAATGCAGATCTAATCGTATTCGTTGACAAAGCTTTCGAAGCTAAAGACGATGCTAAATTCGGTTTAGTAACTGGCGACGTAACAAGAAAAGGTGGAGACTATAAAGTTGAAATCGATGTTGCTGGCGAAGCAAAAGCTGAATACATTGTAGCTGGTAGAAATGATGTTAAAAAAGGTGACCTTGTTGAATTTAAGTTAAACAACAAAGGTGAGTTAACAGATATAACTAGAAACAATGCTAAAGATAAAGAAGCATTCAAGGTAACTAAGAAAGATGGAGACTACTTATTATTAGATGGTAAGTGGTACCTAGTTAGCAACGAAACAGTAGTTTACAAAGTTGACGAAGATGGAGCTTTAGATGGAACTACAAGACTATCTAGAATTTCTGACAAAGACTCTGTAGTATTCGTAGAAGATGCTGGAGAACTTAAAGTACTAGTAGTAGTAACTGAGTACAAAGATGGAAAACCAGGTGAAAACCCAGGAGAGCAACCATCAGAAGAATTAACTGGTAAGTTAGAAGAAACAATGTATGGTGTTGTTTTAACAGTAGAATTAAAAGCTGGAGACACTGTATCAAAAGTTTCTTTAAACGGAAGTTCAGTAGATGCAAACGATTTTGCAGTTGAAGATGCTGTATTAAGAGTGTTTGGTGTTAAAGCTGGAGATACAGTTAAAGTAACTGTTAACGGTACAGAAGCATCTGTTAAAATCAAGTAATTAAGATATTAATATTCTCAATATAACAATTTCTCCACCACCTTAAATGGTGGGGAAATTGTTACATAATATTCAATTAACACTAATTTAGGTTAACAAGTAAATCGTAAAATACAAGGAGGTAAGCATTAATGAAAAATTACAAGAGAATTTCTTCTGTTGTATTAGCAACTGTAATGCTAGCAAGTACATCTATTGCATCTGCAGCACCAAGAGATGTATATACTACAGATGGTAATATTCATAAAACTGCTCAACAAATGGCTTTATCAGCAAAAGAACAACGTAATGTTGCTGTAAGACCAAGTAGCTATTTGTTTGAGGGAAATGGTGGAAAGTTATATTCTTTTAAAGATGCAAATGAAGCATACCTTAAGAATAAAAATGACTTTTTAAATATTCTTGAAAAAGATTATACACCTGTTAAAGATGTTGAAACACCTGTAGAAGGTGAGTTAAAAGTTGTAGAGGTAAGTGCTATTAATGCTAAAAAAATCAAAGTAACATTTGGTCAAGAAGTAGTTAGATCTGGTCAAGCGGAGAATACTGCTAACTATACTATTAAGAAAAAGGATGGATCACCAGTAACTGTTTCTACAGCAACTTTATCATCAAATGAGAAAGAAGCTACACTTATTTTAGGTGCTGCTTTAGATGGTGATTATATAGTAATGGTAGATCCTATTCAATCAAAAGCTGATGCTACAAAGACAACTGCACTTTATACAAAAGAAATTTCATTTAAAGATACAGTTAAACCAACTGTGGCAAGTGTAACATATCCTTTAGCAGGGCAAGCGGTAATTCAAATGTCTGAAGAAGTTGACATGACAGGAGCAACTGCAACTATTGTTAGAGTTGATGGGACAGCAATAACTACTGAAACTGTAAATATAGACCCTAATGATGCGAGCAAATTTGCAGTAAAAGGAATTGCAGCTAATAAAGAATATAAAGTAACATTATTAGGAGTAAAAGACTTAGCTGGAAATATTATTAGCCCTAACCCCGCAGAAGTAACTGTAAAATCTATAGTAGTGGATGAAGTTGCTCCAGAAATAGTTTCAGTGAAATCAGAAGGATTACAAAAAGTTATTGTAACATTCAGTGAAGAAGTAGATGAGTCAACAATTACTCTTTCATTAGATGGAACACCTGATAGTTCAATAATAGCAGCTAAAAACCCTAAGAATCCTCTTGAAGTTGAAATAACTTTAGGTGCTGTTACAACAGCAGGAGCTCATGCTGTTGAATTAACTGCTTTTGATGATTTAGTTGGAAATTCTGGAACAGCAAAATCATTTAATGTTCAATTCAAAGCACAAGCAGCTAAATTAGAAAAAACAACAGTAGCAGCTGATAATAAATCTGTTGCACTTACTTTTGATATGAATGTAGATAAGACTGCAACAGATATATCCTTAACAAGGGTAGATGCTGACATGGTAACTACTACAGTATCTGTACTAAATGCAGATATTACAGCTGATGGTACTACAAAAGATTTTGTTTTAAATAATGCAAGTGGATTTGCACCAGGTAAATATACTGGTCAATTAACTGTTGCAGATGTTACTCCATTAGGAGCAACAGACAAAATTGCTATCGCATTTGAAATAAAAGCACCTGTTGACACAGAAAAAGCAACTGTAACTCTAGGTGCAATCGATGCTAAAAACGTTGTAGTTAACTTCGATAAAGAAATGGGAGCATCAGCTTTAGATGTTAACAATTATAAAGTAGAAGGAAAAACAGTATTTAAATCAGCAATCTTTGATGGTAATGCAAAAACAGTTAAATTAACATTAAATACAGAAACTATATTATTAGATGGTGACTATGAATTTACAATTGATTCAGCTGTTAAAACTAAAGCAGGTGTAGCAATTGATGCATTTGCTGAAGTTGCAACATTTGAAGAAAATGTTGCGCCAACAGTTAAGAAAATAGAATTTACAGCACCAAATAAAGTAACAATTACTTTCTCAGAAAATGTAACAGCAAATGCAAACTTTGCAACAGTAAAAGTTGATGGGGTAGCAGATGCAACTAAATTTGGAGTAGTAACAACTTCTAATACAGCTACTGTTACATTAACAACATCAGTTACAGATTTAACTAAGCCAATAACAGTAGAATTTGATAAAACTATAGATGTAACCGATGCTAATGGAAATAAATTAGTACCTGAAGCGTCATACACAGTAGCAAAATAATTGTAGATTCAAGAGGGCTAACCTCCTTTAATAGAAAAGATAAAAATCAAAGCACTTCACAGGTAGAAATATTTGTGAAGTGTTTCTTTCTATGGTAGTGTAAAATAATCTGTGCTTAAGTGAAAATAAACGCTCTTCTCTGGAAAAAATTACTAATAATATAAATTCAGAGAGGAGCATTTTTTATGAGTACATTACCTAAAGAGTTTTTAAGAGAAATGATTACTTCCGGAAATTTAAAGTCAGCAGGAGATCTTCAGTCCGATCTAAAAGATATATTTAAGGATGTTCTGCAGGAAATGCTAGAAGCGGAGCTTGAGGTAGAGCTTTGCTATTCTAAGGGAGACAGGGAAAACAAGAATACTTCTAATCGCCGGAATGGTTATTCTGAAAAGAAGGTAAAAACTCAGTTTGGTGAAATGAGTTTAGATATTCCTAGGGATAGAAATGGTGAATTTGAACCTGCGGTTGTTCCTAAAAATAAAAGAGACATCTCTGGGATTGAAGAGAAAGTAATTTCTCTTTATGCTAGGGGTATGTCCACAAGAGATATTCATGAGCAGATTAAAGATATCTACGGTATTGAAGTCTCTGCTGAAATGGTTAGTAAAATCACTGACTCTATATTGCCTAGTATCAAGGAATGGCAACATAGATCTCTAGATCCAATATATTCTTTTGTTTTCCTAGATGCTATTCATTACAAGGTTAGAGAAGATGGGCAAATTAAAATGAAAGCTGCTTACGTTGTTCTCGGTATTAATGTAGATGGATACAAAGATATTTTAGGTATTTGGATTGGCGAGAATGAATCTTCTAAGTTTTGGCTCAGTGTTTTAACTGAATTTAAGAATAGAGGCCTTCAAGATGTACTAATATTCAGTGTAGATGGTCTTACTGGATTGAATGATGCGATTAAAAGTGCTTTTCCTAAATCTGAGATTCAAAGATGCATTATTCATCAGCTTAGAAATTCTTTTAAATATGTCAGTTATAAGGACCTAAAGGGGTTTGCTAAGGATTTTAAAGAGGTTTACTCTGCAATTACTGAGGAATCCGCTTATGAAAAGTTAATGAATCTTCAAGATAAATGGGGACAAAAATATCCATTTGCTATTAAAAGTTGGGATGAGAACTGGTTATTACTTTCTTCATTTTTCAAGTTTCCTAAGGAGATTAGAACAATTATGTACACCACCAATGCAATAGAGAGTCTACATCGCCAATTTAGGAAGGTTACTAAGACGAAGTCTGTATTTACTAATGACCAATCCTTGGAAAAAATACTTTACTTAGCTAGCCAAAATGTGATGAAAAAATGGACTCAAAGATATAGAAATTGGGACTCCATAATTAATCAACTAGCAATACTTTATGATGATAGGTTAAAATCATACCTGTAAGTGGCTTAAATTAATCTATAGTGATTAGTATAATGATTAACAATTAACCATTCAGGTATAAAAATAAGCCTACCTTCCCATTTGAATAATTATTGCCAAAATTATAAGAAAATATGAATAGATTCTAATGATTTTGGCAAAATATGAAATATAGTTATAAAATTGTAATATTTATCAAAATTTAATATTAATAATTTTTTCTAGATTAGAAGCTATAATCTAATCTAAAGCACAAGGTTATTTACAGACTCGAGCCTAAAAAAGGTGCTGGCTTTTAATCACCAACACCAAATATTATAAGAGCCCAACAATGCCCTCATGGATTTAATCCTTAAGGGCATTGTTATTTACTCATTACCGAGTACGTTATATGACTTGATTATTGACCTTGTACTGTAGCAGTTACTCTTATTCCTGTTTTTAATTCATTTCCACCTAGGTCTGTTACAAAGTGGTCATTATTGTTATCTGCTTTTGTTCTTATCGTTACTGTTCTACCTTCATAGTCTACTATGTCTCTAAGTTCTAATATAACTAACTTAGTATCTGTTGTATGAACATTAGCTTCTTTTACAGTATATAGTGCACCATTCACTAGTACTTCAAAGTTTCCAGCTGCTAAATCTGGATCTTCTACTTTTACTGATTCTGAGAATCTTAATTCTAGTTTAGCATCTCCAGTTATTACAGCACTTTCAAGTACTGGTCTTGTATTATCTTTCATATCTTTTACTGTTACTGATACTGGTAACATTTTTGCTCCTGAAGTTGTTGATACTCCTTCTACTTTTAAAGTATAGTTACCATCACGAACTACAGTATCTTTGTTTAAGAATATACGAGCTTCTCCACCAGTTACTTTTCCAGCACCATCTTTCAATGTTTCATACTCAATATATGTGTCAGCCGCTAGTTTCTTTCCTGCTAGAGTATAGTTCGCTGGATTTTTAGCTGTTGATGCTTTGATATCTTCTCCAACAAATTCAACTATTATAGCATCATGGTCCGCATCATATTTTACTAAATCTTGTGCTGTTTGTGGTACAGATGCTTCTCCTCCGCCTTGACCTACTTCCTTTACTTCAAATCTTACAGTATCTCCTGCAAATGGAATTACTGTACTGTTAGTAAGTTTTTTATCAAGCGTATCTGCTACTAATCCTCTTGGTAATATTAATTCATATTGTCCTGCTAATAATGCATCTTCATCTTTATTTAACATAGCTTTTGCAGCATCTTTAATATCTTGTGTTGTTCCATTTGATACTAAATCAACTACATCTATTGTTAGTTCATTATTTACTAGAGCAGCAATATCAGCAAATGGAATTGTTAATGATTTTGTTTCTTCACCTATGTGTTGCTTTAAGATTACTGCATTTGCTGAAGTTCCTTTTACTACTGTTCCACCAAATAATTCGTCTGCAAATGGAATTACTATTTTACCTAAATCTGTACTCTTAACAAATTCAGTTTCAACTACTTTTCCTTTTGCATCTTTTGTTGAGTATACTACTTCTGGTGCTACTAAATCTAATTTAAATGTGTGTGCTTTTGAATATTTATCTGCTTTTTTACTTCCAGTAGCAGCTTCAATTTTTCCACCGTCTGCACCCGTTACTTCTACTGTATAGATTAACTTAGTTGAACCTTTGTACTCAGCTAAAGCAGTTGCAAATTCTATTTCTTCAGTTTTATCTGCACCTGTAGTACTATGACTCTTTACTGTATTTCCTTCTGAGTCTTTTACTACTACTTTAGTTCCATCTTTCGGTGCTGCCTTAAATGTTACCACAAATTTTCCTTCTTCTGTTTGCATTAAAGATTCTACTACTGGTGCTTCATCTTCAGTTACATTATCTTGAGGTTCCACTACCTTTATTACTGCATTGTAGATATCTCCTACTGGTTTGTTTCCTGCTAAATCTTCAACTCCAACGATTTCAAACTTGTGATTTCCTAGAGTAAGATCTTTTATTCCTGCTGCTTTAGCTACTTTAAGTGTTTTTCCGGAAGCATCAGTTGCATCAAGAGAAACATGAGTAGTTATATTTTTACTGTCTAAATAGAACTGTACATCTGAATCAACAAATACTGGCTCATTAAACATAAATAAAACATCTTGGTCTGATGTTACTACTACTTCTGTTATGTTGTTTTTTGTTGGAATTGCTTTACTAGTTGTCGCATCTATAGCTGTTCCATAAATTTTAGCTGCTTCTGAATCAACTGAGTTAAAGGACTTCTCTTGTGTATCCATTAACTTACCAGCTGCATCTTTTACGTTACGAACTTGGATTGTTACCATTTTGTTTTTTACTACAAAATCAGTTGCATTTACTTTAAGTGCCACTGCTGGTGTAGTTAAAACTGTAGTTGTATTCTTATCTAACCAGATTACATTTGCAGCTTCGTCTACTGCTTTTATTATTACAGTTTTTCCGTCTTCTTGTAATTCAGCTTTATATAGTCCTGTGTTGTTAGCTTCTATACTTGAACTACTTACGTCTTTATCGCCAATCCCTACATAGTAGTTAGTTAGTTTTTCAGCAGAAGTTTTATCAACTTTTTGATTAAATTCCACTTTTAATGCTGTACTGTTAATAGCACTTGCCTCCACAAATATAATCGGTAAAATTAGATATATACCTTTAAACATAACAAACAATAAAACAGAGTGGGGGAGCATAATATGAAATATTCTAATGTAGTAGAAAATTTTCTTAGGTATTTAGAATCTATAGATAGGTCTAAAGAAACTATAAAAGGTTATAAAAAAGAGCTGGGGTACTTTGGAAGGTTTTTAGAAAAAAAGTATGGTTTTGAAAAAGAAATGGAACAAATATCTTCTGTAGATTTAGAAGATTATATGTACTATTTAAAAAAGTCAGGAAAAAAGAGTGCGACTAGAAGTCGAGTGGTATATATTTTTAGGAGCCTCTATAAATATTCATATAAAAGAGAACTTTGTACGAAAAACTTAGCAATATTTTTAGAATCTGTAAAGGTTAAACAAACGGAGAGAGACTATCTTTCGGAAGAAGAATTCATCTTACTAATTCAAAAGATAAATAGCTCAATAGTCAAGGCAGCTGTGCAGACAATTTTTTATACTGGACTCCGAGTTTCTGAAGCTCTAAACTTGACGATGGAGAATGTTAAGTTAGATGAGAAGATAATATATACAATAAGCGGTAAAGGAGATAAGGATCGAATCATACCGATTAGCAATAAACTTTACTATATATTGGATGACTATGTAAAAAATATAAGACCAGATGTAGAAAGCAATAAATTTTTTTGTACGAAAAAAACCGGTAGCCTTTCTCCACAATATATAAACCGTATGCTGCATATTGCTAAGGATTCACTTAACTGGGAAAAGAATATATCTGCCCATATTTTAAGACATTCTTTTGCCAGTAACTTGATTCTTCAAAATGCACCTCTACCTGCCGTGCAAAAGCTTTTAGGTCATTCAGATTTGAGAGTTACCAGTCGGTATATCCATCAAGATCTAAGACAACTAGAAGAGGCAGTTAATCTCTTGTAAATATAATATGATACGTATATAACTAAATATCAAAATAGCAAATAGTCTCCTTATTTTAGAGACTAAATTATTTTTTTGAGGATATAATAAATAGGACCAATAATTGTACATGCTATGTACTACTATATAATTAAGGAGTGAAAAATTATGAAAAAATTATTATTTCCACTTTGTATCATATTACTTCTAACTTTTAGCATCGGTTGTAGCCGTACTGGGAAGCCAGACAACATTGTACCGGATAAGAATGGTGTACCAGATAAAAACGGTGTGCCAGGTAATAATGCTACACCGGGGAAAACCCCTGAAATAAAGGAAGAAGCATTTGCAGGCAGTGCAAGCATTATTGAAAAGTATGAAGAAATCAAGGATGCGAAGGCATACATAGAAAATAACAAGATTATTTTACAGTTAGTCCCTGCAAACAAAGATGTACCAAAAGAAAAGATAAGAGAAATAGGTGTATCATTTCTGAAGGCATTGTCGGGATACACAGTGAATGAAGGTTTAAAGGGACCTAGCGATGAAACCTACGGAGAAATATATGATCATTATGATGTCGAGATATTAATAAAAGAAGAAAATGGGACTGTAATAGAGAAAGGTGTTAAGACCAAAAAAGAAAATAAAATTAACTGGCAGTAAAAGCTTTGTTTTGCAATAAAGTAGGGAGAACTATAAAAATAGTTCTCCCTACTTTATTAATTTAGTTCATATTGAGTTCATAATATAGGTTTAAGATGGAATCAGTACGTTGAACGTAACTATTATATTTCTAGATTTAATAGTTATTGACAGAAAAATTTTTGAAACATATAATACTATTAGACTTTTAAAGTACAATAGTATTGTTTTGTAATAACATATGACTAGCAAAAAGATATGCAGTGATGTATAATAAGAAAGAAATTTGTAAATAGGAATAAAGAATAGGAGGAGAAACATGAACTTTAAAAAGGCTATTGCAATGGGAACATTAATCACTTTAACAGCAGTAAATAGTGGGGTACATACATTTGCTATAGAAGCTGCAGCAACAAGTAGTAAAGAAAGCTCCGATACAAAGGTTGTTAGTAAAAAGGAACAGAATATAGTAAAGTTAACTTTAAAAGAAGCGATCGACTATGCCTTAGAGCATAATAAAGACATCAGTATACAAGATATTAAGATAGAAAAGCAACAATTTGAGTATGATCAAAATATGAGGGATATTAAAGCATATAACAAAACAGAAAAAGGTAGTATGGATATGCCACCAATGATTTACCCTGCAGTTACGCAAGATCTCTCAGTGAATAGAGAGCTACATGCAATGGGTGCTGTACAGAGACATGTGGATTTTACACTTAACCAAGTAAAGTTGGATAAAGAAAAGTTAATTAGCGATATAACGAATAATGTGAGTAAAGCATATTACGATTTACTTTTAAAGCAAGAAGAAAAAAATATAGCCGAAGAAAATTTTAAATTGGCACAAGATCAATATAATAAAAACAAACTGCTTTTAGCCAATGGGCAGATTTCAGAGCACCAGCTTTTACTGACCAACATGGCAGTTACACAGGCAAAGTCCGTATACGAAGCAGCAAAGGTAATGTATCAAGTACAACTATTAAGTTTTAATAATGTACTAGGTATCGGGTTAGATACAGAAGTAGTATTATTGGATAAAATTGAAAATCCTAAATATGAAGATATTGATTTAGAGAAAGCGATTAAGCAAGCACTGGATAATAACAGCGCTCTAAAAGTAGCGAAAGAAAATTATGAAATACAAAAAATAGTATTAAAAGCATTAAGTATAAAATATCCGAGTATGACTTATAAATATAAAGAGCAGGAAATAGCAATTGAAGAAGCCTATAAAAATATGCAATCTGCTGAAGCTTTAATTGAAATGGGATTAAGATCCGCTCATTTTAATTTGAGTAGTGTAAGGGATAATATAGAAATATATCAAGAGTCTATAAAATTAGCTGAAAAATCCCTGGAGATTGCGGAGTTAAACTACGAACTGGGAATGAATACTACAAAGGAAGTAACAGAGGCTAGGATTTCTCTAATGGAATCTAAGAAAGCTTATATGAATCACTTGCATCAATACCATACTGCTTTAATCAACTTCCAAGATAGTATGGGGCTAACTAAAACAAAATAATAATAGAATCCAAAAAACATAGCATAGTTTTCATGCTATGTTTTTTTATTGACAGAATACTTTTCGAAATATATAATACTATTATACTATATAAGTACAATAGTATAATTTATTGAATGCATTGTAGGAGGAAATTTATAATGAATCAAAGTAAAATAAAATATAACCGATTAATAGAAAAAGCAGAAGAGCTGTTTGTAAATTTAGGATATAAAGCAGTATCCATGGATCAGATTGCAGAAGCAGCAGGTATTAGTAAAATGACAATTTATCGATATTTTTCTTCGAAGGAGGAACTTTTTTTAAAGGTTTTGGATTTAATTACAGCTAGAATGTTTGGATATATAGAAGACAATATAAAGGACATCGAAGGAACTCTTAATAAAATAGATGGTTTATTAAAGATAAACATAGAGCAATCGAGGAAGTACTCCTTGGCTTTCTATAAGGATGTAATGGAGATGCCCTATATTTTAGATAAGGTAATGAAGGAAAAGAAGAGAATGGCAACGATCCTATTTGAAGATATTATTAGAGAGGGTATGGAAAGAGGGGAGATAAGGCAGGTTGATGAAGGCTTTGTAGCCAACGTTCTAATTTCTTTAATGGATGGTTTTGCAAGAAATTTTGAAGAGATATCCAACACGAAAGAAGACATAGAAGCTTTTGCAGAAAAATTCTACGATTTTCTCAAATATGGCCTATTCGGAAGAAAATAAGGGGTGAAGCAATGTGGGAAGCAAGGTTTTAATGAAGGTAGAGAACATTAGCAAACTGTATCAGATGGGTGAAGTAACCGTTGCAGCTGCCAAAAATGTAAATCTGGAGATATACGAAGGAGAATTTGTAGTCATATTGGGACCCAGTGGTTCTGGCAAGAGTACACTGTTGAATATTTTAGGTGGAATGGATTTGCCTACAGAGGGTAAGGTTTTTATGGAAGAAGAGGATATTACGAATTACAGCGATAAAAAGCTAACGGCTTATCGTAAGGATAAAATTGGTTTCGTATTTCAATTTTATAACCTAATGGCAAGTTTAACTGCAAGAGAAAATGTTGAGCTAGCTACAGAAATTTGTAGAGATGCCTTAAACATTGATCAAGTACTGGCGAGCGTAGGCTTAGAAGAAAGAAAGGATCACTTCCCTGCCCAGATGAGTGGTGGGGAGCAGCAACGGGTTGCAATTGCTAGAGCAGTAGCTAAGAATCCTGCATTGCTTTTATGTGACGAACCCACAGGCGCTCTTGACTTTGAGACCGGCATAAGAATTCTAAGCTTACTGAAGGACGTTAACAGGAAATACAATAAGACCATTGTTATAATTACCCATAACATGCCAATAGGGGAAATGGCGGACCGAGTCATTAAAATGCGAAGTGGAGAAATTATTGAAACTAAAATCAATGAAAACCCAATCAGCCCTGAAAGGATTGAGTGGTAATGAAAAAATTAGATGTAAGGCTATTGAGGCTAATAAAAAATTCTAAAGGGCAATTTATTTCTATTTCAGTAACCATTGTATTGGCATTAACGATTTACATTTCCTTTAGTATGGTTGCAGATAACCTTAACAATTCAATCCTTCAGTATTACGAGGCTACAAACTTTGCAGATGTTTTTGTAGAGGTATCTAAAATACCTAAAACAGCCATAGATCAGCTTCTGGATATTGATGGAATTGAAATGGCTCAAGGAAGAGTAAGTGCAGATGTACCTTTGCGAGTGGCAAATCCTAAGGAAAAGGTTACTGTAAGAATGGTATCCCTACCAAAGGAAGAGAATATCCTTAATAACGTATTTACCTTAGAGGGAGAAGAATTAGAAGAACATCTGAGGACGACAGTAGTTCTTGGGCAGTTCTTCGATGCAAGGGGCATGGCCCTAGGAGATAAGATCATACCTTATATTGGAGGAACAGAATATGCACTCGATGTAATTGGTGTTGTAGGCAGCCCCGAATATATTTATTTAATGGAAAATGAACAGGCTTTACTACCTGCTCCTGAAAAATTTGGTGTTATATACGTTACCGACGAATTTGCCCAGTCTTCTCTAGGATTCCAAGGCAGCTACAATGAGGTCGTAATAAAGATAGATGAGAATTATCGCAACAAAATCCATAGCATTGTAGATGCAATAGAAGACGAATTGGATCGATACGGTGTCAAAAGAATTGTGAAAAGAGAAGATCAATTAAGCCATAGCATGATGATGCAAGAAGTGGAGTCTTTGGAGACCATGGCATCTTCCATTACGTTCTTGTTCTTAATGGTTGCAGGTGTCATTATTAATATTATGCTATCTAGGATTGTAAAAAACGATAGAATCTATATTGGTATCATGAAGGCACTAGGCTATAGCAACAGCGACATCTTAAGTCATTATACGAAATACTCTATATTAATTGGATTAGCGGGCTCCGTTATTGGTATGATCTTAAGCATACCTCTTTCCGTTCTATTTACGAATCTGTATATGGTATATATGAATATTCCTATGTTTAAAACGAAGATCTATTATATCTACTTTGTCTATGGCATTGGATTAACGAGTATATTCTGCATACTATCTGGGTTAATTGGCGCAAGAAGCGTTCTGAAAATTTTCCCAGCAGATGCCATGAAGCCGGAAGCACCGAAAGTAGGTAAAAGATTTTGGTTAGAAAAAGTTAAATTTATTTGGAGCAAAATCTCTTTTAGCTGGAAAATGGTAATTAGAAACATAGCGAGAAACAAAAGGAGAGCCGTATTTTTAGTTTTAGGAATAGCCTTGACCTATAGCATAACCATGGTGCCCGTATTTATGTCCTCTGTTTTCGACAGTCTATTTACGATGCAATATGGAGAACTACAAACGATGGATTATAATATAGATTTTGCAGTTCCTATGGACCGCAATGCGCTGCTAGAGCTATCTAAGCTCATTGATATAGATTATATGGAGCCAAAGACCGAAGTCCCTTTGGAGCTAAGCAGAGGCTGGCGGAAAAAGGCAGTCAGTGTGATCGGCATACCGAGAGATACTCAGCTGTACAACTTTAAGAATCTATCTGGAGTGGAAATTAAACTCCCTCAAGAAGGGATTGTTCTTTCTAAAATATTAGCAGAGACCCTTGATGTTAAAATAGGGGATGAAATCGTAATAAAAAGCTTTATGCCGGATCATGAAGAAAAGATTGTTGTAGTAAAGGATATTATTATTCAGTATTTGGGAAGCAATGGGTATATGGATATCCATATGATGAATAACGTATTGGGAGAAAAAGGTGTGATTACGGGAGCTTTATTAAACGCCAATGATGATGTAGTGACAAAGCTTCAGAATATAAAAAATATAAAACAGATACAATCGATTGAAGATATGAAAAATAGCATTTTAGAGTTTATGGATATGATTATATATTCCATGGGAACCATGATGATTTTTGGTGGAATTTTAGGTTTTGCTATTGTATATAACATTACGATCATCAGCATTAGTGAAAGAACGATGGAATTTTCATCCTTGCGGGTTATGGGCTTTGATAAAAAAGATATCTATAAATTAATTACTAGAGAAAATGGGCTAATGGCATTACTTGGAATAGCCTTAGGTATGCCTTTGGGCTATGGAATGTGTAAGGGGATGGCATCGGCAGTTTCTACAGAGATCTATAATATTCCAGTAATCATTAGTTTAAAAAGCTATATTATAACCGCAATCGCTACGGTAATATTTGTTGCAGTGGCGCAGCTTTCTACCATTAGAAAGATTCATAAATTAAACTTTATGGATGCTCTTAAAAACAGAGTATCTTAGAGGAGATCCTAGGATTAGAAAATTCTAATATATATATTAAGGATGTGAGATTGGATGAAAAAAAAGATTGGTATTGGAATTATTGTCGTATTGATGGTAGTAGCAGTGGTGTATATGACCAATAGAAGTACAGCGGTGGAAGTGAACATGGGAGCGGCCATACGTGGGGATATATGGGAATATGTGGAGGAATTGGGCGTTGTAAAATCCAAAAACAATGCAAATGTTTATGCAAATGCAGTAGGTACAGTTACAGATGTGTTTGTAGATATAGGGGATGAAATAAAAAAAGGGGATGTATTGGTAAAACTAGATGGAGAGAAGCTTTCAAGACAGATCGCAGAGCTAGAAAGTCAACGTTCGGCTATCTTAGCTCAATATAACGAAGCTAAAAAACCTACAGATTCAAGAGCTATTGAAAAGCTGGATTTAGAAATTAAGGAGATAGAAAAAAGAATCAGAACAGCCGAAGAGGTCGTCCGTAATAAAAAGGTATTATATGATGCGGGAGCTATTAGCAATGAGGAATATCAAAATGCTTTAAGAAGCTTAGAAACAGAAGGAAACAATTTAGAAAAGGTTAAGCTGGATTTAGAACTGATGAAAAAGCCTGTATCGGAGAATACAGTGATTCAATATGAAGCACAGCTAAAGCAATTAGACCTGCAAAGGCAGGCGTTAGAGAAATCTGGTGAAAACTTTACGATCGTTGCTCCAATAGATGGCACTGTAGTAAGCAAGTTGGTGGAGAAAGGCAATTACTTACAGCCTGGAACGCCCGTTATGGAAATCGGCAATATGAATCAGCTCTATATAGAAAGCGATATTTTAGTTGGCGATATAGCCAAGGTTCATGAAAATGCAAAAGTGGTGATTTCGAACAAAGATTTAGGGATAGAAAACTTAGAGGGTGTCGTAGAGAAAATTCATCCCAATGCCTTTAGCAAGATATCGAATCTAGGGCTTCAACAAAAAAGGGTGAAGGTAGACATTGAGATGAAGGAAGCTGTGAATAATCTGAAACCGGAATATGACCTAGATGTTAAAATTATCGCCGATAGTAAAAGCAACACCGTATTAATACCAGAGAATGCGGTATTCAATCTTGATGAAAAGGACTGTATCTTTGTAGTTGAGAAAGACAAGGCAGTAATAAGAGAAGTGAAGCAGGGAATAAAAAGCGGAAGGCAGGTAGAAATACTGAGTGGATTAGAGGAAGGGGACAGAGTTATACTATCTCCTGATAAAACTATAAAAGAGGGAATCATCGTAAAAGAAAAATGATAAAGCTTGTAGAAGCCTAAGCTAAGAAATAGGAATATAGTCCTAAATCTGTAGTTTTAGGCTTTTTTTTACGGGTTTAAGATATTCTTAATACTTTTGTAACTAGAAAAATGGGGGATAAAAGGATATACTGATATAAAAGACGATATGGAACTTTTTTCTTTTTTTACCGTCTATATTAATATGGGAAGTATTGTGTAAGGGGGGGAAGATTATTGGCACTTTTAGAGATAACGGATGTAGCACGAAGCTATAAGGATGGGCAGGTAAGTGTACAGGCGCTGAAGGGCGTTACGATATCCATTGAAGACGGAGAATTTGTTTCTATTATGGGACCCTCTGGATCTGGGAAATCGACATTGATGAATATCATAGGCTGTTTAGATAAACCTACAGCTGGAACCTATTCTTTGGCCAACCAGCAAGTGCAGAAAATGAATGATTGGCAGCTGGCCAACATCAGAAACGAGTTTATGGGGTTCGTCTTCCAGCAGTTCCATTTAATATCAAAGCTAAATGCCTTGGAAAATGTCGAGCTGCCTTTAATTTATCAAGGGGTTATCGGTAAGGAAAGAAAGCAGAGGGCTAAGGAGGCCTTGGAAGCTGTAGGATTGGGCGAGAGAATCAAGCATATGCCTTCCCAGCTTTCCGGTGGAGAGCAACAAAGAGTTGCCATTGCAAGAGCCATCGTAAGTAATCCCAGATTGATTTTAGCGGATGAGCCTACAGGAGCACTGGATTCAAAGGCAAGTAAGAACATTATGGAAATATTCCAGCAGTTGAACAAGGAAAGAAAGATCACCATCGTCCAAGTAACCCATGAGAGAAATATTGGGGAATACGGCAAACGAATTTACCATTTAAAAGATGGGTTGATTGATTACATAGAAGAAATACAGCGTACAGAGTTAGAAAATAATGCGTAAGGATACAAAAACGTACAAGGGGGAGTTTGAATGTTTCAACGAACAATTATGATTATATTAGTTGTTGTAATTATATTAGGCGGAGGCTTTTATGCGTATCAACAGCTAATGCCAGAAGTCCAACCAACGGATAATGGCCCTGTATATTCTACCCATGCAGTAGAAAGAGGAACGATAACCGTTGGGGTTAATACGACTGGTGAACTGCAACCTTCGGATGGTGGCGGTATTCGTGTCAGTGAAGGATTACGATCTGCTGGATTTTCAGGAGAGATTATACTAGAGGAACTCCTTGTAAAAGAGGGAGATCATGTATATAAGGACCAAGTTCTCGCTACTTTAAGTGCGAAAGGACTAGGCGATGCAATGAAGGACATCCGAGAAAAAATAAAAACTGAAGAAGATATGCTTATGAGACTTACCAATCTTTCTCGAGATAAAATAAGAAGCATAGATCCTTCACAGGGTGTTACTGTTAGGGCACCGATATCTGGTAGAATACAAGACTTAGATATTGAAGAAGGTAAGAAGATCGAACAAGGACAAACCATCACAAGAATCGTAGATACTTCAAAATATAAAATTAATCTTAGGTTAACTCCTGGAGAATATACTCAAGTGAAGAAAGGCGATAAGGTTAATATTCATTTTAGCAATTTTGACGGTGTCTATGAGGGTCAAATAACTAAAATCAACACAAATCCAGTGCCAGCTGGTACTAGTGAGGATAAAGCACAGGGCTATGTATACCGTGTAACTGTAGAAGGGTTAAACGAAGGACTGATACAGCCTGGTATGAAGGTTCGAGTAGGACTAAAGAATGCACTTGGATATACCAACTTCTTTACAAATAATTCTATTGTAGAAAGCTATGTAACTCAAGATAGAGTTGCAAGCAGTACAGAGGGGATCATAACAGAGGTTCACGTACAGGATATGGACGAAGTTGAAGAAGGAGACCCGATTGTAAGCATGGCTGGATCGGATGTCCAACAAACGATTCAGGATAAATTAGAAAAAATTCGAAGCTTGGAGTCCGATCTTAGAAACTTAGAATCCGTATATCCGATGCTAGAAATTCGCTCCACCATGGATGGGATCGTTGCATATACAGAAAAACAAGCTGGACAGGCGGTAAGCCCTGGAGATTGGCTAGGATATCTATATACCACATCCAATATGGGAATGTTTACAGAAATTGATGATATTGATGTTATTTATGTAACCCAAGGTGCGAAGGTAGAAGTAACCGTAGATGCAGTTCCGGGGGAAGTTTTTGAAGGTACAGTCCGAGATGTTTCTACAAGAGGAAATAGCAGCAGAGATGGAATATCCAAATTTCATGTCTTTATAAATGTAGTCGGTGGGCCACAGCTAAGACCTGGAATGCAGGCAAAGGGATACATTGATGCAGGCAGTGCCGAGGATGTTTTACTCGTTCCGATAGAAGCGATTTTCCAAGAAGATAATAAAAATAAAGTTGAGATATTGAAGGAAAATGGTGAAACAGAAGTTATTACTGTAGAGCTAGGATTAATGAATGATCGATTTGCAGAAGTAAAAGAAGGTTTAAATGAAGGGGACTTAGTTGTAACTGGAAGCAGCAGGGATTTATTACCTAGCCAAGAAAAAGAAAATAGCGGAAATAATACAATACTGCCAATTCAAGTAAATGAAGAAGACCCTGAAGAGTAGAGGTGATATCATGTCTAAACCAAGAAAAAAAGGGATACACAGTTTTTTTGTTCGTTGCTGGTTTACAGCTAAGATGGCATTAAACGGTGTTTTATCCAACGCCTTTCGATCTGCATTAACAATCCTAGGGGTAGCAATTGGTGTTGCTTCCGTTGTAAGCTTAATGGGTATTGGAGAAGGAGCCAGACGGAATGTCATCGAGCAATTTGAGAGCTTAGGTACCAATGTAATTTCCATTAAAGCAAATCTTTCTAACTTTGAATTTAAGCCAGAAAAAGCACAGGAGTTAGTGGAAAGAGTAAGTGGGATAGAGATGGCGACACCAGTAGTGCAGACCTATACCAATATGAAATGGAGAAGAGATCGAAGTGAGGTAGATATTGTAGGCGTAAATCCTAGCTTTCCTGCCATTCGGGATCATAATTTAGCAGCAGGACAATTCTTTACAGACCTACATGTGGAACAAAGATCTTATGTAGCAGTGATCGGTAGCAATGTCTCTAAAAAATTAGTAGGGACTAGAAATCTCATAGGTCAGACCATTAACTTAGATGGACAGAGCTATAGAATCCTAGGAATCTTAGCACCAAAGGGCAAGGATAAGGCGGATAACATAGATGACAAGATTATAATTCCGTACACAACCGCCCAGAGAATTGCTGGAAAACGTACGGTGGAAGAAATATGGGCAAAGGCAAGCTCAGCAGAAGATGCAGAGCTTGCGACGATACAACTGGGTAGAATATTTAAAAAAGAGCTAAACAGCAAGGGGACAGAAAGCCCTGGCAATGAAGAGTCTTCTGAAGAAATGTTTATGTCCCCTGGCGGGATGATGGGGGTTGTTTCTAATAATTCTGGAAACAATAACAAGCCTGCTCAAAAGAGCAGGGAAATAGATGGTATGAGCATTACCAGCTTAAACCAGATGATTGACGAAGCAGACCAAGCAAATAGAGTGATGACTCTACTATTGGGAGGGATAGCAGCGGTTTCCTTACTGGTAGGTGGACTGGGTATTATGAACATCATGCTTGTTGCTGTAACAGAAAGAACCTCTGAGATCGGTGTTAGAAGAGCACTCGGTGCAAAACAACTGGATATGCTGGCTCAGTTTTTACTAGAGGCATTTTATGTAAGTATTATTGGTGTTATTGCTGGAGTAGCAATCGGTGTTTGGGGTATTCAGATCTTTGCAAACTTTGGATTCCCAACAGCCATTAGCTTTGAAGCCATACGTATAGCAGCAATCGTTGCCTTGGGGTCCGGTCTTCTATTCGGAGTGTACCCTGCAATGTCAGCTTCGGCTCTGCCACCTGTGGAGGCTCTAAGAAGAAGATAAGTTGGGACAAATTTGTGAAATATATTCAAGTATAGTATACTAGAATATATAAAAAATAAATTATAGGAGGATGATTTAATGTTGAAGAAAAAGAAGGTACTTGCTTTATTAACGACTACAATGATTGTAGTAGGTAGTTTAGGATTATCTGCATATGGAGCTTCTGTTAGTAAAACTCTGCAGGCGTACTATGGAACCAGTAGAATTATAATTGACGGTAAGGATGTTACCAATACCATCGAACCTTTTATCGTAGACGGAACGACTTACATACCACTTCGTGCTGTTGCAAATGCTTTTAATAAGAAAGTAGAGTGGAATGCATTAACTTCTACTGCTAATATTACAGAAGATCTTACTCAAGTGAATCAATATTATCAAGCTGAAATATTAAAAAGAGATGTTAAAATAATGGAGCTTGAAAGTAAAGTAAAAAGTTTAGAAAAGGAATTAGAAGCTAAAAAAGAGATTACTTTAAGTGATTTACAAAAACAATTAAATAAAGATCATGATAAATATAAAAAGGTGGAATTTGATATTACTTTAAGCGGCAGTAAAAGTAAGATCACTGTAAAAATTGAAACTGATTTACATGATTTTAGTAAAGAGTGGAAAGAGCTAAAAGACTCCCATAAAGTAAGCTATTTACAAGATATTGTAGACGATATATTAGATGCTTATCCAGATGCAAGTGTCACAGGATATATTCGAGATATTGATGCTAAAAAAGATATTTTAGATTTTTCTGTTGACAAAAAAGGCAAGGTTAGTATCGATACGAAGTCTAGTAGCAGTGGTACTCTTGCAGGTTTAGAAGACGATTTAAATGATGATTTCTATGATTACTTTAAGAAAGAAAAAATTGATTTTGATATCGAGTTAAAAGGAACTAAGAATGATATTACTTTCTATGTTGACTTAAAGAACAGTTCTTCATCAAAGGCGTGGGAGAAGTTGACAAGTGGCGATAAAAAAGCTTTTATGAAGGAAATTCATGATGACATAGCGGATGAATATAAAAAGGCAAATATCGAAGGTTTTGTATATTATGGTGACAAAGAATTATACGAGTATTAAGATAAAAAGCCATCTAAAATAATTTAAAAACATAATTAATATTTATAAATATTTAAGGCCCATTAGGAAATTTGAACTAATGGGTCTTAAAATTTTAGAAAAATTAAAATAAACTTAAATTTAATTAATAATATTGATATTATGAAAATAATCTATTATTATAAGAATACTAAGGTATATTTACCAAATATTTGGTATTTAGAATATGAAGCAAGTAGGAGGAGTAAAAGTGAGTAGAAAATTTAAGTTTACAGTTGTACTGATCGTAATTCTTGTAGGTGTAGCAGGGTTAATTTCAGGCTGTACCAGTTCTACAGATCTCAAAGAGGTACAGGTAGAAGAAAAATATATCCCAGTGGAGATAGAAACAGCTGAAATAGCCTCTCTTGGCAATAGAACAAGGTTTATGGGAAAGGTGGCTGCAAACGAAGAGTTGGCAGTTATACCAAAAGCCATGGGCATCGTTACAAGTATCAATGTGGAGTTAGGAGACGTTGTAGAGGAAGGCAGTGTTTTATTTACCATAGAGCAAGGTGATATTTCTAAAAGTGTGGAACAAGCAGCAAATGCAGTAGAGCTTGCAAATAGAAGTGTATCTCAGGCGGAAAATGGGCTAAAAACTGCTTCTGTCAACTATGAACTAAGCAAAGAAAAGATAGAAAATGCGATGTTAAATTTAGAAAGAACTAAAAAGCTTTATGAGGAAGGCGCAATATCTAAAAGTCAGTTAGAGCAAGCAGAGTTAGCAGCCAGTGATAAGAATTTAGATGTTATCAAGGGGCAAGTTACCCAAGCAGAAATATCCTACCAGCAGGCTTTAAATCAGTTAAGGCAAGCAGAGATCTCTTATGAGCAAGCAATGAGTGGTTTAAATAACACCGTGGTTCAGGCTCCAATGAGTGGTACCATAGCATCCTTAAATGTTAAGGAAGGTCAGATAATAGCAAATGGTCAAGTAGCAGCTACGATCGTAGACACAGATAAGGTCTATGTTCAAATGAATGTTGTAGAAAATATGATCAATAAATTACAGGTAGGGCAAGAGGCAGAGGTTCATATTTCATCTGCAGGTGATACAAAGATCACAAGTACCATCAGTTATATTGCGCCAACTGTGGACCCTAGGAATCAACTTTATCCCGTTAAAATTTACATAGATAACCTAGATAATAAAATTAAGCCAGGTATGAGTGGCGAAATAATATTAAATATAGATAAAGTAGATTCTGCTATTGTGATTAAAAGCAATGCGGTTTTAGATAAAGACGGGAAGCAAATCGTTTATGTAGTAGAGGACGATTTGTCTGTTGCAAAGGTGGTAACTGTAGGTTTAGACACAGGGGATTATGTAGAGATCAAAGAAGGAATCAAAGAAGGAGACAAAGTTATTGTAGAAGGACAACACTATGTAGAAGATGGTGGAAAAGTGAAAGTAGTAAGGGGTGAATAGCATTGAATTTATCAAGTTTGGCTGTAAAAAGACCCGTTACAATAACGATGATCGTTTTGGTTGTAGTGCTTTTAGGGGCAATATCCTTAACTAGACTACCCATCGATTTATTTCCAGAAATAGAGGTACCTGTGGCTGTCATATCGACTTCCTATACAGGGGTAGGTCCACAGGAAATAGAAAATCTGATTACAAAGCAGATTGAAGGGGTTATTGCTACTGTAAGAAATATAGATACTGTTAGCTCCATATCCTCCGAAGGAAATTCAATTGTAATTGCACAATTTAATAATGGAACTGATATGGATTTTGCTGCATTGGAGATGAGAGAAAAAGTAGATATGATTAAAGGATTCCTGCCAGATGGAGCCACTACGCCAATGGTATTAAAGATAGATCCAAATTCTATGCCAATCATCCAAATCGCTTTATCTACGAAAGGGGATTTATCTGGACTACAGACCTTGGCTGAAGATACATTTAGCCAAAGGCTGGAAAGAATAGATGGTGTTGCATCTGTTAGTGTTGGTGGAGGCTTTACAAGTGAAGTTGAAATATTGGTTGAACAGAATGAATTAGCCAGCTATGGATTAAGTATCAACCAACTTTCACAACTATTAAGCACCGCAAATATGAACCTGCCCGGTGGTACTGTAAATAAGGGTGAAGGAAAGCTTTCTGTAAGAGTCAGTGGAGAATTTAAAAGTCTTGACGATATAAGGAATACGCCCATTACGCTGGGTACAGGAGATGTTATTACCTTACGTGATATAGGAAAGGTAGACTTAGTGAACAAAGATGTGAGTGCTATTTCTAGAACCAACGGAAAAGATAGCATCAATATTTCTGTACAAAAACAATCCGGTAAAAACACCGTGCAAGTGGCTAAGTTAATTCAGAAGGAGATACAAAAACTGCAGAGAGATTATCCGAATATAGAAATAAATATCGTGTTAGATTCCTCTACGATTATTACGGATTCTATTGATACTGTAGTAAATAATGTTATTGTGGGATCCATACTTGCTATCGTTATCCTATATATTTTCTTGAAAAATATAAGAACAACGCTGATTATTGGATTAGCCATTCCAATCTCCTTAATTGCATCCTTTAGTTTATTATATTTTAATGGGATAACATTAAATATGATGACCTTAGGAGGCTTAGCATTAGCGGTAGGTATGCTTGTAGATAGTGCCATCGTAGTGCTTGAAAACATTTACAGATTTAGATCCGAGGGCCATTCTAAGGAAGATGCGGCAATAAAAGGAGCCGCAGAGGTAGGTATGGCGATTACAGCATCTACATTAACTACAGTGGCTGTATTCTTGCCGATTGTCTTTATAGACGGTATAGTTGGAACAATATTCAAAGATTTTGCTTTAACCGTTACATTGTCTCTGGGTGCTTCTCTAATTGTATCGTTAACACTGATACCGATGCTATCTTCCAAAATTTTAACATTGGACGAAGAAGACCCATCAAAAAAGAAAAAGAAGCTTCAGCCCATATATAATATTTTTGATCAAATGCTGAACAAAGTAGAGAATATCTATAGAAACTTATTAAATAAAAGCCTGAAACGAAGAAAAACCACGGTGGTTGTTTCAATCATTGTATTTTTTGTCAGTATAGCTGGCTTGTTTGGCGTAGGTATGGAGTTTATTCCAGCTGCCGATGAGGGAACGATATCGATCAACGTAAATATGCCTTTAGGTACTCAGATCGATAAAGTAAATAATGTAGCTCGTACTATTGAGGAAAAACTTGCAGAAGTTGAGGAAATCGCTGTAGTATTTACCAATATAGGTGCTGGAGACATTCTAATGGGTGGCAGCTCTGGCACCAATCGAGGGACAATTTCTATCGTTCTAAATAAGCTGGGTGAAAGAAATAGAACCACAAGTCAAGTTGCAGAAGAAATTAGAAGTCTTTTAAAGGATATTCCGGGAGCAGAAATTTCAGTAACTGAAACTTCCAGTATGGGAATGATGACATCAGGAACTCCGATCAGTATCAGCATTAAAGGAAGCGAGTTAGATATGCTGGAAGACATATCCAATGATATTAAGACAATGATAGATTCTGTTGAAGGAACTAGGGAAGTTAAAACAAGCTTAAGTGAAGCGGTACCAGAAGTTGAGGTTTTGGTGAATAAAGAGAAGGCAGCCGCCTATGGACTTACAACAGCACAGGTAGCATCTGCTGTACGAGGGGGAGCATCGGGAACTACTGTGACTAAATACAAACATGGGGGAGAAGAAATCGATGTTGTAGTAAGAGCAGCAGGAGATTTTACCGATAGCTTAACGAATTTTGGACAAATAAGTATTACGACGCCAATGGGCATCAATATACCCCTAAGCCAAGTTGCGGAAATATCTGTACAAAAAGGGCCGGTTCAAATTAGTCGTGAAAATCAAGAAAGAGTAGTAACTGTTACCAGTCAGATTGTAGACAGAGACTTAGGGAGCATTCATACAGATATTGTAAAGAAACTTCAGGAGTATCCGATGCCAGAAGGATACAGCTATAATATTGGTGGAGAAAATGAGGAGATGATGGATGCATTTGCTCAATTGAGTTTAGCCTTAGTTTTAGCTGTAGTATTAATTTACATGGTAATGGCGGCTCAATTTGAATCCTTAATCCATCCATTTATTATTATGTTTACGATACCTCTCGCTTTTTCTGGGGGAGCTTTAGCACTTTTTATAACAAGAAGAGCGCTGGGTGTAACAGCTCTGATCGGTGTCATCATGTTGGCTGGTATTGTAGTAAATAATGGTATTGTTTTAATAGATTACATCAATGTGTTGCGTAAGGAAGGAAAAGAAAGATTCGACGCAATTATTATTGCTGGACCAGTTCGACTAAGACCAATTTTAATGACAACCTTAACAACCATTTTAGGTCTTGTGCCTCTAGCCCTTGGTATTGGAGAGGGAGCAGAACTACAGGCTCCGATGGCTACTGTAGTTATAGGCGGACTATTGTTATCTACCGTGTTGACTTTGGTTTTAGTTCCAGTAATGTACACTATATTTGACGATCTATCCAACTCCTTTAAATCTAAAATAAAAAAAGTAAAGAAAAATTCTGTAGAAGTCTAGAAAACGAACAGTAATTTGAAAGTTTTAAACCTTTAATAAAAAGCTAAAACTTATTTTAAAAATTCTTGTGTTGAGATTAATGGCTGATTCATATTCTGAATCAGCCATTATTTTTATGGATTATGCTATAATAAAAGTACAGGATTTTACATAGAAAGACGAAGGGGACGATATAATGTTAAAAACAAACAAAGAGAGATTGGTCATGCAATCTGTACAAGGAAAGATTCACAGTCCTTTAGCTTCCAATCCTTACCGTGTCAATCGGGATGGGATCGCAGAGGTATTACCTGCTACTGGTGGTATTACATACAATGTGCAAATAGGGGACTCCTGTATGAAGTGGGTAGGAGACCATGTGGAGCCAGGTGTCAGCATTAAAAATGACAATACTGGTGAAAATGGTGCATTAATGCTGTTGTCCTGTATTGGAAACGAAGCGAAGGTTGTTTCTGGAGAAGCAAAAGGTGCAAAGGGATATGTAACCGGTATGCATGGGGGTATTGACCATGTGTTAATCTACTTTAAGGAAGAAGACATGGAGAAAATGGCCATAGGGGATTCCATTTTAGTAAAGGCTCATGGACAAGGCTTAGGATTAGAAGATCACAGTGATGTTAAATGTATGAATATAGACCCTAGCTTATTTGATAAATTAGGAATCAAAGAAAACGAGGAAGGTATGCTAGAGGTACCTGTTGTAACGGAGATTCCTGCCTATTTAATGGGCTCTGGCATCGGTAGTCCAACGGCTTTTTCTGGGGACTACGATATCATGACAGGGGATGAAGAAGCGAATAAGGAATTTGGTATAGACCAGCTTCGCTTTGGTGATTTAGTCTTATTGAGGGATTGTGACAATACCAATGGTCGCCAGTACTTAAAGGGCTCTGTATCCGTCGGTATAGTTGTTCATAGTGATTGTGTAAAAGCGGGTCATGGACCTGGTATTACGGTGATCATGAGCTCGAAGGTTAGCAAGATAAAAGGCATAAAAACAGAAAATGCAAATATTGCTTATTATTTAGGCGTTAAATAATAAATAGAGTCTTGTATTAAAACAGCCATATCCTACTGGTATAAGGATATGGCTGTTTTATATTATGGATTATGTTTATATCTTAACTTGGCTGATTATTTTTTCAAGCTTATCGGATACTTCTTCATTTTTTCTCATGATTTCGTTAATATCAACGATTGTTTCTACTATATTGGTATTTTTTTCAGCAATATTTGTAGTGGCTTTTGTAGATTCTTCTACTGTAATGGATATTTCTCTCATAGCAGTAGAAATTTCATTTACTGTTGCTGCTAGTTCCTCTGAAGTTGCACTTAAGTCTGCAATAATATTATTTAAAGAAGATCCATCCTCCTTGTAGTGATCGATGGCATCTACCATAAGTTCGTAGTCCCTAACAACATCTGTTGCTAAAAACTCCATGATGTGAGATGCTCTATCTATTAATTGATTGACCGCATGAGTTATATTTGCTGTAACCACTTGAATTTCTTCAACCGTAGAATTAGAGTGATTTGCAAGCTTTCCTATTTCACTGGCAACTACTGCAAAACCTCTTCCAGATTCCCCTGCCCTTGCTGCTTCAATGGAAGCATTTAAAGAGAGTAATCCAGTTTGTTCTGATATATCTAAGATGGCATCTGTTAAAGTGCTGATCTTAGAAACTTCTTTAGCGGCTTCAATGGCTTTTTCTATTTCTTCCCTCGCTCTTCGATAAACATTCATAGATTCATCTCTAGATTTAACAAACTGACCACTCAGTGTATCTGCCTTGGTGCTGATGGAGCTAGAAGTCATAGCGCCATCCCCTACCTTTGTAGCAAAGTCCGATATGGCAGAATCTATTTGGGAAGTAGATTCATGAATGGATAGGGCAGAAGCGGTCGTTTCCTCCATACCAGCAGAAAGTTCTTCGGTAGTAGCCGACGTATCCTCTGCTTGAGATACTAAGTACTGAAGCTTGTCCATGGTTTCATGGTAGATACCTCGATTAATGGCTAGAGAATTTTCCATTTCTGACATAAATCGCCCTAGTTTTCCAATAATCAATTGAAAGGAAGTATAAAGCTGTCCGATTTCATCTTTTCTATTGAGTTTATTTTGTTCTATAGGCTTAGATAGATCTAAGTTGCTAATATTTTCTGCGATTTTAACAGATTCAGTGATAGGCTTCGTGATATTGTTTGCAATGTACACAGACAGTAATAATGAAACCAAAATAACAATAACCGTCGTCATTAAAGTGTAGTTAACAACCCTATTGATGACGTTCATAGAAGCTGCAATAGGAACTGCAAGCCCAATCTGCCAATTAGATTCATGGGAACTGGCAAAGTAGAAGGATCTGTCCTCGTTGTCGTAATCCTTCACGATGGTATCTCTGATGGCAAGTTTCTCTGTCATAATGGTTTTAAGCTTTCCGTCAAATAAGTCTTCAAGATTGGTTAAGCTTTCATCGGTAGGGTTAAAGGCTGAATTTCTATGGGTGATAATATTCCCATTGTTCTCTACCAAGAAGGCATAGCTCCCATCTTCGAAGGCAATGTTGGAAATAAAGTCAACGATAAAGTCCACTTTAATATCGGAGGCGATTACACCTTCTCGTCCTTCTGGTGTTTTAAACAATTTAGAGATGGTAATCAACATTTTCCCTGTATCGGCATCCACATAGGGCTCTGAAATATATACAGAATTTGGTACTTGTTTAGCCCCGGTATACCAGTCTCTACTGGTAGGATCGTAATCGCTGCCCGGTGTCCAAATCGCACTATCGATAAAGGTTTTATCAGAAAATGCAATATAATAACCATTACCAGGATTTATTTTATTTTTCTCTACAAAAAAGTGATGAACAAAATCAGTTTCATAGTTACCTGTGTATAAAAGATTGTATAAGACCTCTTCTAAGGAATCTTTTTGAAGCGCCACCCACTTATCAATATCCCGTGCGATAATGGTTGTTTCCAGTTGGTGATTTGCATGAATTTCGGATTCCAGCTCTTTAATTGATAAAAAATAATTAACGGCGGATATTGATACGACGCTGACAATACAGATTAGAGCTGAGAACAATATCAGTTTTCCTTTCAGCTTCATAGAAATACTCCCTTCTCTTGTGTTTTAATATGTACAAAACAATGTGACCATTCAATTATATACTTAAATAGGAGAATTTTCTATATGAAATAGGGTCCATTTTTCTAAGTTATATTTAGCACAGAGACAGGTAAAATAAAGATGAATAGAAAGACCCCGTGCAAAGAGCTTAATATTTCTTTGCATAGGGTCTGTGCCTAAAGAACGTATCATTTTTTTGTAATTAAGATGCGATTTAAAAGCTCTTTAAGGTTTTCAAGCTCTCTAGCAATTGCTTTGATATCTCCTTTTGTTGCAGGAAGGAAATAGGGCATAGCACTTTCTGCTATTTCAAAGTTAAAGTTTTGGGAACTGTTTTGAAGCTTTGAACAAATTTCTCCTTGAACATATCTTTTCTTTAAGGTGGCTATAGAATTTAGGCTTTGGATTGGTTTGCCACCTTTTAAATATAGGATTGGTTCTTTTTTATCTATTCGGTCTATTTCATAATAGTTAATGTAACTAATAGAAGAGTCGCCCTTTACTTTAGGAAATCTGGTTTTTACAGAGATTAATAGGATATCCCTGCTTATGGGCAAAGGTATGTAATTTTTATCATTAAGAAGCTTTTGCTGTTTTTTTCTGAGTTCGTTTAAATCTAAGGAATAATGTTTAGCGATAACTTTGAGGACGGAATGGATGGACTGATACAGTAGGATTTCTCTATTGTTGCTGAAAATTACTTTAGTGCAGTTTCCGCTATCTTTTTCGTAGAGAGTTAATAAGCAGGCAATTCGCTCTTGTTTTTCTAATGCCTCTTTTAATGTTTTCATAGGTTCACCTCGATTTTATTTTTTACCCCTTTCTAAGTAATTTTATTATACCATGTTTTTATAAAAGGGCAAACATATGTTCTGTGGAATTTTAAAAAAATAAAGGTGAAAAGCTTATTTAAAATATGTAAGACCTAGCCGTGCTAGAGCTAGGTCTAAAAGTTGTAGAGATAACTGCTATTAAAAAATAATATTGTATTAATTAATAAAACATATTATCTAATAAAATTATAACATGGGTACATTGCATGATTCAAACGAACATAATGGATATTAAGGTTGTAATTAACTGTATTGATTAATGACTGGAAAATAATCCAAAACTATGTTATATCTTTTAATTTGATCGTTATCGTGTTAAAATAGAACGATATAAATCTTAAAATATCAAGGCTTTAAATTGTGAGATGGTGACGAGATCCTTTTTCTGATAAGCCTACTTAGGAGGAGACATAAACATGAATAACCAAGTTAGAGTACCACAGGAAATACATAGCTATTTATGGACGAGATATTTACCAGAAACTGCTTACAAAACATATATACTCATAGGGTATTTACAGCAAGAGAATAAAACAGGAAAAGTAGCAATGGATTTTCTTTTAAATGCGAATATTAAAGAGGAAAATACAATACCACAAATTCTACAAGAAAAAAAGGATGTATTGAAGAAACTTGGCTACGAGTATCCTAAAAATATAAAAGAAGATTTGGACCTGCTTTTAAGCTTTCAATTAATAATGGAGGTAGCGGATTCAAAGGGTGATACTTACTATATTCAGAGCATTCCTGTACCGAAGCTGGAGGAAGTATTGAAGTTAGATGATGAAGAAATCAAAAATCTGAAAAATATTCGGTTTGAAATAGATAATCAAAAGGGTATGGATATGATTTTAACGATGCTTTTAAATGGCAATGGAAATCTAGGGGTGACTTTAGATTACATTTATAAAACTACGAAAGTAAAATTAACTGAGATTCGTGCAGTACTGAGCTATTTAGTAGATGAAGGCTCGATCTCTATCAGAGCCAATAAAGCAATCGACAAACTAAAAAAAGAAGACAAACTTTTGATTCAAATTAACGAAGCTGTATTCCATCAAAAAAGAGTTGTGTTATAGAAAATAAAATATTAAAAATCCTATTACAACCTAGAGGATTTCAATGTGTTTGCGAAAAAATACATTGAAAATAATCTCTAGGTTTTTTCTAATTAGTCCGTTGGACATTGTAGGATATTGTAAAATATCGTGGTATAATGGTTATGAGAAATATAGGGGTAGCTTTAGGGGAATCGTATAGAAGAGTAGATACAACAAATCTTAGAGTTGGGGGATCTTTATGAGAAAGAATACATTGAAAGAAAAGCTTTGTTTGATTGTGTTTTTATTGATGTTTTTAAATATTTTAGGAATACAGCAGGTATATGCCGCAGGTACTGGAGAACAAATGATGCAGGAATTATATAAAAGTAATGAGTACAGACTTCTTTCCAAGCTATCTAATGTTTCTATAGACAAGTTTTTTACTGTAAGGTTTTCTCAGGATATTAACTATAAAACTGTAGATAACAACAGCATCGTTCTCATTGAAAAGGAAAGCGGCAATAAAATGAATTTAACTTTTGAGCAAATAGATGATAAAAGTGTGAAGGCTACGCCACAACAGCTTCTAGTGAAGGGTAAGGATTACTATTTAGTAGTACATAAATCTATAAAAACAAAAGATAATCTAATAGAATTGTTTAAGGGTACAATTACAGAGGTATCGGTTAACGATGCTTACTCAAGCTTTATGGTTGAATCTGCTAGTCTTATTTATCCAGATAAGGTGGAAATAAAGTTTAATGAAGTTGTTAACTATACGAAAGGTAGTACAAAACAATACTATAAAATTAATGGCATTTACCCAACCAAAGTTGAAGTTTTAAAGGATGGAAAAACGGCTGTATTAACTTTGGATGCTTCCAATGATCATACGGGTCAGGAACTTAAGGTTTTTATTTCTAATAATATTACAAACAGCTTTGGTAAGTATTTGGTGAATGACTATGAGATTAAATTAAATGGATACAGCAGTGGTGGAAGTAATGGTGGAAATACAGGGGGGTCAACTGTGCCTGGTCCAATTGACCCAAATAAAATATATTTTAATATACTGCCAGAAAAGCTACATGCTAGTACCAGTGATGATGTACAAAGATTTGAAATTCTAATACAGGCAATCGGTGGAACTTTTAAAGAGGATCTAAGTGGAACAAATTACGATAAGGCTTTTCGTGTTGTTAGTATACCGACAGGTTTCGGTATCGGTACAAGACCCGATGGTAGTCCAGATATAACAGCTGTAAAAAGAATAAGCCCAAGTATGTTAAAAATAAGGATAGATGGTAGATTTCCTATTCTGAAAAACGAAAATATCATATTGGAATTTAGCCAAGATGCTCTCAATGAGAACAATAAAGGCGGAGAAAATATTATAGAGGGAAATGAAATTTTAAAAATAGAGATCGTAACGAATTGATTTTTAAGGGAGATACTGGTAAAAAGTTAGAAAACTGCTTTTGGTAAAGTTTACATTATTATAAGAATGTTGAAAAATCAACAAATCAAATGAAAAAGGAGATAGTAAAATATCTCCTTTTTCTAAAGATATATGGAGAATCTGCCGATATAATAATATATTATGCAGAAATTTGTCTAATCAAAGGGGGATAAAACATTGCTTAAAAATATTAATTTAATAAAACGGATTGTCGCAGGTGTAATACTTTTCGTAATGATATTCGGTGCACTTATGGCATTACCTATATTCAGCTGGGGACAAACTATTAGCTATGTAGAGGTACCTTTAAAAGTCTTAACAGATAAAGGGAACATATCAAATGGAGATAAAAATATAAATTATAACTTGTCCTATTTAAACTTAACTTTTGACACAGGATTCCGCTTGGTTAGTCCAAATAAGGTTCATGATATTAAAATTATTCAAAATGGAAAGCCTTCGGAAATAAATAATCTTGAAAATTATAAATTTGAGATGGATAGTGTAAGTGGTACTATAGCCCTTACCTTAAAGGATGGCCCTCCTAAAGAAACTCCTATGGAGCCATTTAGATTGAAATCACATACGCTATACAATATTTACATACCAGCAGGTACCTTGGTAAATAACGAAGGAAAGCAGAATAAGGATATTTACCATACTTTTGTTACGAGAGGAGAGTTTGGTCGGTATACGAAAGATATTTTAGTAGATACTGCTCCAGACCATGAAGCGGCGTGGATTGACTACCAAAATGGAAAAATAGAGTTTGAATTTGTAGATGATATAAAGCTCGTCTATGATTT
This sequence comes from Alkaliphilus oremlandii OhILAs, assembly GCF_000018325.1. GTDB lineage: Bacteria > Bacillota > Clostridia > Peptostreptococcales > Natronincolaceae > Alkaliphilus_B > Alkaliphilus_B oremlandii. The sequence continues at coordinate 2,819,025 of NC_009922.1, read as the reverse complement.
TCAAAATAATATAGAAAAATACCTAAAAGTGTTTTCTGAACCTATGGATTCGAAAATTCCCTCCTATAACATGCCGCCATCTTATCAATATGAGGAAAGTATAGATAACTTTAAGGTTTATTCTTCTGGACGTAAGCTCGTATTAGAGCATAAAAACGGAGCTCTAAAGGACTTCGCTAAATATACAGTTCGATTAGAAGACAAAAGTCTATTTTTAAAAAATAGTGAATTTATCAGTAGTCCACAATCTAAAATATTGAATATTGCTGAGGGCAATAAAGGCTATGAGGAAATCATTTTTTATACAGATCATATGCTAAAAAGAACGTATCCTCAGAACAATCAGGAGAATGTTGAGGTAGAGCCTACCATAGAGTTTGAATTTAAGTATCCTGTGGAGGTTCAAGATAGAAATAAAGTAACTATATCATCTGATGGAAGAGAATTTGCTTTAGACCAAAAGGATATCTTTTTAACCACAAAGCCAGGGACTAACGATACAGTAATACAACTTCATATTAATGATCATGAAGTAGACAAACTATTTCCTTTAAGAAGACATACCGTCTATAAAATATCCATAGGAGATGGTGCAGTACAGTTCAGAGATTATTGGAATAACATAGATAAAAAAGCGATTTCTAATAGAGAAATCAATCTATATTTTATCACTAGGGGGGAAGGAGAATTCCCAGTACCAATAGCCTATTCTTCAAATATTAATAAAACCGATGATATTCGGTATTTAGACCACGATAATAAGGAGATAAAACTTTCAGAAGATAAAGTGACAAATTTATCTCTAGATGGAAGTATTTACATACATTTTGATCGACTAATAAGAGAGGACAAGCAAAGTGGGATACTCTCCTTAGAAGGTGCAACAAAGTTGTATAAATTACCAAAAGCTTCCATAACGGAGTACGATGATACGGGTAATATATATGATAAAGAGGTAATATATGAGCTTCATGATTTCGAAGAAAAAGGGAAGAAAGTATTTCCATATGACAGGAGAGCAAACATATCCAATATTATAGCGAATATTAAATTGAACAACAATTCATTCGATATTGATAAGTTTAAAATATTGGAAGGAATAAGCTCTTTAGATCATAAAACAGAGCCTCTGTTTATGGAAGAGATTCCTGTAGGGAAAGTAGAAATAGTGAGTGGCAATATATTAAAGGTAACACCGAAATATAAGCTGGAAGCATCCAACAAATATGGACTATGGATCGATAAAAGAGTTATTGAAGATGCAAATCGGTTTAATATGGAAGATAATTTAAAGCTAAATTTTTGGACCAAGGCAGATGATAAAACCATAACCGCAAGCTGGTTAAAGCCTACCGAAATGAGAGCTGAGAGCATTTATGAAAATGAACAAGCGCCTTATAAAACATACACCCTTTTTGGAGCACCTCAATACAGCCCTGTAGAGCCAATTGTTTTAGACTTAGATAGAGAAGTGATACCGAGAGCGCAGGATGAGATATTAGAGGAGACGCCCAACGATGCAAGAAATACTAGAAGGATAAGTTACGATGCATTACAAGAAATCGATTTAATTGATGCTTATCCAACGGATGTAACCATAGAAGAGGCAAAGAAAATAAAGAAAGAGGGGCTTCGAGCAGAAAAGAAAGCAATAGCAAGGCTGGAAGCCCTGGAAGAGAAAAGACAAGAAGCAATAGAAAAAGGAGAAGTTTTCAAAGTAGAAGATTTCGATGAAGAAGCATTTGAAAAAGAGTTTGAGAAGAAATTTGAACGGGATTTTGAAGTTTTATGGCAAAGTGAATTGCTAGAAAAGACAATGGCAGAATTGAAAATCGATGTGGAAATTAATAAGTTCAAGTTCTTCTATTACTTTGAAAATGGAATGAAGAAAACAAAACTGTACCTATATCCAAATAAAGCTCTAGAAAAAGGAAAGTACTATAGGTTAGTAGTTCCTAGAGGTACCTTAGAAACCAGATCTGCTAAAGAAACAGACAAATTGGAAGTAAACTTTGTTGTAGAAGGTAAGAGCGATGAGGGTAAGGGTGTGTATTCTGCTGTTGATAACCAACCGAAGGTGACAGACATCTGGTCTAAAGGAGAATGGATGTTTAAGCTGTATGGACATAACTTCCATGAAGAAATTGAGAAGATGGAACTTGTACCGATGGAAGGTAGAGTGGCAGAAAGTAGTAATACGGCACCTATAGTTATTGAAAAAAACGATATAGAGTTTAGAAATGTAACAGAGCTTTGGGTAAAGCTGAGGGGAGAGAATGCTAGAAAGCTTTCAACAGAGCTTTATACAGGCAGCTATAAAATCGTTCTTTACTTCAACAACCCAGATGGCAGCATAACTACATTAGACAAGATAGAACCAAGATTTACGGTAATATCTAAGAACAGACCATCGGTTTTAAAGAAAGAACCAGAAGGAAATGCAGATACTTGGTATAATGAGCATAAACTAGACATTGCTATTAATCCTAAAACTGTCCATGGTGTAAAAAGATATTTTTTAAAGGTGACCTTCGAAGACATCGATGGTAAGTTAGAGTTTAATGCCACATCTGGGCTCACGAATCTATTGAATAGTGAGATATTAGGCTCTGGTTCTACTACTAATTATTTAGATACAGAGTTCCTTGCAGCAGTGTCGGCAAATTCTTCTATGATAAATGATTACATATTTAATAAGGATAGGGTAAAGAGAGAAGCTTACTTGTATATTCCTATAAAACTTCTGAATCCTCAAGCTACGTACGAAGTTACTGTACCAGCAGGAGTTGTTACCAACGACTCTACTGAAATGGATAATCTGGTGATTCGGTGGAATTTTACAACAAAGGCGATTCCATCCGTAGGAGAGAAACATATTGTGGTACAAAGTATTGTAGAAGACTATGATCCAGGGGAGCCTCTAATTATATATGGTGATTTCTTTTATCATCCTACAGTCACTGTATATTTTAACGATGTAAAAGCCTATGACGTTGAACTTATTACATCTGCAGACGGATCAAAGTACTTAGAAGTATATCTTCCACGAGGCCGAAACAAACTGAAAGCTGGTCTATACAACATAACGGTGCAGAATAGTGAAGATCACAAACGAGAAACCTACGGTACATTAAGCATTGTTCCTGGTGGAGAACACGTTCCAGAAGATGGAATCAGGGTCAAAGACAGTGATCGTAGCAAGGAAGTAGTAGAATTGGTGTTTAAGGGTGAAAATATTGTCTATTTGAATCGATACAGTAGCAATAGTGACATAAAATTATCTTTAGATGAGTTAATGAGTACGGATGTATTGCTTAGAAAAATTCATTTTTCTAAGGATGGGTCAATTGAATCTTTAAAAACTTATTCTAAATGGGCAAATATTAATATGGATTACATCAATATTAATAGTGGTAGAAGCGAAGAAAGTTATGTATATTTAGGAAGAATAGAGCCTTTTTTACAGCAGAGCTTAAAGAATAGCTTGTATAACTACAATATTAAGTCAGAGTTAATACAAGTAACAAGTAATAATATAAGCTTTGAAAAACTGTATATTGAGCTTCCTTACGAAAAAGGCATAGAAAATAATTTTAAAGTTTTAAGATATGATGAAACATTAAGAAGCTGGACGGAGGAACGTAGCTACTACATTAATAATGTAGATCAAAGGGCTATAATTACCAGTTCTAAGAACGGAATATTTGTTGTTGTTGAGTCTAAGTAATAGATAAAGTGAGGTGGATGGTGTGGGGCAGAAGAGAAGGTATAAAGGTTTGGTTTTTAAGAGGGTTTTTAGTATGGTACTAGCTCTGCTTATGATTTTAGGAGCTACACCCATAGAGAGTTTTGTGAGCTTTGCTAATACCGATCTTGTAATAGGGGAAATTAAAGTTACAAAGCTTTTTAGAGATATTTATGGTGCAGATAGTTATTCTGTGGTAATTACCGGTAAAAACTTGCGCGTAAATGGGGTAGACCAGCTTGTTGTAAGTATTCCAGATAATACTGGTATACCAAGAAAAGTGAATCCAAATAGTGATTCTACTGCATTTACTTTTGTGTATGAATTAAGCACATCACAAATAGGGGATACGTTATATATTAATGGAGAACCTGTAGATATTTCAGATAGTGGTATGCCAAGCATAACGAATAAAGTTCCTACAACCGGTATTGTAGATAGTACTGGAACTGGAGAGATTAAATTAACAGGTAGTGGTTTTGATAAATTAAAGACTCCGACCCCTCCAGCTCCTGCGGAGGTGAACGCATATTTAGTACAAGGAACTACAGAGCTAAATATACCACATGGTGGCAGCGATACAGAAATAACCTCCACGGCTTTAAAGGGAAAAACTGGTGTCTGGAGTGCATTATTTAGAAAAGTTGATACTCTTAAGTTAAATTCTCAAGTTGATGTATCCTTCAAAATAGAACATAGGTACGTTGACCTGTTTACAGTACTAAACAAATTAGATGTGTCAGAAACTATAGAGCTGATTCCTACCCAAGGAGGGGCAGGCAGCCAAGCTTCTTTAAAAGCAGATAGCTTAAAGCCAGAAAATGAAATGAGTGTATTCTTTCTGAAGTCTCTAGACGAAGAATATACTGCTGCCAATATGGCTACAGAAGAAAACTATAGAAGAGATCCAGATGAAAAGAAAGACATATTCAGCTTTACTGTGCCAAGAGGATTAAAAGAAGGCCCTTACTACGTTGTATTAACGAACAATGTGAATCCAAGTGGCAATATAAAGGGTCAGATAAAAAGCTATAAGATATTGGATAAAAAATTTACTGTTGTTAATAACAGAAGCAGTGTTGTTGTAGATAGTATTGATCCTTCAAAAGGATCTTCTAAAGGTATTGATGCAGTAGTGAAAGGAATTAATATCGGTAGAATAAGTGGAGATATTTATTCTGGTGGCTTAAGGAATCCGGTAGATCCTGATATTATAACGAACCCGAATAAGATGAAAGTAACTTATACCGGTGGTAGATATAGTCTGATCGGAGAAAATGGTGTTGAAGTAGATACCCTTACAAGGGAAATTCAAATTTTTGTAGGGGGCCCTGTTCGTTTTAGAGAAGGATCAGATTTTGAAAAAGACACATATGACTATATGAATGTAAGAGTTCCCGAGAATACAGATCCTCAAAATTTAACGAAGGATGTAATTGTTCGTATTGAAACAAAAATAGCTTATACAGAGGATGGAATAAAAAAGACTGCCACAGTAGTAGAGGAAGCTACTTTAGTAGGTGGATTCACCTATGAGGCTTTAGATCATGTTCCTAAAATAACAAGTATTGTTCCAGACAGAATACCAGTAAATGATAGCAACGAGATTATGCCAGGGCTTAAGATATCTATTATAGGAGAAAACTTCCTGTTATACAGATATGAAACCAGTGATGGAAAGATTCACTACAGGTATCCAAAGATCACTTTAGGAGGACATACTTTAGATAAGAACTCAAGTCCTGATATTGAATTAAAAATACTAGATAAAAATGGACGTGAAATAGACGGAAGAGAGAATAATGATCTAGGCTCCAAAATGATCATTACGATTCCAAGTGGAAAAATAATAAATGAAAGCATCTTGAATAATACAGTTGATTTAAAGGTTACGAACCCTTTGAGGGTTCCGGGATCCACTGATGAAGGATCATCTGCAACGGGTAAAATCGTTTTTATAAAGCCAACAGAGGATAAAAAGCCAATTATTATAGATGTAGTGCCTTCTACAGTAACTGTGGCTGGAGAAAAAGGTGTAACTATAAAAGGACAGAATTTTGGGGAAAAGGTATCTGTTTATATTGATGGAGGAAAGGTGTCCAATGTGAAAAGAAATGGTACCGGAACAGAAATAGTTTTCGATGCGCCTCCTAAACCAGAAGGATATGTACAAATAATTGTTCAAAATGAAGATGGGGCCATAGCCATATATGACAACTTCTTATATGTACAGACATACACAGATCCTAAAATCATTGATTTTACTCCTAAAAAAGGTACTGCTGGTACCTTAGTAACCATCAAAGGAGAGAATCTATTGCCTCCAAATCCATTAGTTAAAGACTTAAGTGGAATTGGGATTTTGAAACTAATAGGTACTAGAGTTTTTCTAGGCGATAAAGATATGAATGAGTATCATATGCCAGATGGTAAAAATATTAAACTACAAGATTATGAGATGCCTGATAAGAATTCTATTGTTAGGATCGAAGAAGGTGCTTTAAAATTATCTGATTATCACCACAGTGTCATCTTACAAGATGATTTGAGTAAAGCATACTATAGAATATATTTCGATACAAAACTAGGAAAAATTTTATTAACCGATGGAGATAAAAACGCTTATGAGCTATTGATAAAAGGCGGAAGTATTTATGGTAAAAAAGCAGGAGAAATAGAAAAAGAGTTCACTATAGGTGCGGATAGAAAACATTTGACAATTGACGGCAAAACATTGAATATAATGACACCATATACAATAAGCGAAGTAGCGGGTGTGCCTACTATTACCGGAAACAGAGTAAGAGTGATAAATAACAATGAATTAATATTTAAAGTAGATAAAATGGAGAGAGAAGGCTACTATGATGTAACGATTGTGAATCCAGATACAAAAAAGGATTCAAAAAAAGGGAATAACGGGTTCTACTATTCTTTCCAACCAGAATTCAATCCAGTAATTAATGAAATAACTCCAAATGAAGGTTCAACATCTGGGCAGTATTATATAAACATCATTGGGGATAAATTTGTAGATAACGGTGATGGAACTAAGACGCTGGTAAGTATAGGAACTGTAGTTGTCGACCCTAAAGATGTGGAAGTTTCGCCAGACGGGAAGAGCATAAGAGTTAAAGTTCCAAAGTATCCAGGTGATTTATCAAAGGAAACGGACATGGATAGGAAAACAGTTGCCGTAGTAGTTGTAAACCCAGATGGAGGAAGTGCAAGCAAAGAAGATGGTTTTACGTATATTATTCCGATCAGTGATCCAAAGATAACTGGACTGATATTAAATAAGGGTTCGGCAGCAGGCGGAGAAAGTGTAATAATAGAGGGTTCTGGATTTAGATTTTATGAACCATATACAGATCTAAATAGTAATGTAGAGTGGGACTTAGGCGAACCTTTTAAGAACCTCAATGGTAACAAAGATACGGGCGGAAGTCCGATATGGGATGATTTAAGATATTGGTTAAGCCCGGAATTAAAAGCTAAATATGATGATTTAGCTAAGAATTATAATAAGAATATAAAACCGATCCTTCCTAAGGTTTATTTTGGAGGGGTAGAAGTAGAAATTAAAGGATTTACCGCTACTACAATAGAGGTAGAAACGCCGAAAGGAATAAAAGGCAATGTGGAAGTATATTTAGTAAACAACGACTACGGAACCTCCAATAAAGTTCAATTTACCTACGAAGCATCAAGTCCTAAAATAACGAAAATATCGCCAAGTGTAGGTAAAAAACAGGGTAATGATAAAGTAGAAATAACAGGTGAAGGTTTTTATGAAAGTAAAATTAAGGTAATCAAGTCTATCGATGAAATTATAGAAAAAACTTTGCCATTAATACAGTTTGGGGACACTAAAGATACGAATATATCGAACAGAGATATCCGTATTGATGCACCTTTAAACTCTGGTAGAATAAGGGACAGATTGGCTACAGTAACTGTAGGTAATCTAACCGTAAAGTATGACGCTACATCGGATATTAGAAAATTGAGCTTTATTTTGGAAACTGGCACAGGAGATAGCAAAACTACATATGAACTAAAAGATGTTGAATATGAT